>JAAYGT010000033.1 GCA_012727555.1 Alcaligenaceae bacterium | reverse complement strand
GATCCAGATGTAGGTGCTGATGCCCGTGTTGTAGAACATATCGGTGGGCAGGCCAATAATGGCTTCGACCAGATCGTTTTCCAGCACATAGCGGCGAATTTCCGATTCCCCGCTGCCAGCACCGCCGGTGAACAGGGGCGAGCCATTGAGGACGATGCCGATCCGGCTGCCACCATCAACGGCTGGGCGCATCTTGCTGATCAGGTGCAGCAAGAACAACATGGACCCATCCGACACACGGGGTAGGCCCGGACCGAAGCGGCCATCGAAGCCTTTTTCCGTGTGTTCTTTGCGGACCTCTTTTTCAACCTTTTTCCACTCCACGCCAAAAGGTGGGTTGGACAGCATGTAGTCGAATTTCTTGCTGCCGTGGCCGTCCTCGGAAAGGGTGTTGCCGACCACGATGTTGCCTACGTCCTGGCCCTTGATAAGCATGTCCGCCTTGCAGATGGCATAGGACTCATCATTCAGTTCCTGGCCATACAGTGTCAGGCGGGCTGCGGGGTTGTGTTCCAGCAGGTGTTCGCCGGCCACCGACAGCATGCCCCCGGTGCCGGCCGTCGGGTCGTACAGGGTGCGCACTACGGCATTGCCGGGCGTCAGTACGTCGTCGTCTTCGATGAACAGCAGGTTCACCATCAGGCGGATCACCTCGCGCGGGGTGAAGTGTTCCCCGGCCGTTTCGTTACTGATTTCGGCAAATTTGCGGATCAGTTCCTCGAACACCAGACCCATCTGGGCGTTATCAACCACGCTGGGGTGAAGGTCGATATTGGCAAATTTTTCAGTGACCAGATACAGCAAACCCGCTTTGGCCAGGCGTTCAACCTGAGTGTGGAACTCGAAGCGCTCAAAAATATCGCGGGCTGCCGGCGAAAACGCCTGGATGTAGGCGTACAGGTTTTCGCGGATATGATCCTGGTCACCCAGCAGTTTGACCAGATCCAGCGGCGAGGTGTTGTAGAAGCTTTGTCCCGATTTGCGTAACAGAAAGGGGTCAGGGTTAAGCCCAGCCGCCGTTTTGGCGGTGAATTCGCTCAGAACGTCTGGTTTCGTGCTTTCAAGCACACAGTCCAGGCGGCGCAGAACGGTAAAGGGCAAAATGACCTTGCCGTATTCTGATTGCTTGTAATCGCCACGCAGCAGGTCAGCAACCGACCAGATGAAGGAGGACAGGGCTTGGTGGTTCATGGTGTTTCCGGGTTGTGCACAGGCCCGCCACAGGGAACATGGTTGGTCTGGAGTAGACTGTCTGAGTACTCAGTGGCGAGTATCCAATTGTTTCGTCCGATTGTAGCCCCGGTTTAGCCTGTTTCTTCGCAATCGACTTCGTTGTTTCCTGTCGCCCAAACGGCTATGCCATCGCTTTTGTTCCAGGTAATGCTGGCGGGCTCCGTGATGGCTATCAGAAGCTGAGGTGCGCGCTGGATTTCATCAATCACTGCTCGATCCAGACTGCGAATCATCCCGACCGGATCTTCCTGTGCCGATAGCAATGTCAATGCATCATCCATGGTCAGGTAGCGTAATCCCTGTTGTTCTGCGATTTGCCGTACCAGCGTTGTCTTCCCAGCCTGACGAGGGCCTGCCAGTAACACAACGGGTGTGTCTATAAGCGCTTCAGCGATGCGCGGCTTAATCTGGCGCGGGATAAGGGATTCCATATTCATAAAGAGAAGCTAACGTAAATCTCGGAAATGAATAACGTAAATTACGGAAGTAATAGACGTAAATCTCGGAGTCAAAGGGCATGAATCGCGGAACGAATGGGTTTCACGTTTGATCGGCGGGTTTTTCGTACTATCGTATATCCACAGGGGCTGGCTGGGTGTAATCACTGATGCGTAGCCTCGGAGTGAAAAACCCGCCAAAGTGTGCATCGTGGAGAGCACGCTTTCAATACCCACAGGAAATTCATGCTGCCCGACTGGTTTGTGGCGGGTTTGCCCGCATTACCCGATTTTGTGGTTCTGGCCACGGTATCGCTGCTGGCCGGTGTCATGCGCGGCTTTGCTGGCTTCGGTTCCGGTTTGCTCATGGCGCCTGTATTCAGCCTGGTGTTGTCGCCCACCGACACGCTGGCGGTCATTCTTCTTTTGCACGTGCTCACGGTTTTCCAGATTTTGCCGGCGGCGTTGCGCACCGTAGACTGGGGGCTGGTGTTGCGTTTGCTGGTTCCCGCGTTGCTGGGCGTACCCTTGGGCCTGTTCATGGTGCATTCGCTTGATGCTGCGCTCATGCGAAAAACGGTTGGTCTGGTGGTGATTGTGGTGGCGTTGCTGATGCTGCGCGGCTGGTATTACGCCGGTCGGCGTGGCCGTGTGCAAGATACGGTCGCAGGTGCGCTCAGCGGGTTCATGACGGCCATTAGCGGTATTGGCGGGCCGCCACTGGTTCTTTACCTGCTCTCTGATCGTTCTGTTACACCGGTCATTTTCAGGTCGGTCATGATTGTTTTCTTCTTTTTTACCCAGATGGCCACGCTGGTGCCTTTCACGCTTTCAGGCTCCCTGAGTCTTTACCAGACCGTTTTTGTAGTGCTTTTGTTGCCGGTTTTTGTGCTGGCCACGCAGCTGGGCAGCGTATTGCACCGCTATGCCGCGCAAAAACACCAGGCGCTGGCACGCCGTGTGTGCCTGGTGTTTTTGTTGGTGACGGGGGCCTTGGCTTTATTGGTGTAGTGCTTTTGCCGCCGGGCCTGTGTCAGGTTTTCGCGGCAGTCAGCAGCCAGGCCCGGAAGGCTTTCAGCGCGGGCATGCTTGCCCGTGATTCCGGATAGCACAGGTAGTAGCCGCGTGCCGAGGTCCGATGAACGGTGACGGCAGTTTCCAGTCGGCCATCGTGTAGTTCATCAAGAACCAGGCATCGGGGAATGAGGGCAATACCGAAGCCGGCAATGGCCGCCTGCGTGAGCAGGGAGTACTGGTCGAACCGTGAGCCTTCACGGGTACGCGGGTGTGAAATGCCACTGTGTTCGAACCAGTCGGTCCATTCACCCAAGGTGGTGACATGGTGCAATAAAGGGTGCCCCAGCAGATCGGCGGGCGCGTGACATTGCCGTGCAATGCGCGGGTGGCATACCGGTACCATGTCGTTGCCTGCCAGGTAGTCGGCAACACTGCCTGGCCACTGTCCTGTGCCAAAGCGTATGGCGGCATCCAGTTCCGGCAGCGAAAAGTCGTAGCCGTGCTGGTGGGGCAGGAAGTCGAGGCGGATGTCGGGGCGTTCTTTCAGGAAGGTTGGCAGGCGTGGAATGAGCCAGCGGGCACCGAAGGTGGGCATGCAGGTAAGTTTCAGGGTGCCCCCCCGCCCCTGGCTTGCGATCAGCTCCAGCGAGGCTGCCTCGATCAGTTTCAGGCCACGTTCCACTTTTTGTAAATACACATGGCCGGCATCGGTGAGCACCAGTCCGTAGCGGGTACGCGTGAACAGTTGTACCCCCAGGAATGTTTCAAGGCTTTTGAGCTGTTTGCTGACGGCACCCTGGGTGACGCACAGTTCCTGGGCTGCACGTGTGAGACTGCCATTTCTTGCTGTAACTTCAAAGGCTTGCAGTTCACTGATTGAAGGGCAGAATCGGCGCATGGCGGTACTTGCGGGTGCGAAAGAAAGAAAAAACAGGCTGGCGCCATTTTTAAATATTCCTGTAAAGAATACCTGATTGAAAATCTTTCTGTTGCGCAATAAAGCGAAATAAGGGAAAAATGGGGCGGTAAGGTGCACTGCAGGCCTTCAATCCACTTCAAAACGTCTTCCATTAAGGGGAAACCATGAAACGACGCCAGCTGATTCTCAGTTTTTGTGTGGCCGGTGCAGCCGCACTGACACCCATCGCCAATGCAGTTGCCCAGGCACAGGATTACCCCAGCAAACCGATCACCTTGATTGTTCCGTTTGCGCCGGGTGGCACGACCGATATCGTTGCTCGTCTGGTTGCCGATAAGCTGGGTACGCAGTTGAAGCAAACGGTTGTGGTGGAAAACAAGGCCGGAGCTGGTGGTTCGATCGGCAGCGGAGCGCTGGTCAATTCCGCACCCGATGGCTACACGCTGGGTATGGCCACCGTTAGTACCCATGGTATCAATCCCGTGCTGTATACGAATCTGCCGTACAAGGTTCCCCAGGATTTCACACCCATCACCAATCTGGCGGCTGTGCCGAATATCATGGTGGTGCATAACTCGGTGCCTGCCAAGAACATGCAGGAATTTCTGGCACTGGCCAAGAAAGACCCGGGCAAATACAGTTACGCGTCCGCCGGCAATGGTTCGGTTTCCCACATGATGGGTGAACTGTTCAAAACGTCTTCGGGTACCGATATTCTGCATGTGCCCTACCGTGGCGTGGGCCCCGCACTGAACGACACCTTGGCCGGTCAGGTCAATATCCTGTTCGACAACCTGCCGTCCAGCTTGCCCCACGTCAACAGCGGCAAATTGGTGGCCCTGGCCGTGGCTGCGCCCGAACGTTCTTCTTCGCTGCCGAATGTACCCACATTCAAGGAAGTGGGTCTGGAAGCGGTGAATGATTCTTCGTGGTTTGGCCTGGTGGGCCCTGCCAATTTGCCAGCCCCCGTGCTTGAAAAACTGTCGAAGGCCGCGATTGCCGTCTTGCAGGATCCTGCCGTGAAAGAGCGTCTGGCCGGTTTGGGTGCAACACCGGTGGGCAACAGCCCGGCTGAATTCAAGGCGCAGATCGAAGAAACCATTGCCCGCAATGCGCGCATTGCCAAAGAAGCCAACATTACCATCAGTCAGTAAGCCTATCGTTTAACAGCGTCCCCCTCATTATGCGATCCCATACTCAGCCTTTGTCGTACAGTCTTCATGTGCCAGCCGATTACCCGAAATCCCGGGTCGCGGTTCCTCTGGTACTCGATTCACCGCATAGCGGCACGGTCTATCCGCCTGATTTTCAGTCGGTGGTTCCTCAAGGGCCGTTGCGTACTGCCGAAGATACCTGGGTTGCTGATCTCTGGGGGGGGGCTGTTGAGCGGGGTATTCCTTTACTGGAAGCCCGTTTCCCCCGCAGTTACATTGATGCGAACCGCGCACTCGATGAAATCGATCCGCTGTTGCTTGATACCCCGTGGCCCGAACCTGTTTCCGGCAGTTCCAAGGTGCGTTTGGGCAAGGGGTTGATCTGGCGCATGCTCGACGACGGTACGCCGTTGTACGACCGCACACTGACACACGGTGAAGTGCTGCACCGTATCAATGCCTGCTGGAAGCCTTACCATGCCATACTTGAGTCCCTTGTGGCCGATGCCCAGGCCCAGTTCGGCAAAGTCTGGCATATCAACTGCCATTCGATGCCTAGTGTCGCAGCAGCTTATGCCACCGACAAACCAGGCCTTGTGCACCCCGATGTCGTGCTTGGCGACCGCGATGGCACAACGGCAGGCCCGCAATTTGCGGAAATGGTGGCCGAGTGGTTTACTGGTCGGGGTTATTCCGTTGCGATCAACGATCCCTATAAAGGCGTTGAAATCGTTCGCCGTGTGGGCAGTCCTGAAACGGGCCGTCACAGTTTGCAACTTGAGCTGAACCGCGCGCTTTACATGGATGAAACCACGCTTCGGCCGCACGCGGGTTACGAGCGTGTGCGCACGGATCTGAACGAGCTGATGCATGCCCTGGCCGACTGGACACGCGCTCAGTGCGGTTCATAGTTTACAGACACTTTTTTCCTTTATGAATGCCTTGCCTGAACACCATCCTTTGTTGCGTTCCCTGAACAAGCAGCGTTTATGGCAGCGTACTGAAGAACTGGCCCGGTACACATTGCCCGAAGCGCCCTGGACACGCCGTGCGTTCACTGATCTTCATCTGGAATCGCGGGTCTGGCTCAGCCAGCAAATGCGCCAGGCCGGTTTGCAGGTCAGTACCGATGCGGCAGGCAACTTGATCGGTCGCATGCCGGGTCGGTCACCTGATCTTCCGCCATTGGTCACCGGGTCGCACACCGACACCGTGGTCGGTGGGGGGCGCTACGATGGCATTATTGGTGTTCTGGCCGGTATTGAACTGGCCCATGCCCTGACCGATGCAGGCGTGTTGCTGAATCACCCCTTCGAAGTCATCGATTTTCTTTCTGAAGAGCCGTCCGATTACGGTATTTCCTGCGTGGGCAGCCGTGCCATGGCCGGCATGCTGGGGCCGGCCATGCTGGCTGCTGCACGTTCTGATGGCGAAACGCTGGCTCAAGGTTTGCGTCGCTACGGTGGTGACCCCAAAGCGTTGCCTGCCGCACGTCGTGTGCCGGGCAGCATGGCGGCTTTTCTGGAATTGCACATTGAGCAGGGGCCGGTGCTTGAGCAGAGCGGCCTGCCGATCGGCGTTGTCAGCCACATTGTGGGTATTCGTCGGTTGGCCATCGGTTTGCAGGGTCGTCCCGACCACGCCGGCACTACGCCCATGCATCTGCGCGCCGATGCGCTGGTGGCGGCTGCGCATCTTGTTCAGCAGGTTGACCAGCAGGCGCGCGCGTTGTCCAGCAACCCGCATTACGTGGTTGCAACAGTGGGGCGTATTCAGGTTGCTCCGAATGTGCCCAACGCAGTCCCTGGCCGTGTTGAACTGGTGCTGGAGGTACGAAGCGACAGCGAGGCTGTGCTTGACACGTTTGCAACCGGGGTTTTGTCGGCCATTGAACCTGATATGCAACGTATGGGGGTTCAGCTGGAAACCGTTGAACTGAGCCGGGGTGCTGCAACACCCTGTTCACCGGTTGCCATGCAAGCTATTACACAGGCCGCATCGGCTTTGGGGTATGCCAGCACTGTTTTGCCCAGTGGTGCCGGCCACGATGCCGCCTACATGCAGCGGCTCTGCCCGACGGGCATGGTATTCATACCGTGCCTTGATGGGCGTAGCCACTGCCCGGAAGAATCCATTACGCCCGATCAGCTGTTTGATGGCACCCGGGTGCTGGCTGCGGCGTTTCTGGAACTGGATCGGTTGCCGGGTTAAACGGCTTCCAGGCGATGGGTACCCGAATTGAAGTGCACCATCGGGTTGGCCGCATGCACGCTGCTCTTGCGGATTTTGCCAACAATCATGCGATGTGTTCCCAATACTTCCGTATTGACGATGTCGCATTCAATGCTTGAAAGCGCATCTGCCAGCACCGGACCATGTTGGCCTTCAACCCATTGACCCCGTTTGAAACGGTCAGGTCCCTGTTTTTCTGTCAGGAATGCCGACATGACTGTGCCATGTGTGTCGCTCAGGATGTTTGCGACAAAACGGCCATTCTCAAGTAAGGGAGCTGCCATGGAGCAGGTAACATTCACGAAAAAACCGACCAGGGGGGGCTCGGCCGAAATCGAGGTCAGGCTTGACACAATCATCCCGCCAACAGCCTCTCCGATACCGGTTGTTATTGCACTGACACCGGCTGGAAGCGAGCGCATTGCGGCCTTGAATTCGTCTTCTGAAACCACAGCCTGGTTTTCGTTCGGGGTGAGGTGGGCACGAACATTACCTTGCGCATCCACCCAGCCAGCCTGGCTGGCGTAACTGATCATCGCGGCAAAGCCATTTTCCCAGTCGGGTTCTCCTGCATGGCCTGAAATAAATCGCAGGACGGCAGGTGACAGACGTAGGTGCTCATTGCCTTCGCGTTGACCGATACGTGCAATCAGGCGTTCCAGTTGTTCAGCGGGCTGTGGGTCAACCAGTACATCAAGCCGTTTAAAGTCGAGTGGTTCAAGCAGGGTGACAGCGCCGGCGTTGGTCAGGTAGATGCGCATAATGGGCCCCTTCAGGCAGTGACTTCAACCTGCAGTTCTTTACGAACGGCCGGAATGATTTTGTCGCCCCACAGTTCAATCTGTTTGAGCATGGTTTTCTGATCGAAATCACCGAGCTGGGTTTGCAGGGCGATATGCTTGGGTTTGAGAATGCTGATTTCTTCCAGCAGCTTGTCAATGACCTGGTTTACGGAACCTACCGGGAGGTTTTTACGCAGCTGTTCGAAGCTCAGATCGGTTTCCGAGGGAACTTCTTTGACCATGTAGCCATCTTCCGACTGTGCGCGGCGGTATTTCAGGCTTTCCGAAATACGGCGCTGGAAGCGTGCGTTGTCGAGGTAGGCATCAATTTCGGCCTGGTTGTCAGACGCATAACCGCAGCGCAGGAAGCCGAATTTGACGTCTTTGTCGAGGTCTTTGCCTTCGTCAGACGCAGTTTTTTCCAGTCGCTCGCGCAGGTTGGCAATCGCTTCGTTACCGTTGAGCAGCGAAGTGACGAACAAGTGGTGATTTTCACGTACAGCGCGAGCCAGCGTCACAGGGTTACCCGATGTGACCCAGATGGGGGGCATGGGTTCCTGCACACAGCGTACGGCGATGGAGCTGGGGGGGACTTTGAGGAATTGACCGTCGTATTCGAAGATTTTCTGCGTAAGACCTTGAGGAATGATGTCAAGAAATTCGTTGTAGATCTTGCCGGAGTCGGCAATATTCACGCCGAAGCGTTCAAATTCAAATTCCTGATAACCTGAACCGATACCCAGTTCCAGCCGGCCATCGGATACGGTGTCCACAAACCCGACTTCTGCGAGGAAGCGGGCAGGGTGGTACAGGGGCAGAATGCACACGGCCGTACCAAGGCGAATACGCTGTGTCTTGGCTGCACAGTGAGCCACCATCATGAGCGGTGACGGTGACAGCGAATAATTGTTGAAGTGGTGTTCAGCGTACCAGGCCGTATTGAAGCCGGCTTGCTCGGCAGCAACTGTTTGTTCTACCGAGTTTTTGATGACTTGCTGGGAGGTTTGATGGTAGCCACGCTGTTGGGCAAGAATAAATACACCAAATTCCATGATCGTGTTGTCCTGTTTGTGATAATAGTTGATCTATATTAAATTACAGGCAATATTCGATGGAATCCCATAAAATACGGTTTCTGTTTTGCGTTTTATGGAGTAATCATGGATCGCCTTCGCGCCATGGAGCTTTTCCTGTCGATTTCCCGTACTGGTAGCTTCACGGAAACGTCTCGTTTGTTTGGCGTCTCGGCTACGTCTGTTTCCAGAATGATTACTGAATTTGAAAGTGATCTGGGCGTTACTCTGCTCCAGCGTTCCACGCGTCAGGTTGTGCTTACCGAAGCGGGTCAGGAATATGCTCGTCAGCTTGATGGCATTCTCTGGAGCATCAATGAAGCGCGTAACAGCATTACTGCGATCAATTCATCACCTAAAGGGGTTTTGCGCATTCACTCCCGTACGATGTTCGGTTTGGGGGTGCTTACGCCGCTGATTGCTGCTTTTCGTGTCGAATACCCTGATATTCTGGTCGAACTGCTTTTCACCGAGGCCAAGGCCGATCTTCGGAAGCAGCAAGTCGATATTGATTTTCGTATTTCGCCCCCTGTCGAAGCCGGGGTCCGGCGTCGCATGTTGTTCATGAGCGACCGTTACCTGGTGGCTTCGCCGGCTTATGTCGCGCGTATGCCCCGGCTTGAGCAACCCGACGACATTCTCAAGCATGACTGCCTGGTGTATTGGTTGCCGGGTGATCAGCATGTATGGCGTTTCATGTGCGACCAGAAAACCCGGGAAATTGTGATCAAGCCCAGGCATCTGACCAATAATGGTATGGTTCTGCTGAAAATGGCCCGACTGGGCGAGGGCATTGCATTGCTCGATGACTACACTGTGGCGCCTGACATCGAAGAAGGGCATCTTGTGCGTTTGCTGCCCAACTACCGGGTTACAAATACCACCTTTGAAGAGGGTATCTATGCGACGATTCCCGACACTCCCGTGATTCCCGCCAAAGTCAGGTTGTTCATGGATTTCATCGCTTCGCATGTGTCAGGCAAAGATGCCCGTTTCAAGCTGCACAAGTATTTGCAGGGTGTCAAAAAGAGCAGCGTGGCCGGTTAAAACCCTGAAAGCCACTATTGCGAATTTTCAATACCGCGCCATCCAGGCGTCCGTCAGCTTTCAGCCGTCCACTGTCGCGAATTGAGGTTATGAACATATCCTGCAGCTCAGGACCGCCAAAGCAGAGTGACGTTGGGTGTTTGACAGGCAGATCGATTCGGTGCGTCAGTGAACCATCGGGGTCAAACCGCACAACCGCCCCCGCATGTACCAGCGCAGTCCATAGTCCGCCAGTGCTGTCGAAGCAGCAACCGTCAGGTGCCGAATCCAGGGCACTGGTGTCGGCAAAAATCTGCTTGTCCTGAAAGATCACGGGTGCTTCGGTTGCGTTGTTTGCTGCCGCTGGAACCGGTTCAAGCCGATACGAGAAGATCGTTCGCACGGCGCTGTCACAAACATAAAACCGGTTGTCGAAAGGGCTGAAATTAGGCCCGTTGGTAACGCCGGGAGCGGGGGCAATTTTGTGTAGTTGGCCAGAGTGCCTGAGCTGAAAAATGCCACCCAGTGCCGCTTCGCCAGGTTCTCGATGTACATGCATGGTACCCACAATAAAACTGCCGTCGGGTAGCGCCGTGCCATCGTTCAGACGAACATTCGGGTGGCTGACTGGCAGTTGGGCCAGGTGGCTGAACGTACCCGTTGCGGGGTCGAGCAACACAATGGACTCTTTCAGGGCAACTACAATCTGTCCATCGTGGTTGAAGGCGAATGAGCCGGTGGGGGCCGGTAACCTGAAGGAGCTCACAATCGCACCTGTTTCTGGTTCGACGGACATGAGTTTGCCGGCGCGGCAATCCATGAGCCATAAACGGTGGTTCAGGGTATCCCAGACCGGGCATTCGCCCAGCAAAGTGCTAAGAATGCCTACCTGGCTGATCGCATTTCGGGTGGTCATTGTAGTTTCAGGTTCGGGGTGTTTGATAGCAAGGGCTGGCAGTATCCAGGCGGTTGATAGTGGCCTGGATACCTGGCTTGCCTTAGTTCAGGACAATGTTGTTCTCTTTGATGATCGTGCCCCAGTTCTGGCGGTCGGTTTCAAGTTGGGCATCAAGGGCCTCCTTGCCACCACCTTTGGCCGTCAGTCCATTCTTGCGCAGCAATTCGACGAACTCAGGAGCTTGAGCGGCTTTGACGGCGGCATCTGATAGTTTTTTCAAGACATCGGGGGGTGTGCCCTTGGGCGCATGCAGTCCGGCCCAGTATGAGGAGATCAGTTGTGGATAACCCAGTTCAGTGACCGTTGGGATGTCCGGAAATGAGGGGTCACGTTCTTTGGTGGTCAGCGCCAGGATTTTCAGATCACCGGCTTTCTGGTATTCGACCAGTGCGCTGGGTGTTGCAAATGACAGTTCTGCTTGGCCTGCAATGAGGTCGACCAGTGACGAAGGATTGTTTTTGTAGGCGACCGGCACGGTTTTGATGCCAAGGTTTTTGCCCAGTAAAAGCCCGTACAGATGCGTCACACTACCCGGACCCAGCGTACCGTAGCGCACGGGGGTCGATATTTTTTTTGCATGGTTTACGAGTTCTTCGACCGAATTGACCCCCAGTTTGGTGGGTACGGTGATTGTCAGGGGTCCGTCGAACAACATGGCTACTGAGTCAAAACTGTCGGTGTTGTAGGCCAGTTTGGGACGCAGCATACTGTTCAGCGACACCGGCCCTGTGCCGCCCATTAACAGCGTTGTGCCATCGGGAGCCGCTTTGGCCACATAGGTTGAGCCGATGATGCCATTGGCCCCTGGTTTGTTTTCAACCAGAACTGTGCGACCCAGTTCACGTGACATGCCCTCAGCGATCAGGCGCATGTAGGCATCGTTGGTACCACCGGCAGCATAGGGCACCACGATACTGATGGGTTTCTCGCTGGCTGCAACGCTACCCGTGCCAAGCAGTGTCAGCAGGGCGAGCGTTGTGGCCAGAAAATGGCGGCGGGTTTTGGTGTTCATGGTCATGTCTCCTGTCAGTCAAGCACAATGTTGTTGTCTTTGATGATCTTGCCCCAGACTTCGCGGTCAGATTTCAGCTGTTCATTCAATGCGGATGCATCGCCTCCGCGCGGCGAGAGCCCTCCTTTTCTGAGCAAATCAACGAAGGCAGGTTCATTGGCTGCAGCCACGGCCACTGTTGACAGTGTTTTAATGATTGCAGGGTCAGTGCCTCGTGGCGCATGCAGCGATGCCCAGAAGGACGAAACCAGCTGCGGGTATCCAAGTTCGGTGATCGAAGCGATGTCCGGGAAGGCGGAGTCGCGTTCGCGGGTGCTGATCGCAAGAATCTTGACGTCACCTGACTTTTCATATTCAGCCAGCGCATTGGGGGCCGAAAAAGAGAGCACTGTTTGTGCGGCAATGAAGTCAGCCAGCGATGCTGTGTTGCTTTTGTAGGCCACCGGAATCGACTTGAAACCAAAAATATCGGAAAACAGCAGGCCGTAAAGATGGGTGACGCTGCCAGGTCCCAGTGTGCCATAGGGCACCGGGTTGGGCGATTTCTTGGCGTAGTCCACAAATTCCTGCAGGGTGTTCACACCTATTTTTGAAGGAACGGCAATACCAAGAGGGCCATCGAACAGCATGGCAACCGATTCAAAGCTATCGAAGTTATAAGGCAGCGATTTGCGCAGCATAATATTCAACGAGATCGGCCCTGTTCCGCCCATGAGCAGTGTGTGCCCGTCGGGTGCTGCTTTAGCTACATAAGACGCACCGATGATGCCATTGGCCCCCGGTTTGTTTTCGATGATGACGGGGCGACCAAGGTGTTTGGTCATGCCTTCTGCAATGATGCGCAGTGATGCGTCATATGTACCGCCTGGAGCATAGGGAACAATGATGCTGATCGGCTTACCTGACTGTAATGCTGTGGCTTGTGTCAGGGCAGGCAAGCTGCTTGCAGCCAGTAAGGCGGCACCTTGTGCAAGAAAAGTTCTTCTGGAACGCTGTGTTTGCATGTATTGTCTCCGTTTATAAGATTTTGGTTTTGGATGCGAAAAACCAGCTTGGCAACTAAAATCAGTTGCCAGGTCAGGGCTTTTGGAATGTGGGCGTTTAAGGTGCCGGCTTAATCAAGCACAATGTTGTTGTCTTTGATGATCTTGCCCCAGACTTCGCGGTCAGAGGCCATTTGGGCATCCAGGCGTTCAGGGCTTTCACCCAGGGGGCGCAGCCCGCCTTTGGTGAGCATGTCAACGAATTCAGGCTGCTTGGCTGCGTACATCGTGGCGTCAGACAGTTTTTTCAGCAGATCGGGTGGTGTTCCTTTTGGGGCATGCATTGAGCCCCAGAATGAGGACACCAGCTGGGGATACCCCAGCTCACCGATTGTGGGAATGTTGGGGAACGACGGGACACGTTCAGGTGTGCTCAACGCAAGAATATCCACTTCGCCCGATTTCACGTATTCATTCAGTGAGTTGGGGTTGGAAAACGACAGTGTTGTCAGCCCGGCGATGAAATCAATGAACGAAGGTGCCTCGCCCTTGTAGGCCACGGGTTCTGTTTTGATACCCAGCGTATCACCCAGTAAAAGGCCATAAAGATGCGTGACGCTGCCTGGTCCGAGCGTTGCATAGTTCACAGGTGTACCTGTTTTTTTCGAGTGATCGATGACGTCTTGCAGGCTCTTGAAACCCAGTTTGGTGGGGACGGCAATCGACAACGGACCATCGAATAGTAGCGACACGGAATCAAAACTGTCGAAGTTGTATCGTAGCGACTTGCGCAGCATGATATTCAGGGATACCGGGCCGGTACCACCCATCAGCAGGGTGTGGCCATCGGGCGCGGCCTGGGCCACGTAGGTTGCGCCGATTACACCGTTGGCACCGGGTTTGTTTTCGACAATGACAGGATGCTTGAGGTAATCGCTCATGCCCTTTGCCAGGATTCTGGAAAACGTATCGTAGGTGCCGCCCGAACCGTAAGGCACCACGATGCTGATGGGGCGCCCCGTTTTGAGTTCGGTTGCCATTGCGGGCAGGGTAAAGGCACCTGCAAGTGCCAAAGCGGCCGCTTGGCCAATGAAGTGACGGCGTGAAAACAGACGCATGACTGCTGTCTCTCCTGATTTTCTGTTGTTAATGGGTAATGTCCCGGTACGGGTTAAGAATGCACCGCTTTTGGTGCATCTGTTTCTTGATCTGGATCAGACTATACCCGAGCGAATACCTTGCCATTCTTGATGAATAGTGCAGAACTGTTTGAACTACTTCGCTGTAGCGAGCCGGATAAGCCGCTTTTTTGATTCCGAAAATAATTGATAAAAATCAAAAAAATCAGGGCTTTATCTAATCGCTTAAACATCCGGGAGTTGGTTTTATGACACCTGTCAGACTACCCGCCTGCGTGAAAACGAAGGTGTCCGTTCAAAAAATTGACATTAGAATCCCCACCTCATGCCGGCTCACGCACCACGTATCAAGAGCGGGTCACAGGCAGCGGACGCGCTCATAAAACATCGTCCGGAGTGCCTGTCACATTCATTCGTACAACCGTACAGGCCCGTTGGCCCAGAGCTTGCACAGACAAGACGCCTCGGTCCGTCCGTTCGCATCGGCACAGTCTAGTCCGACTGTGTTTTCGCTCTATCGCGTTGTTGCGCGCCGACACCCCACTGCCCAAGGAAAGGACATGACAGACAAAGTCGTAAGAATAGAAGTCGCTGATTACGTTGCACTTGTGACCATGGACCGCAAGCCGGTCAATGCGCTGAGCCGGGACATGCGCCGCCAGATGGTCGCTGCGTTTGATGAAATTTCCGAGCGCGAGGACATTCGTTGTGCCGTGCTGACCGGTGCAGGCGATGTGTTTTGTGCAGGTGCCGACCTGAAAGACCGGCCCAATGCTGACATTCCCGGTGATTTTCTTGAACATAACCGTATCACGCGTGAAACCGGCAATGCCATTCGTGAGTGTGCAAAACCCGTTATTGCTGCCGTCAATGGCACAGCATTGGGTGCCGGACTGGGCTTGATGGCCGCCTGCGACATTATGTACGCCTCTGAAAACGCCACATTCGGTATGCCTGAAATCAATGTGGGTCTTGCGGGTGGCGCGTCAATGCTGCGCACCCTGTTCGGGCGTTCTACGTTGCGTCGCATGTTCTATACCGGGCAGCGCCTGACAGCCCATGATTTGTTGCGTCGCAATGTACTGGAAGATGTTCTGCCACGCGAGCAGTTGTTGCCTGTCGCCATGGAACTGGCGCGTGAAATTGCTTCGAAGGCACCATTGGCCACCATGTACGCCAAGCGCGCCGCCAATATGGTCGATGTCATGCCACAGCGCGATGCCTACCGTTTCGAGCAAGAATTCACCATGACACTGGCACGTACGGAAGACGCCCGCGAAGCCCGTCTGGCCTTTCTTGAAAAGCGTCAGCCTGTGTTCAAGGGGCGTTGAATCATGGTGAGTCAGCCTGTTCAACAACCTGGGGCCGGGCTTGATGCCTTGTTCAAGGCCCGCTCTATTGCTGTTGTCGGAGCCAGCGACGATCAAACCAAAATCGGTGGTCGTCCTGTCTGGTTCTTGCGCAAATATGGTTATCAGGGTGCTGTGTACCCCGTTAATCCCAAAGGAGGCACAATACAGGGCTTGCCAGCCTATGCCCGTATTGATGATCTGCCCTCGGCTCCTGATATGGCGATTCTTGCCGTGCCGGCCGAACATGCCGTACAGGCGATGCAGCAGTGTGCCGACAAAGGTGTCCGTGCTGTGATCGTGTTGTCGTCCGGTTTTGCCGAGTCGGGTGAAGAGGGGGCTGCCCGTCAGGCGGAATTGGTCCGTATTGCGCGTGCGCACACGATGCGCTTGCTGGGGCCTAACTGTTTGGGTGTGGTCAGCGTTGCGGATGGTGTCGTGGGTTCGTTTACCATCGTACTCGAACAAAGCATGCCCCCGGCCGGCAACGTGGGTATTGTTTCCCAGTCGGGCAATATTGGCAGCTTTGTCATGCAGAATATTGCCCGGCGCGGTCTTGGGGTCAGCCGTTTCATCGCAACCGGTAATGAAGCGGATGTGGATGTCGCCGATGGTATCGCAGCATTGGCCGATGATGAGGCGACACAAGTCATTTTGTGCTGTATGGAAACCTGCCGTGATGCAGGGCGTCTGACCTGGGCTCTTGACAGGGCACGACACAATCGCAAACCGGTGGTTGTCATCAAGATCGGTTCCACGGAAAGCGGCCAGGCTGCCGCCGCGTCGCATACGGGTGCGCTGGCCGGTGCGGATAACGTGATTGACGCTGTGTTCCGGCGCTATGGTGCCCTGCGTGTGCACTCTATTGAAGAGCTGCTGGAGATTGGTCATTCCGTGTCTTTGCTGGGCACAAGCCGTTTGCCCCAAGGGCCTCGTGTGACTCTGGTGGCGGCTTCGGGTGGTTTTGGCATCATGATGGCCGATGCCACAACGCGGGCTGGGCTCATTCTGCCCGAGCTCAGTGTTGAGACCAAAGCTCGCATTCAGGCTGTCTTGCCGTTGGCAGGTACTAATAATCCGGTGGATGCTTCGGCCCAGATGTCCAGCCGCCCTGACATTTTGCACGGTATTTTGTCAGCTTTGGTCGAAGAACCCCGGACAGATGCCACGTTGTTGTTCTTGTCCCTGTCGCTTTACAACAGCCGTTTGCGGGGCGTTTACATGGAAGCCCTGGCCAAAGTGCGGGCAAGCCGCCCCGATCGCCTGCTGGCGATCATCAGTGCCGGCCCGGCCGATGCCGTGGCTGAAATCAACGCGCTGGGTATTCCTGTTTTCGCTTCAATCGACTCAGCTGCAAAAGGCCTTGCGAGCCTGGTGGCGCTGGGGCAACTTACAGCCCTGGATGCGGCTCCTGCGTACGATGGTCCGCGTATGCCTCTGGACGCAGCTGCGTTTGGTAATGAGGTTGTGGCCAAACGTGTGTTGGCTCACGCGGGTGTTTCCGTTTTGCAGGAAGCGATTGTGCGTTCTGCCGATGAGGCTGCTGAGCAGGCCGTACAGCTTGGGCTGCCCGTGGTGCTCAAGATTGTGTCGCCTGATATCGCCCATAAAACCGAAGTGGGTGGCGTATTGCTGAATCTGGAAACGGCCCAGGCTGTGCAGCAGGCATATGAACAGATCATGGCCAATGTAGCCCGCAAGGTGCCACACGCTCGCATCGAGGGTGTTCTGGTTACGCCGATGGCCAAGGGCGGTGTTGAACTGATCATGGGTATTTCCCGCGATCCGGTTTTTGGCCCGGTGGTCATGGTGGGTATGGGCGGTATTCATGCCGAAGTGCTCAAAGATATTGCGGTACAGGTTGCACCCGTGAGCCAGGATGACGCGCTGCGCATGATCCGGTCATTGCGCATGTTCCCCATTCTGGATGGGGCTCGTGGTCAGCCCAAGGCCGATATCCAGGCTGCCGCTCAGACACTGGTCCGTCTTTCAGAGTTCGCCTGCCGCCATGCCGCCAATGTCGCTGAAATCGATATGAATCCGGTCCTGGTGCGCCCCCTGGGCCAGGGTGTTGTGGTGCTTGATGCACTGATGGTGCCCGTGAATGAATTCGCTTTGACTCCAGGAGCTCACTGATGTCGTTTGATACCACTGTGGTGATTCCGGACCCTGCGTCCGGGCGCGATGCCTATCGTCGCCATGCCCGCCAATGGCTGGCTGCCAATTTACCCGACTACATGCGTTCGGACAGCCTGAACTACCGTACACCCACACTGCAGGAAAGCAGTGCGTGGGAAGCGGCAATGTACCGTGCGGGGCTGGCCGGCATGACCTGGCCAAAAGAATACGGTGGCTATGGGCTGTCGTTGCGTGAGCATTTGGTCGTGAACAAGGAAATCGGTTCGCTGCCCATGCCCGAGAGTGTCAGCTCGATCGGGAAGGAACTGGCGGGTCCCATCATCATGGCGGTGGGTACCGAAGAACAGAAACGCACTTTTTTGCCAGCCATTCTGGCGATTGAAAACTACTGGTGCCAGGGGTTTTCCGAACCTGGAGCAGGGTCTGACCTTGCCGGATTGCGTACCAAGGCGACTCAGGAAGGCGATGTGTGGCGTATCAATGGCCAGAAAATCTGGACCAGCGGGGCTGCAAAAGCACACTATTGCCTGTTGTTGACACGCACTGGAACAGTGGCCGACAAACATCGTGGCTTGTTGATGTTTGCCGTGCCTATGGATACACCCGGCATTCGTGTTGTGCCGATCAAGTCCATCGATGGCAAGGAATCGTTTGCCGAGGTCTTCTTTGACAATGTCATTGTGCCTGACAGCGCCCGACTGGGTGCGCCTGATGAAGGCTGGGATGCGGCAATTCGTGTGTTGTCGATCGAGCGTGCCACCAATCGTATGTATCGCCCGTGGCGTTTCGAGTGCGAACTGCGCCAGCTGGTGCGTGCATGCCTTTCGGATGCCGAACTGGCCAAGGTATTGGACGATGGCTATTACCAGCGTCGTATTGGGCAGATTGCTGCCGAAATCGACGGCCTGAAAGGGTTGATCGAGGCCGTGGTGGATCACCTGATGCGTGATCGGCCAGTTGGTGCCCTGGGTTCATTGAACAAACTGTACTGGTCAGAATGTCATCAAGCCTTTGCGGGGCTTGCAATGGACATTGTTTCTCGTGTGCACGATTGTTCGAGCCCACTGGCCCGCCGTGCCCGGAAGCATTTCACAACCGCCTACCTGTTTGCCCGTGCTGAAACCATTTATGCAGGCGTGACTGAAGTTCAGCTCGACATTATTGCCCAGCGTATTCTCAAACTGCCCATGGACGTCCAGAAATGATGAGTTCCCACGATGAAAGTCTGCGGCCCGAGGAATTTGCCGAAGCCGCTGCGGCAGCGATTGCCGATGCGCAGTCGCACGATTTTTCCACGATGGCGTCCATATTGGCCCAGGCCGGTCTGGTTGGTGTGTGTGTTCCCGAAAGCGATGGTGGCTTGAATCTGAGCCTGGCCTTTGCCGTACCGATTGCACAGCAGGCGGGCAAATTGCGTTTGCGCTTTCCCCTGGTGGAACAACTGCTTGTGGCCAAGGCGCTGGCGGGTACGCCCGAAGCGGCCGAACTGGTCGGTGGACGCCGTGTTGTGGTTATCGCCTGGCAAGGTGACTGGAGCCGCTGCCTGGCTTCTCATGCGGCCTATGCGGACCGGGCTGACTGGATCCTGGTGCCTGACGGTGAACGTGCAGTGTTGGTTGAGCGCTCTTCTGTGTCGCTGGAAACCGAGGATGTGCTTGATCCCGATGTACCCCGATACACCGTTGGTTTGCAATCCGCTGTCGTGAAGGCGCGTCTGACCGCCGAACAGTATGCTGTTTTACGGCGGGATGCTTACGTACTTACAGCAGCCTTCCTGAACGGAGCTGCCCAAGGTGCGCTGGAGTTTACAGCGCAGTACCTCGCAACGCGTGTCCAGTTCGGTCGCCCATTGACGGCCAAGCAGGCGGTGCGTCATACGCTGGCGCGTATGAAATTGCTGAATGAGGTTTCGATTGCTGCCGTTCAAAGGGTTTTGACCAGCGATGAATTCGGTTGCGAGCGTGATGCCCAGGTGGCCTGGACCGGGGCTGTGCATAACGCAATTTTTGCCATCGAGCGTGCCATTCACCTGAACGGCGGCATGGGTTTTACCTGGGAAGTGCCATTGCACTGGTCGCTGCGTGATGCCCAGCGTCTGAATACGGCTCTGAAAGGCTCGACGGCATTGCAGATTGCCGGCCAGACATTTATTGAATCTGCCAAGGAGGCAGCACATGCATAAGGATATGGAAGGTCGTGTAATCCTGATCACAGGCGCTGGCAATGGCATTGGTCGCGAGGCTGCACGCCAGATGGCTGCGCGTGGTGCTTTGGTCGGTGTCAATGACCTCAAGGAAGAGTTTGTTGAGGCCGCTGTTCGTGAAATCACGGATCAGGGTGGCAAAGCCTTTGGCGTGGTCCAGAATATTTCTACCCGCGAAGGTATTCAAGCCGCTGTTCGCCAGGCGGCCCAGGTGGGTGGCCGTTTTGATGCGCTGGTCAACAACGCTGCCTGGGTCCGTTATCAAGCGGTGCCTGATATCCAGCCTGAAACCGTGGATCGTATGCTGGATGTTGGTTTCAAGGCAGTGATCTGGGGCATTCAGGCTGCCGCCGAGGCCATGGATCCCGAGCGTGGTGGTGCCATCGTGAATGTGGCGTCCACGGCTGCGTTGCGTTCCACGCTGAATTCCGTGGTGTATTCCGGTATTAAAGCAGGTATTTTGGGCATCACGCGTGCCGCTGCTGCCGAACTGGGGGCTCGTCGTATTCGTGTCAATGCTGTTTGCCCGTCTGCAGTGCCCACGGAAGGCACTCAGCGTAACCGCAATGCCGAGCGGGATGCCTTACGCGCTGCGCGTACCCCTCTGGGACGGCTCGGCAACGTGCAGGATATCGCTCGCGGCATTTGTTTTCTGGTCAGTGATGACGCCGGGTTCATCACCGCCCAGTCGTTGGTGGTAGACGGCGGCGTCACATTCACCAATATCTGATTACGCACGGGGACGACTGTGGCCACTGTTCTGATCACGGGTGCCGCTGCCGGGATTGGCCGTGCAGCCGCCCTGCTGTTTGCATCGCAGGGCTGGCGTTGCGTTTTGCTGGATCGTGATACGGCGCGGGTTGTTGCCCTGGCGGATGCGCTACCTGATCCCGATGGGCAAGGGCATATGGCTTTGTGCCTGGACCTTCTGGATCCGGCGGGTTTGGCGGCACTGGCTGATTTCAGACAACCGCTGGATGCCGTCATCAATAATGCGGGTATCTCTGATACGCGAGGTCTGCGCCTGGCTGACATGGCCTGGGCGGAGTGTCAGCGTCTGATGACACTGAATCTGCAGGTTCCACTGGCTGTCCTGCACGTCCTGCAGCCATGTCTGGCGCCCCGGGCTCATATCGTGAATGTGGCTTCAGGTGCCGCTTTTCAGGCCATTCCGTGGCGTGGTCTTTACAGTGCCTCCAAAGCCGGGCTCATTGCGCAATCCCGTGCACTGGCATCTGAGTGGCCCGAGCGGTGTGTATCCGTTCTGGCACCGGGTTTTGTTCGAACGGAGTTAGTGCAGCACCTGATTGATGAAAAACGGCTCGATCCTGTACGTGCCGTTGCAAAAATTCCGTTGGGACGCATGGCGGAACCGGAAGAGCTGGCCCATGCTCTGTTGTTTCTGGCCAGTGCGCCTGCTCGACTCCTTGGGCCTGAGCCGTTGCGTGTGGACGGCGGTTCGGGCGCTTTTGGCGGCAGTGCTGCGTTCTCACCGGCTCAGGTTCCCCCGGTTTCTTTGTCGGCTTCGACACGGCTGCGGCTATGCGGCACTGTGCCCCTTGAACTGGAGGCCCGTCTGCAGGCGCAGGATACTGGGTCCGATGCGGGTTGTTATCAGGCTGTTGTGGACTTTTCCGTCTGGCAGTGTGCATCAGGTGAGCTGGTTGCCGCTCTGCATGCAGCGGCCCGGCAGTTTGTGCAGCATGCGCTGGCACCGTCGAGTCTGACACTGATTCTTCCGCAGGGACCTGTTTCTGCCGGTGCACAGGCTGCAGGGGATTACGCCGCTGCTCGCATGATGGTGGCCACACTGGCCTGCGAGCTCGGGCCGCTTGGGTTCCGCGTGAACGGCCTCTGCCTGCCGCCAGAGTATCCGCTGGACGATACCGCTTTGTTGATTAATTACGTGGCCGGGGCACGTGCACAGTTCCTGACAGGGCAAGTGCTTGTGCTGCGAACTGAACAAGGAGCATGATGATGGCCCATTTGACGCCTGAGCAAGAGGCTATCAAGGCCTGTTTTATCCGTGAGCGTGGTTACTGGCGCCCCTGGACCGAGGTCATACTGGCGCAACACCCGCAGTTTTTGCAGGCGTATGCAAATTATGCCGGCTACCCTGCCCGCACAGGTTCATTGTCGGCACGCATGGTCGAACTGGTCTATGTGGCTCTGGATGCTTCATCAACCCATTTATATGGTCCGGGTCTCAAGACACATCTGGCCAAAGCGTTCGAGGCGGGGGCGAGTCCTGCCGACATACTGGGTGTGCTGCATTGTGTGGCCGTACAGGGGCTGTCGTCGGTGTATCAGGGGTTGAATATCCTGGCCGAAGAGGCTGGACTTGACTCAGTGCCAGCGGATGCGGCCTGGCCTGATGGTCTGGCGGCACACCTGGCGACGTTGCCCGTGGCTTTGTGTGAGCAGTTGCGTGTCGTTGGTCGGTTTGATCCTGGGTATGTGCGGGTTGTGCTTGAGTTTATCGCTCTTGATACACCTGGGGCTGGTCTGTCACCGTATGAGCGCCATCTGATTCATATTGCGTTACACGCCTGTTTCACGGGGTTCAATCCTGATGCACTGCGCACTGAAATACGTACAACTTTGCAAGAAGGTGGTGCTGTTGCAGACATTGTCCAGGTCATACAGCTTGGTGCGCATTTGTCCGTGCACGGCACGGCGCTGGGCGCTGCGGCATTGAGTGATCACTCTGGGTTGCCTATGGGTACCGGGACTGCAGGTGTTCCGCCGGGTTGAGCGAGATGAACTAACTTTGATCGTGTGCACGATCACAATTCAAAAAAGAGGAGACTGAACAATGAGTGAGAAGAGTTTGCATGCAAAACTGCCTGATCTTGCCGGTGCCGGTTTTGCAGTCGCCCTGGGCCTTTTTGTGCTGGTCGAGTCGCAGAGTTATGTCATGGGTTCCTTGCGTGATATGGGGCCAGGCTATTTCCCCGGTATGTTCGCAATCGTCCTGATTGTTTTGGGCTGTTTGCTGGCAGGGGTCACGCTATTCAGTTCAACAGTGGCCCCCAAGGCTACCTTCCCCCGTTTTTTCTCGGTGGTATCGATCATTGCAGCATTTATGGCGTTCGCGTTGCTGATTGATCGGTTTGGTTTGCTTCCGGCCATTTTTGCAGCCGTTTTTCTGTCAACGTTTGCCTCGGCGAACGCACACATTGCACGTTCAGTTGTGTTGTCAGCGGTAACGGCAGTTGGGTGTTCCATTTTGTTTGTGGCTGTTCTTGGCCTGCCGATCAAGGTGTTTGCACTATGAATGTATCCTTGCTGGATAACATCGCACTGGGTTTCTCGGTGGCCTTGTCATTAAATGGCCTGATGTATTGTTTTCTTGGTGTTTTTCTGGGCACAGTTGTAGGTGTTCTGCCCGGTTTAGGCACCATGGCGACATTGGCCGTACTGATGCCGATCACATTTCATATCGAACCGACCTACTCGATCATCATGCTGGCCGGTATTTATTATGGTGCAGCATACGGTGGCTCCACGGCCTCCATTCTCCTGAATTTGCCGGGTACGGTCACCAGTGTGGTCACAACGCTTGATGGCTATCCGATGGCGCGTAATGGTCAGGCGGGCCTGGCGCTTTTTATCACGGCAATTGCTTCGTTCGTGGGTTCAATGCTTGGTGCGGTGTTGCTTGCCGTGCTGACCATCCCGCTGGCCAATGTGGCCATGAGCTTTGGGCCTCAGGAATACTTTATGCTCATGACCTTCGGCCTGGTGTCCGCGTCCTTGCTGTCTTCAGGTAAACCCTTGAAGTCGCTCATCATGGTGTGCATCGGCGTTCTGCTTGGGTTGATCGGGCTGGATCTGAACAGCGGTGAGGCCCGCTTCACCTTTGGGTTGCCCGTTTTGTTTGACGGTCTGTCACTGGTCGCCCTGGCACTCGGTTTGTTTGGTCTGCCTGAAATCATTTCCACGGCCCATGGCGGGCCTGAAGGCAAGGTTGCGGAAAACCGGATCACCCTGCGTTCCATGTTGCCTGATCGCGCGCAGGTCAGGGAGTGCACCATGCCCACTTTGCGTGGATCGGCGATTGGTTCGTTTTTTGGTGCATTACCAGGAACTGGCGGTCTGATCGCCACATTCCTTTCGTATGCCCTGGAAAAACGGGTTTCCAGAACCCCTGAAAAATTTGGTCATGGTGCGCTGGCGGGTGTTGCTGCGCCCGAGGCTGCCAATAATGCAGCGGTTCAGACGGCGTTCATTCCCACCATGAGTATCGGCATACCAGGTGATGCCGTGATGGCGATGATGCTGGGCGTGCTGATGGTGCATGGCATCATTCCAGGTCCAGCTGTCATTTCCAATAATCCGGAAATTTTCTGGGGGCTGGTAGCCTCGTTTGTGGTGGGCAATATATTGCTGGTGATTCTGAATGTGCCTTTGGTGGGACTTTGGGTGCGTTTGCTGCGCATTCCCTATCACCTGTTGTTCCCGGTAATGGTGGCCTGCGTTTGTGTGGGTGTGTACTCGGTCAGCAGTTCCGTGACTGATATCTATGTGCTGGTGATTTTTGGCCTGCTGGGCTTGTTGTTCAGGGCACTGCAGTTTGATGGTGCGACCCTGTTGCTGGGGTTTGTGCTGGGCCCCATGGTCGAGGAAAACTTCCGGCGCACGATGGTTGTTGCCCAAGGCGATTTTGCGACCTTCATTGAGCGCCCGATTTCTGCAACTTTGCTCGCCATTATGCTGCTCATGTTGCTTTTCTTCGTGGTTCGGTTTTTGCATGCTGTGCTCAAGCGTGCTTGAAACATCAGCCGTATTTTTGCCGGGTCGGACCGTAGTGTGCTGTTCTACCCTGATGCAGTCCCCCTCGTGTTACCTGACTTTACCTTATTGAATTACCATGACATCTTGGACTCCTGAGCTTCCTTCCCCTGTTTTCAGCCCAGACTCGCTCAAGGGGCGAGTGGCTGTTGTCACCGGTGCATTTGGCGGTCTGGGCCTGGCGATTGCCCAGCAGTTCTTGGCGATGGGCGCACGTGTTGCCATGATTGATCGTACGGTTCCTGTCGATGCTGTTCTGCCGGTTGGTGCCGTAGCAATTGCCTGCGATATTACGGTGCCCGAAGCGATTGAACAGATGGCTGAGACGGTCAGGGAACGGTTTGGGCGCTGCGATATCCTGGTGAACAACGCAGGCCGTACAGCCCTGACACCTCTGGAAGCTATTTCTGTGGACGAGTGGGATAGTGTATTCAACGTCAACGTCAAAGGGGCGTTGCTCTGTGCCCAGGCATTGGTACCCATGATGTTTGTCCAAGGGTGGGGACGTATCGTGAACATTGCTTCAATCGGTAATCAGACACCTACGCGTGGGGGCGCCTATGGGGCAAGCAAATCGGCCATGTGTGGTCTCACTCGCCAGATGGCCGTGGCCTGGGGTGAAAAAGGTATACGCGCTAATTCAGTCAGTCCGGGTATGGTGCGCACCCCCTTGTCTGAGCCCTATTACCAGAATCCGGAACGTGCTGCAGCCCGGTTGGCTGCTTTGCCCGTAGGGCATTTCGGGGTTCCTGAGGATATCGCCCAGGTGGTCGCCTTTCTTTCGACGGACGGAGCGCGGTACCTTACCGGCCAGGATATTGTGGTGGATGGCGGGTTTTTGCCGGCGCGTTTGTACAGCACTCAAACAGCGCCTGCGGCGTCTAGATAAAGTCAGGCCGTGCCTGTGGTATCGGGGGCCGATTGTGCAGAGCCTGATTCCGATGCCGAATACAACATGAACCCGTTGCGGCCACGGCGCTTCACCTGGTACATGGCCATGTCGGCATGGTGCACCAATGATTGCCCGGTTCGGGCGTGTTGCGGAAACAAGGCGGCTCCCACGCTGGCGCTCAGGGTTACCTGGGTGTCGTTCAGCGTATACGGCTCCGCCAGGGCCTGAACCAGTCGTTCACCCAGATCCTGAACCTGTTTCGCAGTACTGATCCGTTTGAGTACAACGGCAAATTCATCACCACCCAGGCGCACCAGGGTGTCCTCGGTGCGTACCAGTGAACGCAGACGGTTTGCAATTTGCACCAAAAGGTCGTCGCCGGCGGCGTGCCCCAGGGTGTCGTTGATGGGTTTGAAGTTGTCCAGGTCGATCAGCAGGAGTGCCGCCCGGGCTTCCTTGCCCGAGTTGGATTGCAGGGCGTCAAAGCGTTGCTGCAGCAAGTTGCGGTTGCCCAGTCCGGTAAGAGGATCGGTCAGGCTTTTGTGTTCCAGGGCCAGGTAGTCGATCAGTTCAACCAGGGCCGTGCGCAGGTCGTGGGCCGCTTCAATGTCGGTGGCTGTCCAGGGCCAGGCCTGCCCCTTGACCTGTTCGCGCCATACAGCAAATGACGTGCGCGGGGACAGTTTTTGCCGGTGCGTTTCAGGTTTGACGTGTTGCTGTTCACCGGCCCAGTCGATGTGTTCTTGTTGTTCCGAGCGTAGCAGCAGAAGGGTGACGTTGGCGTTGATCCGGATGAGCAAAAGGCCGCTGGCATGGCGCACCAGTTCGGTGTCATCGCGCAGTTGCGCAGGGATTTCATGTGTATGGAAAACGGCCAGGTCGGGTGCTACATGCCTGGCCAGCCAGGAACGCAGCCGTTTGAGCCGGCGTGAAGAGGGCAGTACACCCCAGAGTACCGTTTGACCACGCACGCGCGCCCAGGCGCCCTGCGCGTTGAACTGCAGCGCGATGTCCTGGAGGCTGTTCTTGAGGGTTTCGGGGGATGTTCCGCCGGTTTGCAGTGCCTGTTTGACCTGGGTGCGCACAAGCTGGTGGGTGTGGCGCGCCGTGGCATGCGCCAGGCGGGCCAGGCCGGCCATGTGCAACGCGGTTGCACTGGCCAGTTGCTCGCAAAGCAGTCGCTTTGCAAAGGACAGCGTGGCAGGCTGCAGGTTGTGGCAAGTAATCAGGCCCCACAGTGTTCCGTTGACCACGATCGACACGCTGAAGGCGGTACGTATGCCCATATTGCGCATGTACTGGATATGCGCCGGATGTACGGCCCTGAGCTCGGAGTAGGTCAGGTCGAAAGGTTCAGGGTGCGTGGAAAGAATGGGTACCGGTTCGGCGCAGGCGTCGGCAATCAGGCGCTGGTGTTTCAGGCGGTAGAGCGCACGGGCGTTTTCCGGTATGTCGTTGGCCGGGAAGTGCTGGTGCAGATAACCCGTGATGCCGGGTTTGCACTGTTCAGCCACCACGGCACCATGCCAGTCGGGCAGGAATTGCAGCAGCATGGTCCGGTCAAAACCGGTGACTTCTGCGATATGCCGCATCAGGCATTCAGCGGCCGCTTGTTCGTTGTTGCAGTCGGGCAGTTCGGCCATGCAGATCGCCATGCGTGCAGCATTGCTGTAGGCCAGTTCCTCGGTGCAGTAGGTGACCTGTTCAAATTCCAGTAACGTACCGACCTTCAGTGTGCGGTGTGCAACCACCAGGGCTTGTCCGTTCAAGTGCAGGGCATGCAAAACCGGTGCGCTGACGGGGATGGTGGTACAGGTGGGTGCGGGCGGCAAGGGCGTTTGCGGGAACAGTGCGTGCCAGCGGGCCCCTTCCAGTTCGGTTTCAGGCACGTGCAGCCAACGGCCTGCATTGGCCGATGCACCAATGATCGCGCCGCCCGGGTTCACCACAAGCAGCGCCCCATGAGGTTGAATTGCCCTGGAAAAATGCAGCGGGGCGGTCAGGCAGTCGTCAAAGGTGGGTGGTGTCATGGGTTTCCGGCCTGAACACGCTCAGGAAGCAGTGGTATGCCGTTTCAGCGCCCTGAAGCAGGGAGGATTCATGCAGGCCGGCCGGGTGGCTGTTGATCTGTTCGCACACACCAAGCCAGTGCTGCATTAGTTCGGATTGTAAGCCCCAGTAGGCAAAAGCATGTTGTTCAATTTCAGGCCATCGTTTTTTTAGTTGTTGGGCGATCACACGTGAGCCCAGGCTGGCACCTTCCAGCACATAACGCAGGCCCAGGTAGGTGGCGTGCGGGTCAGTGTGTGTGACACGCGGGGGATCGGTTGCGGGTGATGCAGCGGCCAGGATCGTTCCGGACACGTGTACGGAAGGTGGCGCCGTGTGTGTGCCGTTGGCACGGAGCGTTTCAACGGCCAGCAGATCACGTGCCAGTGCAGGACTGCGCGCCACATAGGGGGGCAGCGCCGGTGGGCGTGCGTGCGCCAGAGTCTGTAAACAGGTTTCAGCCCGGGTGTGGGCCTGATGCAGCGCCCGCAGCGTTGTCGCGTAATCGGCGATGCTCAGTTCGGGCCTCAGCAGGTTGTGCAGCATGGGGCTGGTGTCCAGGGCCCTGTGCAGGGGGCGCGTGTATTCCCGCAGCCAGTCGGTCAGCGGACCTTCTGTGTGCCGGATGATCTGGGGGTTTGCCCGTTGGGAGAATGGTGCGGGGTTCATTCCGGGGTGTGAGCACGGCCTGACAGCACCGCGTGACGGTGACAGCGGGTGGTGTGATCCATGAATGCCCCGATACCCTGCAGGTAAGCGTGGCAAATGGTGGGGCCCACGAAGGTGAACCCGGCCTTGCGCAAGTGTTTGCAGAGTGCATCGCCCTGAACGCTGGTGGCCGGGATCTGGTTGTGGTGATCGTAATGATGAATGATCGGTGTGTGGTTCACGACAGACCAGATGAGATCGACCGGATCGTTCAGCTGCAGCCAGGCCTGCGCGTTGCGCCGGGTGGCCTGCAGCTTGAGCCGGTTGCGCACAATGCCGGGGTCTTGCATGAGCGCCTGGAGATCGGCATCGGTGAGTGCCGCCAGGCGTTCGGGATTGAACCGGTGCAGGACAGCACGAAAGTGTTCGCGCTTGCGCAGTATGGTGAACCACGACAGACCGGCCTGGAAGCCTTCAAGGATCAATTTTTCGAATAAATGCGGCGCATGAAACGAAGGGACACCCCACTCGGTATCATGGTACTGAATATAGAGGGGATCCTGGGTGCACCAGTGACAACGTTCCATGCTTGAATTGTACGTAGAATTGGTACGAATTTCAGCGTCATGCTGCGTGTAACTCCGGTTCACGATGGTGACGCTGATCGTGAAGAAATGTCAATATGCGTGTGCGCAGTTCCAGATAACGGGGCTCGCTGAGCACCGTCAGCCGGTTGCGTGGTCTGGGCAGATCAACCGGCACAATGGTTCCGATCGTGGCGGCCGGCCCTTGTGTCAGCAGAACAATCCGGTCCGCCATCAGCAAGGCTTCGTCAACGTCGTGTGACACCATGATCACGGTTGTGTCCAGGGTGCCTACAATGCGCAGAACATCGTCCTGCAGGTGACTGCGGGTCAGGGGGTCCAGGGCATTGAAGGGTTCGTCCATCAGTAATACCTTGGGTTCCATGGCAATGGCCCGGGCAATGCTGACACGCTGCCGCATGCCGGCCGACAACTCACCCGGGAACTTGGCTGCATCGTTCAGCAGTCCCACCCGTGTCAGCGCAGCACGTGCGCGGGCACGCAGTTCACCCGGGGTTTCCCGGGCCCCGAACACCTGTTCAACCGCCAGGTACACGTTCTGAAAGCAACTGAGCCAGGGCAGCAAGGTGGGTTGTTCCAGCACCAGGGCCCGGTCGGGGCCGGGTCCCGAGATTTCGCGGTTGTTGCAGATCAGCACGCCTTCCGAAGGGCGTTCCAGGCCGGCCAGCATCTGGATGAGTGTTGATTTTCCACAGCCTGAATTACCCACCAGACAGACGACTTCACCTTTACGGATGCTCAGGTTGATGTTGTGCAGCACCGGGTACGGTTGTGTTTTTTTGTTGATGAAGCGATGGCTCAGGTGGTCGATACGGACATGATTTTCCATGGTCAGGCCTTTTCCGTGGTTGCGTGCGGTGTGCGTTTCAGATCGAACGTGTTGATGCGAATGAGAGGTCAGTTTTTCGGGGTCAGGCGTTTTCGCAGTGCAAGCAGGGGCAGGTCCAGCAACAGCCCAATTGTGCCGACAAGCAAAATGGCGATCACGATTTTTTCGCTGTTCAGGTTCGCCAGGGCTGTACGCAGCCAGGATCCTATGCCTTCCCCGCCAATGAACATTTCCGAGGCCACCACCACAAGCCAGGCACCGCTGACCGACATGCGCAGTCCCGTGACGATGTGCGGTGCGGCAGCCGGCAAAATGATGCGTGTAAATACCTTCCACTCCGGCAGTGCCAGGGTGCGCGCCAGATTCAGGTAATCACGGGGCACTCGACGTATGCCTTCGGCCGTGTTGTTCAGCAACGGCCAGACCGAGCACACAAAAATGGTCCAGACAGCGGCCGATTCCGGGGCATTGAATACCAGCAGTCCGAAGGGTAGCCAGGCCAGGGGCGAGACGTGGCGGAACAAGTTGATCACGGGCGTGCAGACATTGGTCAGCCAGGGCAGTCGGCCCAGCAGTACACCGGCCGGGAATCCAGCCAGCAGGGCCAGTGCAAGCCCGGTGAACAGGCGTTCGAGGGTGATCAGAATGTTCCAGCCCAGTCCTGTCTGGCCGGTTGCGGGGTCGGGAAACGGGTTGCCAAACAGCGCCAGCGCCGTCTGGAGCGTACTGCCGGGGTCCGGGATTGTCTCGATGAACAACGCCAGAATCTGCCAGATCAGCAACAGCAGCGTGAAGCCTGTGATCGGCCCGGCCATGCTGGTAGAGATCCTGTCCAACTGTCGCACACAACGTCGTGTGTGTGTGCCAGGGGCCAGACGGATCGCCGGGGGTTTCATGCCATGCTCCTTGATAAACGGCTTGCTTACTGATTCAGGGGTTTTACGGATTTCCCTCAAGCAATTTTTGTGCCAGTCATTCGTGATGGTCTGCGGCAGCCCATGTTGATCTAACTGTCCGGCAGGTGTTCGTCAGGGCGTGAAGGGGCGTTCATTTCAGGCTTTTTCTGAACAGGGTGATGCACCAATCCGGTGCATTTTGTGTTGCGATGCACAATCATGGTGGCGTTGTTCCGGTTGTACACTTTTGCCATGTCACATCAACGCCGTGTTGCTCATCTCGATATGGATGCTTTCTATGCGTCCGTTGAATTGCTGCGTTACCCGCAGTTGCGCGGGCAGGCGGTGGTGATTGGTGGTCGATCCACGAAGGCGCCGGTTGCCGGTCCGGATGGCGTGCTGCAGTTCGCTCAATTGAAGGACTATACGGGCCGCGGCGTTGTTACCACATCCACTTACGAAGCGCGTGCCTTGGGCGTTTTTTCGGCAATGGGCATGATGAAAGCGGCCCGTCTTGCACCGGATGCGGTGGTTTTACCAGCCGATTTCAACGCCTACCGCGATTATTCACGCCGTTTCAAGGCGGCCGTGCGGGCGATTGCCCCACAGGTTGAAGATCGGGGGATCGATGAAATCTATATTGATCTGACGCTGCACGAACAGGATTCGGACACGTTGGCCCGGATGCTGAAGCGTGCGGTGTTCGAGGCCACCGGGTTGACCTGCTCTGTGGGCATTTCGCCCAATAAATTGTTGTCCAAGATTGCTTCGGATCTGAACAAGCCGGATGGCATTACCATTCTGGAGCCGGGGGATCTGCAAACCCGTATCTGGCCTTTGCCCGTGGGCAAAATCAATGGCATCGGGCCCCGTGCCCGGACACGGCTTGAAAGTCTGGGTATTTTTACCATTCGCGACCTTGCCCAGGCCAAACCCCACCTTTTGCAGGCACAGTTTGGCCTGGGGCAGGCCCGCTGGATGCTGCAGGTTGCACAGGGCGTTGATGAGCGTCCTGTTGTTACGGTTTCAGACCCGAAGTCGGTCAGCCGTGAAACAACGTTCGAGCGCGATCTGCATGTGGTGCGCGACAAGGCGGCCTTGTCTGCCATTTTTTCCGATTTGTGCCAGCGCGTGAGCCAGGACCTGAAAAACAAGGGCTGTGCGGGGCGTACCGTGGGCATCAAGCTGCGCTTTGAGGATTTTCATACGGTAACGCGCGATTGCACCCTGGCTGATCCAACCGATGATCCGGTGCAGATCCGTCGCGCCGCCGGATCGTGCCTGAAGCGGGTGGATCTTTCACGGCGAATACGTTTGCTGGGCGTGCGGGTGGGCACGTTGTCGGCCGGCACGGATGCCGGGGGAGCAATCCTGCACGAACCGGTGCAGCTTTCGCTGTACTGAAGTGTTCCCGGTGCTTTGTTCAGATCGTGTTGTGTCTGCGGTGGGCTCAGGCGTACAGCAGCTGCACATCCAGGCCGGTTGCCAGGGTGGATCCCGGGTGGGTGCCGGCTACTACGGCATTGCAGCCAAACAGCGTGCCTTCGTGGCTCTGGCGGGTTTGGGCCAGAGTGAGGCCGGGTTCGGCGCCCCGTTCTGCGGTGGCCTGGTTGATGTCGGGTACCGTGCAGCGCGTACACGCTTTCACGAACGCGAACGTGAGCGTACCGATGCGCAGGCCGGCCAGGAAGTCTTCTTCGAAGGCTTGTGTACCGCTGATCACCAGATTGGGCCGGAAACGGTTCATAGGCACCGGCGCATGGCCACTGGCCGCAATATCGTGGTTCAACTGATCCAGTGATGCTGTGAATGCCACCAGAAACGGGAAACCGTCGGCAAAACCGAAACGGTGGCTGGCCGGGAGGTTGGGGGCCTGGTGGCCGTGCTGCACACGCCATGCGTTCAGGTGTTCAGGGCTGGCCAGGCGTTCGGCGGTGGGATGCACGCGCAGCAAGCGGCAGGGGGTTTCAAGAAAACCTGAAAGCCAGTGCGCGGCTTCGGGGCCTTCATCGAAGCCCAGCGTGTTGCTGGACCAGATGCGTACCGGTACGGGATCGGGGGTGTCGGTGTCGGTGAGCCAGGGCACGTGCAGGGGCGGCATGCCCGGTGCCGACAGCGTGAGGTCGTGTTGTTGCAGCGCGGGCTGAATGAGGGCCATGCGGGGGTGGCTGCGCTGGGTCAGGAAGGTGCCGGATTCCGAAACAACCACCCAGTGACGATCAAGGAACAGCCCGCTCTGGCTGATGCTGACCTGCTCATGGTTCAGTGCAGCACACGATTTGACGGGGTAACTGTGCAGGGAAAGCAAGGTTGCTGTCATCGTTCGGTTCCTGTCGGTTCATGCGAGAACGTGCATCAACGCACTTTAGCGTATTTAATGTGTTTTCAGGTGGTGTTTTCGCACGTTTTGGCGACTGATGCTTGGGGAAGGGCCTTCAAATCTGGGATAATGGCGTACCGGACTTTCTTCTTCAGCCATCCCGGTTTTCCCCACTCCATCCTTCTCAGGAAAGCACAATGAAATTTGATCCTTCCAGTGTCAATGCGCTCATGGACATCACCAAGCGTCCCGAACTCGTTTTCGTTCGTGGCCAGGGTTCCTGGCTGTACGATCACACTGGCAAGCGATACCTCGATTTTGTTCAGGGGTGGGCAGTCAATTGCCTGGGGCATTGCCCTGCCGAAGCCGTCAAGGCCATCAATGAACAGGCCTCGTTGTTGTTGAACCCGTCGCCGGCCTTCTACAACAAGCCCTCCATTGATCTTTCCAACCGCATCACCGGTGCTTCCTGTTTCGACCGCGTGTTCTTTGCCAATACCGGTGCCGAGGCCAACGAAGGTGCCATCAAGCTGGCGCGCAAGTGGGGCCAGCTCAAGCGCAACGGTGCCTACAAGATCATCACCTTCGATCACAGCTTTCATGGCCGCACCATTGCCACCATGTCGGCGTCCGGCAAACCGGGCTGGGGCACCATGTTCCCGCCTCAGGTTGAAGGCTTCCCCAAAGCCCGTCTGAACGACATCGATTCCGTCAAGGCGCTCATCGACGACCAGACTGTTGCCGTCATGCTCGAACCCGTTCAGGGCGAAGGCGGTGTCATTCCCGCCGATCGCGAATTCATGAAAGCGTTGCGCCAGCTCACCACCGAGCGTGGCCTGTTGCTTATTGTCGATGAAGTGCAAACCGGCTACGGCCGCACGGGTGCCATGTTTGCCTATCAGTTGTTTGGCATCGAGCCCGACATCATGACGCTTGGCAAAGGCATTGGCGGCGGCGTGCCGCTGGCGGCCTTGTGTGCCCGCGAAGCCGTTTCCGTCTTCCAGCACGGCGACCAGGGCGGCACCTACAACGGTAACCCGCTCATGACAGCGGTTGGCGTGGCGGTGTTCGACGCCCTCATGGCACCGGGTTTCCTGCAGGGTGTCCAGGAACGCGGAAACTACTTGTCGCAGGGTTTGTTGAAACTGTCAGCCAAGTGGGGCATGCAGGGCGAGCGTGGTGAAGGTTTGCTGCGCGCTCTTATCCTTGACCGTGACGATGGTCCCGCCATCGTTGAAGCCGCACGCGATTTCAGCCCGGAAGGCATGCTGTTGAATGCTCCCCGCCCGAACTTGTTGCGTTTCATGCCGGCCCTGAACGTCACCACTGAAGAAATCGATCTCATGCTCGAACGCCTTGATGCCATTGTGGCGCAGGTGCGTTCTGCCTGACTTTCCCTTTTATGAATCTACGCAGCAATAAGGCCGGCCACGTTGTACAGGCCGGCCAGGCGCAATCGAAATCCCCCGGCGAAAAGGCGGCCAAGCCTTTGGCCAGCCAGACCCTTCTCCGGGGTCTGGATATTCTGGAATCCGTTGCCGAAGGGGTGGGCGATATCGCCGATATTGCCGCCCGCACCGGCATGACCTACAGCACGACGCATCGTATTCTGTCGGCCTTGCAGCAGCGGCATTATCTGGCACGTGACCCCGAACGCGGTTACCGGTTGGGACGCAAGGTGCTGGAATTGGGTTACCGTGCGTATTCCCAGGTTGATCTTGTGCGCCTGGCCAACCCGTTTCTGCGTGTGCTGGCCAAAGAAACCCGCGATACCGTGCATCTGGGCTATGTCGAGCAGGACAACGTCATTTACCTTGAAAAAATTTCCAGCCGGCGACCCGTGGAAATCAGTTCGCGAATCGGTGGTATCAAGCCCCTGATCTGTACCGGGATCGGCAAGGCCCTGATTCTTGACTGGTCGGAAGAAGACTGGCTGGGTTTGCACGAGCGTACCGCCCACCTGGCCCGTGAGCCCTTGAGCCGCCAGCAGTGGCTTGCCAATATGCGCCGGTATGCCGCCCAGGGTTATACCTATGATCTGGGCGAAGACGAACAGAGCATACGTTGTGTGGCGGCGCCGCTGCGCGACAGCAGCAACCGCATCGTGGCGGCCATCAGTGTGTCAAGTACGCTTGAATACATGGACCTTGACCGCATGGAGTCCCTGGTGCCGCTGGTGCGGCGCACGGCTCGCCAGATCAGTCACGAACTGGGCGCATCGAAGGCTTGATTCCTTTCATGCAGAGCGGTGTATCTCAAGGGCATTCTGGGCGTATGCTGCTTCAATGGCCCGCGCAGTTTCATGCAACCCTTCGAGCAGTTTGTTCTGGGCTTGTGGTGTCTTGACCGCTGTAGTCAGGAAAATCACATTCAGTGCCACGATCGCCTCACCGGTTGTATTCCGTATGGGTACAGCAAACGCACTGAATCGTGGTTCGTCTTCCCATTCGCCACGGTTTATTGCATAGCCACGCGTCCGTGTCTGATCCATGACATCGTGTATCCAGGATGCGCTGTGATGGTGTCTGGCTTTGGCGATGTCAGGTTTGTGGCACAGCATAGCCAGCAGGGTTTCCTGGGCTGCTTTCGAGGCAAAAGCAAAGTAAGCCCGGCCAGCGGCTGTGGTGACCATGGGCATCCGCCGGCCGGGCATGCCAGGGTGAAACGAAAGTTTGCTGTAGGGGCGGGTGGATATCCGGACCACCATTTCGTCGCCTTCAGGTGCCACCAGCGAACAAGGCCAGACCATTTTCTGTGTGAAGGTGCGCATGAACGGCCATGCCAGCTCGGTTACCCGTGTGGTGTCACGATAACCGTAACTGAGTTGCAGCACACGAAATGACAACCGGTATTCATTGGTGATGAGATCGTGCTCAAGATAGCCCGCGTGTTTAAGTGTTTCGAGCAGTCGTTTGACAGTGGTGCGATGTAAACCGGTGGTTCTTGACAGTTCCGAAATGACCGCGCTTGCGTTGGGAGAGCGGTTCAGTTCGGCCAGCAGTGACAGCCCTTTGATCAGGGATTCACAATGTCGGTAAACGGGGTCGGGTTGTTCGGTGGAGGGCATGGGGGGGCGCATGACGGACGAAACCAGGTTTCGCCCGGGAAAATACTTAAAGATCAAGCACCAGTTTTCCGGATTTGGCACCGGAGCAACAGATCATCATGGTTGTGTTTTCTGCCTGTTCTTCAGGCGTAAGAAGGGCATCACGGTGATCGGCTTCGCCTTCAATAATGCCGGTTTCACAACTGCCGCATATACCTTCACGGCAGGATGTTTTCACATTGATGCCTGCAGCCAGCACGACATCGAGTATAGAGCGTCCGGGCGGGACGTGCAGGGTTTTGCCACTACGGGCAAGCTCGATCGTGTAGCCACCCTCAAGGGCGGCCTCTTGTTTGGCACCGAAGTATTCCACATGGGCCCTGTCACGACAGTGTTTTGTGGCCTGTTCAAAGGCCTCAAGCATGCCGGTAGGGCCGCAGCAGTACCAGTGCGTGTCAGCGTTGCCCGTGCGCACAGTGGCGGCGATGTCGAGTGGATTAGCGTCGGAGACTTGATCGAAATGGCATACGAAGTGGTTTCCGTGCTCATCGGCCAGCGTCTGCAGTTCCCTGACGAAGGCTGCATGTTCCGGCGTGCGCACGCAGTAGTGCAATTCCCAACGGCGGCCCAACTGGTTAAGACGCTGCGCCATGGCCATCAGTGGCGTGATGCCAATGCCGCCAGCGATCAGGCATGAATGACCCGCTTCTTCATGCAGGGGGAAGTGGTTGCGGGGCGCTTGTGCAGAGAGTTCGCTGCCCTCGGACAATGCCTCGTGAACGCAGCGGGACCCGCCGGCGCTGGTGGGTGATTTATGCACCGCGATCTGGTAATGCCCGGTCTCACCCGGCCTGTTTAACAGGGAATAACTGCGTACCAGTCCGTTGGGCAATTCCAGTTCAATGTGGGCACCGGCTTGCCAGTCAGGCAGGGGTGCGTCATCGCGATGGTGCAGTGTCAGAAATTTGACATCCAGTGCGACTGTTTCAATGCGCTTGATACGAAGGGGAATGGATGAAGTCATGATAATCAGGAGCACATGATCAGGGGTTTGATGGCTGCGCCGGCCACGATCAGTTCAAAGGCCTTGACGCCTTCAGACAGCGGAAGGCGGTGACTGATAACGGGTTCGAGATCGATTTTTTTCTCGTAAACGAGGGGTGCCATGGCGTGCCAGGTCGACCAGATACGTCGTCCGTGGATGTTGTAGATGGTCGGGCGCCCTTTGCGCCATGCCCCGAAGTCAAAGGTCATGGGTTGGCCCGGTGTGGCGCACCATCGAACGTCGCCCAATGAGCCCACCATGGCGAAACAGTTCAGGGCACCTTGTTCATTGCCGCTGTATTCGAACACAACATCGGCACCATCACCGCGCGTTGACTCGTTCACAAGGTGCGGTGGAGACACACTGGACGGGTCCGCCACGATGTCGGCTCCCATGCGTTCGGCAATGGCACGACGCCCCGGATTGGGGTCAAATGCAATGATTTTATGGGCACCGAAGTGGCGTGCCACTGCCACATTCATCAATCCGATCGGGCCGCAGCCGTTGACGACAACTGTTTGACCGGATACCCCGGAGCCTTCCAGGGTTGCATGGACGGCAATGCCCAGAGGTTCAAGCAGCGCGGCCAGTGCAGGGTCGGTGCCTTTGGGGTTTACCCAGGCGATTTCAGCCGGCACGGTTACATATTCTGCGAATGTGCCATCGATATCGATACCTGGATACCGTGTATTCGGGCAGACATGTGCACGACCCGTGTGACACGCTTTGCACCGCCCACAGGGTATGTGGCTTTCCAGACTGACCAGATCGCCCACACTGACCCGATCCACACCCAGACCCGTTTGTACCACCGTGCCGCAGGCTTCATGGCCCAGTGTGGTTGGAAGTTTCACACGTTTGGCAATGGCGCCGTAGCTGTGGTAGATCTGCATATCGGTGCCACAGACACCGGCAGCGTGTACCTTCAGCATAATTTCACCTGGGCCGGGTTCCCGGGGTTCGGCGTGCCGGATGGCTAGGCCGCCTGATCCGGCGGCTACTTTGCTGACAGTCAACATGATCAAAAGTCCTGATGGGTATGTGAAAACGGGGCGCTGTGGGCGGTATGCTGCTTACTGGGGTTCAAGACCAATTTTTTTGGCAACCTCAACCCAGCGTTCTGATTCATGTTTGATCAATGCTGCAAATTCGGCTGGGGTTGATGAGCGTGCCAGCAAGCCCAGTTCCTGAAAGCGGGTTTGAACTTCCGGACGTGCCAGAACCTCGGCAACATCGGCGGCTATCTGCGCGCGCAGGGGTTCAGGGGTTTGGCCCGGTGCCATCAGACCGAACCAGAAATCGGCGTAGAAGTTTTTCGCTCCGCTTTCATCCGAGGTAGGAATATTGGGTGCCAGGGGTGAGCGCTCTTTGGCAGGAATGCCCAGCGCCTTGATGCGGCCTGATTCAATGAAGGGGCGAGCGCCCACTAAAGTAGTCAGTGCCACCTGGATTTCACCGCCCGCCAGGGCGGTCAAGGTCAAGGCCTCGCCGCGATAATTGGTGTTTGTGGGTTGGATATCGTTTTGCAGGGCAAAACTTTCAAAGGCCAGGCGCGATGCGCCGCCAAAGGCGCCATGAAACACTTGTTCCGGGCGCTGACGTGAATACTCGACCAGTTCGGCCATGGTCGAGACAGGAATGTCCTTGCCGACTGACAGAACATAGTCACCCTTGGCAAACTGGGTAATGGGGGCCAGATCGGTGTCACGATTGAAGCCTGGGTTTTTCAGGAACAGTTCGATCGTGCCAATTGAAACCGGTGCTACGAGCAGTGTGTAGCCGTCGGCGGGGGCCTTTGCAACGGACATGGCACCAATCGAACCCAGTGCGCCCGGTTTGTTCTGCACGATGACAGATTGCTTCCACTTTGTGCCAAGGAGTTCGGCCAGAATGCGTGTGGCGCTGTCCGAAGACCCACCCGGTGCAAACGGTACAACCAGTGTAACGGGTTTTTCAGGATAGGCGGCCTGTGCGGTCGCCAGACTGCCGAATGTTGTGGACAGCGCCAACAGTGCGGCGCCGGTCCAGGTACAGAAAGCACGTTTGGAAGGATTCATTGTCTTCTCCAGGGGATAATGTTGATGTGGAGCTGTTGGCCGTTTCAGTCAGCTGTCAGCCCACGATTCCGGTATCAGTTTTAGATGATGAAGGACATACCTACGATGGGTTGGTGCCGGTTCAGCAGCACAATGGTTTTCTGGCAAATTTTCCAGTCGCCATTCACGTTTCGTGCCTTGACGGTGCAATGACCCGGGAAGAAACGCGTTTGTCCCAGCCCGTTCTGGCGCCAGTCGCCGGAACGCACTTCGGTCATCAACAGGGCGTAGTTCACTGTGGCGGTCTCGTCCGTGCTTTCCTGTACATCAACATTCGAAATCATGCGCAGTGTTTGTGATGGCGGTTGCTGTGCCACGCGTGCCTGACGCATGATCTGTTCGACACGCATTGCCAGGCGTATGTGGTTGTCGAAGATGATCGAAGATTCTTTAAGCGGATCAACGGTTTCATCAATAGGAAGCCAATAGGTGGCATCCTCGGTGTACAGCGCCAGCCAGTCATCCAGTTTTCCGGCATCCAGCAACTGGGCTTCACGCAAAATCAGTTTTTCAATAGCATGTGTCATGGTGGTTCCAGGGGTCTGTGTTCAAGAGTCGCTTTTCATCATTGAGCGCCATTTGCGCCAGAACGCACGTTGCGGTACTTCATCGCTATAAACGCCAACACGTTCGCCATCGGGCTTGATCTCTTCTTTACCCAGGCCTCGGCTCAGTGTGATCCAGTCAAACCCTTCGGCTTTCAGGGCGTTTTGTCCACCGGCAAATACATCGATGTCATCGGCTGAAAGAATACCGGCCGTGCCCACTCGGGTTTGTGCATCGAGCATGCGGTTGCTGTTGATCTGGTCGTGGGCACCTTCGATCATGAGCGGGTAGGAATAAACCTCGGTACGATCATGACTGATGGGTTGAATGACACGAATATTGAAGTCGAAGATGGTCAGGTTGGGGAAAATCAGGAATTGGCGGTTGGTCAATACTTCTGCAGCACCTTCTTCACCGTATAGCGCTGTCAGTTGGTCGTTGTAAGCTTGGCGAACGTCAGGATCAATGCCGCCCGACTCCAGCGGTGCACCGGCTTCCAGTGTTCCATGGCCTTCCGGGTAGCCGCGTGTATAGCCTTGCTGGCGCACAGCAACGTCCAGAGCCCGGTTTTCGAATGAGCCCGAGAATTTGCTTACTGTATTGAAGGCAGACCGGTGTACAAATCCGGGGTGATAGCCGTCACAGACGTTTTCAGCCTGGAATTTCCAGTTGCCGTCGTAACCGTATTTGTGTGCAGTGGATACGCGGTAGGTGCCGCCTGCTGTACGCTTGAGCCAGATGTCGATGTGTTGTTTCGCGCCCCCCAGGAAGTCTTCCAGTGGCTCGACATCCGGGTTGAAAGAACCGAAAACCAGCCCGCCGTACGAGGCAACGCGGGGAACAGCTTTCAGGTTTTTATCGGCTTTGTTGAAACAGGCGTGGTAGCGGTCTTCGTCGGGTATGCCGATCAATTCACCCGAGGGGCGGAATGACCACCCATGGTAGGGGCAGACGAACGCACGGGTATTGCCGTGCTCTTCACGGCACAGTGTGGCGCCCCGGTGTGTACAGACGTTCAACAATGCGTGGATCTTGCCGTCGCGTGCGCGTGACACGATGACCGGACGGGAGCCCAGTTGGGTGGATTTAAAATCACCCGGTTTGGCGATCTCGCTTTCATGGCACAGGAAGATCCACGTTTTATGGAAAATCCGGTCCATTTCTTCTTCAAAAATTTCTTTGCCACGGTAGGCAGCGGTGGAAACGCGGAATTCTTCAGGCTGGTCATCAACCAGCGCCTGAAGTGTTTCGGGGGTGTAGGTGTCCATGGAAGTTCTCCTTTCGGTAGGAGGCCATGGTAGGTTTCGCCTTGATCTGTATCAACGATTCTTCAAAGGAAGGTGCACATTGTGCACCCTGAAAGTAAGGCCAATCGCGTTGGCGGTGTTTTCTTACCCTTCGTGTCAACCCACCCTCACATCGACAGTATTTTCCCCGGATTCATGATGCCTTTCGGGTCGATCGCCTGCTTCAGCGTGCGGATCAGTGCCAGCTCTTCCGGTGTGCGGCTGTAGTGCAGATAAGGCTTCTTGTGCAGGCCAATGCCGTGTTCGGCGGATACGGACCCTTCCAGGGCCGCAGTCACCTGGTAGAAAGCGTCTTCAATGGCGTGTTCGGTTTTGCGAGCATCATCGGGCAGTGGGCCCACCACAATGTGCACGTTGCCATCACCCACGTGGCCGAAATACATGGCTTGAATGCCCGGGAATTGTGTGTCCATGATCTGACGCAGCCGCTCTACCCCTTCGCCCATCAGGGAAATGGGGAACGACACGTCAAAATTGATGGTGGGCGCAAATGTCTTGAGCATTTCACCGATCGAATCGCGCAGCGCCCAGAACGCCAGGGTGTCGGCATGCGACTGGGCAACGGCGGCGTCCAGCGCCCAGCCCTGGGCCAGGGCATGTTCCAGCACGGACTCGAATAGCGGTGCCGAAGCTTCGGGCTCCGAGCCCTGCATATCCATCAGGACGTAGATCGGGTAGTCGGACGGCAAGGGGGCACGTATTCCGCCTGCGGTGGTGGCGCAGCGGTAGTAGTCCGACCACATGACTTCAAAGGCGCTGACGCGACCCGAAAGCTGTTGCTGCGCATGACGCAGCAGTTTGATGACCGCGTCAAAATCACTGACAGCTACCAGCGCGGTATTGGCCCCCTTGACACCCGGATGCAGGCGCAGCACCGCGCGCGTGACAACCCCCAGCGTGCCTTCGGTGCCGATGAACAGGCCTTTCAGGTCGGGGCCAGCGTTGTTCTTGATCATTTTGTTCATCATGGACAGCACCGTGCCATCAGGCAGGACCACTTCCAGCCCCAGCACCAGATCGCGTGTCATGCCGTAGCGGATCACCCGGTTGCCCCCGGCGTTGGTGCCGATATTCCCGCCAATCTGGCAGGAGCCGCGTGCGCCCAGATCCAGAGGAAAGAAAAAACCGGCACCTTCGGCGGCTTCCTGGATGGTTTGCAGTGGCGTGCCAGCCAGCACGGTCAGGGTGGCATTGGCGGTGTCTATTGCCTCAATACCGCTCATGCGATCAAGCGACAAGGCAACGGCGTGCTGCGCCGGTACCGCCCCGCCGGCCAGGCCGGTGAGCCCGCCCTGAGGTACAACCGGCCAGCTGTGGGCTGTACACACCTTCAATACGGCGGCAACCTGTTCCGTGGTGGATGGGCGCGCCACCGCCAGCGGCATTTGACCCGGCTCGCCGCTCCAGTCGGTCAGATAACGGGCGCCGATGTCATCACCGGTCAGCAGTCCGGCAGGATCCAGGCAATCACGCAGTGCCTGAACAACGGTCTGTGCCTGGACGGGATCAAAAGCGATGGCAGGTTGTGAATGAGTCATGGTGCGGTATCCAGAAATTCGTTAATAATTTTTCTCAAATATTGAGATTAAAATTCAATAGTTGATAAATGTATGGGTGCATTTTACAATCCTCGCAGAAACGCTGTGGCTTGAATGGGTGAAATGCACGTCTCTATGTGATTGATTCCCTGGCTTTTCAGTCCGCCGCTCTATGTGCCGTGTTGCATAACGGCCTTCCTTCGATCAAAAACATCAAAACGGAGATACCTCATGTCTTTCCTGTTTCCCCGGAAATTCGTTCGTTCCGCAGCCATGGCACTGGGTTTCTGTGCTTTTTCATTGGGCGTGAATACGTCCGTTCTCGCCAACGACAAGGTTGTGCTCAAGGCCGGCCATGCCGCGTCCACGTCCAACACCGGTCACCTCGCTTTTGAATTTCTGGGCAAGGAACTGGCTGAAAAGACCAACGGTCGCATCACCGTTGAAATTTTCCCGAACTCGCAACTGGGCAGCGAGCGCGAACTGGTCGAAAGCATTCAGCTGGGCAACGTTGACATGACGTTTGTGTCATCGGCTGTGCTGGGCGCGTTCAACAAGCAGTTCTTTGCACTCGATATCCCCTTCCTGTTCAAAGACCGCGCTTCGGTCTACCGTGTTCTCGATGGCAAGATCGGTACCGATCTGTTGGCCAGCCTCGACAAAGTGGGTATCAAGGGCCTGGGTTACTGGGAAAACGGTTTCCGTCAGCTGACCAACAGCAAGAAAGTCATCAAGTCGCCTGATGACCTGAAAGGCATGAAGATGCGCACGATGGAAAACGAAGTGCACATTGCCGCCTGGAAAGCAGAGGGTGCAAACCCCGCGCCTCTGGCATTTGGTGAACTGTTCACTGCGCTGCAACAAGGTACATTCGATGCCCAGGAAGGCCCGATCAACCTGTTCTACGACATGAAGTTCTACGAAGTCCAGAAGTTCATCACAAAAACGAACCACGTTTACTCGCCCTGGCCCGTTCTCATCAACCCCGACGTCTACAACCGTCTGAGCGATGCCGACAAGAAAATTCTGGTCGAAGCCGTGAACAAGACAACGGCCTACCAGCGCGATCTGGCCCAGAAAGCCGACGAAAAAGCGGTTGAAGCCATGAAAGATGTCACGATCGTTGAATTGACGCCTGAAGAAATGACTGCCTTTTCCTCACGCATGGGCCCTGTTCAGGACATGGTGAAAAAGCGTGTTGGCGCAGAAATCGTTGACGCCATCATTGCTGAAGCCAGCAAGTAAGCATTAACGCCATCACGACAAGGGCAGGTATCCACCTGCCTTTGTCGTAATTTCCCAGGCCATTGCACGTGCCATTGCCCGATCAGGCGCTACCCCCATGCTCAAGTTTCTCGATGAAAATTTCGAAGAAATGCTGCTTGTGTTTCTTCTGTCTCTTATGTCCCTTTTGATCGGTGTGCAAGTGTTCATGCGTTATGTCATGAACGACTCGCTCACGTGGTCTGAAGAGTTGGCCCGGTATTGTTTCATCTGGGCAACGTACATCGGGGTGGCCTGCGGCGTGAAGCGCAAAGGTCACATTGCCGTTGAGGCCCTGGTTCAGCGTTTCAGCCCGTTTTATCGCCATATTGCTGCCATCGTGGCTCACCTGCTGTTCATTCTGTTTGCTGTACTGGTGCTCAAGGAAGGCTATGCGCTGACTCTGAAAATTTTCAAGTTCGGCCAGCAGTCCTCAGCCATGGGCGTGCCCATGGGCTATATCTATATGGCACCGGTTGTGGGGTTCGGGCTGGTCATCCTCAGGCTGATCCAGTCCATCGTGGGTGAAATTCGCGCCATGCGTTCGGGAGCCTGACCATCATGGTCTCACTGATTCTTTTCGGTTGTTTCATTCTTTTCCTGGTCGCCAGCGTGCCGGTGGCCATATCACTGGGCCTGGCATCGGCATTGGCTTTGCTCTATAGCGGCAAGGTCAGCAGTTCGTACATCGCCCAGGGGTTGGTCACCTCGATTGACTCCTTTCCGCTCATGGCAGTGCCGTTCTTCATTCTGGCCGGTGATCTGATGGGGGCCGGGGGGCTGTCGCGCCGCCTGCTGGCGGTTGCCAATGTTTTCTTCGGTCGCTATACCGGGGGTCTGGCCATCATCGGCGTGGTCACCTGCCTGTTTTTTGCCGCTATTTCCGGATCGGGCCCTGCAACGGTTGCTGCAATTGGCGGTCTGCTGTTACCTGCGATGGCCAAAGCGGGTTACGACAAAGGTTATTCCGTCGGTTTGCTGGCGTCTGCCGGCAGCCTGGGTATCATTATCCCGCCCAGTATCCCCATGATCATTTACGCCGTGTCGGCTAACGTGTCGATTACGCAAATGTTTCTGGCCGGCATCATTCCCGGGTTCATGATCGGTGCATTTCTTATTGTCACGGCCTGGCTGAAGGCTCGCAAGGAAGGTTACACGGGGTCTGAACAGCGCTTTAACGCAGCGCAGGCCTGGGCTGTCATTTCCGATGCCAAATGGGCCTTGCTGGTGCCCGTGATCATCCTCGGCGGTATTTATGGCGGTGTGTTCACGCCCACTGAAGCCGCTGCCGTTGGTGTCATTTACGGTTTCATTGTCGGGGTATTTGTTTACCGCGAACTGCAATGGAAAGACCTGTACAAGGTCATCAGCACGTCGGCCCTTACGTCGGCTACAGTGATCGTGATTGTCGGAACCGCCACCATTTTCGGGCGCATGCTGGCCATTGAGCGTATTCCGTTCATGATCGCCGACTACATCGTGCACCTGACCGACAACCCTATCTTGATCCTGCTGCTGGTTAACGTACTGCTGTTGTTTGTTGGCATGTTCATGGAAACCCTGGCGGCCATCATCATTCTGGTGCCCATTCTGTTGCCGGTGGTTACGGCCGTGGGTGTTGATCCCATTCACTTCGGTATTGTCATGATCGTGAACCTGGCCATTGGCATGGTCACGCCGCCGGTTGGTGTCAACCTGTTCGTCGGGGCCCGGGTGGGTGAAACCTCGCTTGAAAAAGTGTCGGCCGGATCAATGCCCTTTGTGTTCGCCATGTTCCTGGCACTGATCCTGACAACGTATGTGCCCTGGATTTCACTGGCACCCCTGAGTCTTTTCGGGCAATAAGCCCTTCCTGATACCCGTCCCGGGTCACAGGTCCGGGGCTCCTTTTTTTACTGGAGAACACCATGGCGAAAAAACTTCGTTGCGCCATTATTGGCCCGGGCAACATCGGCACGGACCTTCTGGCCAAGCTCATGCGCAGCCCTGTACTGGAACCTGTCTGGATGGTCGGGGTCGATCCTGAGTCCGATGGCTTGAAGCGCGCTGCGGCACTGGGTATCAAGACGACGGCAGAAGGGGTCGATGCCCTGGTGCCGCATGTCAAGGCAGACAACATCCAGATTGCATTCGATGCAACCAGTGCCTATGTGCACAAAGACAACTCCGACAAGCTCACCGCACTGGGCGTGATGATGATCGATCTCACGCCGGCAGCCATTGGCCCGTTCTGTGTGCCTCCGGTCAACCTGCAGGAACACCTGGGTCGTGGCGAGAAAAACGTGAACATGGTGACGTGCGGCGGTCAGGCCACCATTCCCATGGTGCATGCCGTTTCGCGTGTGCAGTCGGTTAAATACGCTGAAATCGTGGCTACGGTGTCTTCCAAATCGGCCGGTCCCGGTACACGCAAGAACATTGATGAGTTCACCCGCACCACCGCCGGCGCGGTCGAACGTGTGGGTGGCGCTCGCGAAGGCAAGGCCATCATCATTCTGAACCCGGCCGAACCGCCGCTGATCATGCGTGATACCGTGCACTGCCTGACCGATGATGAACCCGATCAGGCCCGTATCACCGAATCGGTGCACGCCATGATCAAGGAAGTGCAGAAGTATGTGCCGGGCTATCGTCTGGTCAACGGTCCGGTGTTCGATGGCAACCGCGTTTCCATCTATCTGGAAGTGGAAGGCCTGGGCGACTACCTGCCCAAGTATTCGGGCAACCTTGACATCATGACAGCTGCCGCAGCACGTACCGCCGAAATGTTTGCCGAACAGATGATCGCGGCCGAAACCGCCTGAGCAAGGAGAACACCATGACTGCAACTACCAAGAAAATCGTTCTGCATGACATGAGCCTGCGCGATGGCATGCACCCCAAGCGTCACCAGATCACGCTGGACCAGATGGTTTCCATCGCCCGCGGGCTCGATGAGGCCGGCATTCCCCTGATCGAAGTCACTCACGGTGATGGTCTGGGCGGTGCGTCCGTGAACTACGGCTTTCCTGCGCACAGCGACGAAGAATACCTGAGCGCCGTGATTCCCCAGTTGAAGCAGGCCAAGGTCTCGGCCTTGTTGTTGCCCGGCATTGGCACTGTGGATCACCTGAAAATGGCCCACGATCTGGGCGTGACCACCATTCGTGTGGCCACCCACTGTACTGAAGCCGATGTGTCGGAACAGCACATTACCCTGGGTCGCAAACTGGGTATGGATACGGTCGGTTTTCTGATGATGAGCCACATGAACAGCCCCGAAGGTCTGGTCAAGCAGGCACGCCTGATGGAAAGCTACGGTGCGAACTGTATCTACATCACGGATTCCGCCGGCCACTTGCTGCCTGGTACAGTGAAAGAGCGTCTGCAGGCTGTGCGCGATGCCCTCAAGCCCGAAACAGAACTGGGTTTCCACGGCCACCACAACCTGGCCATGGGTGTGGCCAACAGTATTGCCGCTATTGAAGTCGGTGCCGACCGTATCGATGCGGCTGCTGCCGGTCTGGGTGCCGGTGCCGGTAATACGCCCATGGAAGTGCTGGTTGCCGTGCTCGACCTGATGGGCATTGAGACCGGGGTGGATGTTTTCAAGATCCAGGACGTCGCCGAAGATCTGGTCGTACCCATCATGGATTTCCCGATCCGTGTTGACCGCGATGCCCTGACATTGGGCTACGCCGGTGTGTATGGTTCGTTCCTGTTGTTTGCGAAACGGGCTGAACAGAAGTTCGGCATTCCTGCCCGTGAAATTTTGGTTGAAATGGGCCGTCGCGGGATGGTCGGTGGCCAGGAAGACATGATCGAAGACACCGCTCTTTCGCTGGTGCGTGCCAAGCAGCAAGGCTGATCAACGTTTCAGATCTGGTGAATAAACCGGCCGATGCGATTTTTACTGCATCGGCCGGTTCTTTGCTTCTTTGATGCGTTTTCTTGCAAAGGGGTGGCTTCTTGCAAAGGGTGTGGGTATGCTTTGCCGGTTCTGTCAGGGTGCAGGGCCGCACCAGGTGCATCGCACGGCCCTGCGGGCTTCCCGTTGTTTCTGCCCTGACCGGGGCGGGTCCAGAACTCGCGCGGTCGATCCGGTGGATCGACAAGCATCGCGCTCAGACAGCTGGACCCTTGTTTCCCCGGTCAGGGCAGAAACAACGGCGTGCTCAAGCACCCGGCGCGGCCCCGCTCCCTGTCAGAACCTCAGGGTAATGCTTGCTTCCAAGAGCCCCAGGTCTGTGTTGGCAGGTAAGGTTTGAACGAGCTGCGTTGACAGCGTTCACCTGACAGCGTTCACTTAACAGCTTTCACTTCACAGCGTTTACCTGACAGCGTTCACTTAACGCTGTCGTTTTCCTTGTACCGTTGCTCAGGCCGGGTAAAGTCCCAGGGTGCGGGCGTGCAGCCGGCTCAGGCCCATGAGGGTTTCAATATTCGGTGCGGCAACGTGTACCTGGCGGGCAATGTCCAGTACAGCGCCCACCAGGGCGTCCAGTTCGATGGCCTTGCCGGCCTGCACGTCCTGAAGCATGGAGGTGCGAAATGCGCCCAGCTGACGGGTGACCTGGTGACGATCTTCCGGATCCTGGTCAATCGTTATGCCGATACGACGGCCGATTTCGGCAGCTTCGTGCATGCAGCGGCTCATGAACTGGCGCACGTAGGCATCATCCAGAATTCTGTCGCCTGTTGCACCGGTCAGTCCGGAAATCGGGTTGACAGTCATGTTGCCCCACAGTTTGTACCAGATGTCTTTCTGGATTTGTTCCGAGGGTTCAACGTCGAAGCCGGCGGATTGCAGTGCCTGCAGGATGGCCTGGGCCCGCGGGGTGGCCGTGCCGCCGCCAGGTTCACCGATGATGATGCGGTTACCGGCTACATGGCGCACCATACCGGGCCCCAGGTTGGCCGCCGACAGGTGGGTGACGGTACCCACCACGCGGTCGCAGGGCAGTGCCGCCACAAGCCTGCCGTCAGGATCCAGACTGGTCAGCTGGATCTGTTCGGGGGCGTTGGGCAAACCATGGAAGAACCACCAGGGAACCCCGTTCATCATGGACAGCAAGGTGGTGTCGGGCCCCAGCAGGGGGGCGATGTGCTTCGCCACGTCGGGTAAAGCGGTGGCTTTGACCGAAAGAATGACGACATCCTGAACACCCAGGTCGGTCGGGTTGTCGCTGGCGTGCAGGCGATGGCGCTGCTCTTTTGACTGCTCAGGCGGGCCTTCAATGAGGGTCAGGCCCTGTTGCTGCAGCGTGTGCAGTGTTGCTCCGCGTGCCACCGCACTGGTCTGTACTTCGCCGCGTGCGGCCAGCCGCGCGGCCAGCAAGCCGCCGATCGCACCCAGGCCGTAGATACATACTTTCATGGTGTACCTTTTCAGTCTTTGTAGGACGGGTCAAGCCGCTCGACCTGGCGCACCAGCGCAGCAAATACGTCTTCGCCTGCGCCGTGCCGGGGATCGAACTGCAGGGCCTGGGCACTGCATTGTTGCTGGATGGCTTTGGAAATGGCGCGTGTCGGTCCCAGTGCGGCGCCCATCACCTGAATTTCACAGGCACGCTGGAGCGTCCAGAGCGTGGCGAAGGCCATGGGTAGTGTGGGGCCCCAGCTGAGCAGGCCATGGTTGCGCAGAATGACGGCGGGTTTGTTGTCGATGGACTTGATCAGCCGCGGTCCTTCTTCGGCATGCAGTGTGATGCCTTCAAACGCATGGTAGGCCACGCGGTCGTACAACTGGGCAGAATAGAAATTGTCGGGTGACAGCCCGCAATCGGCGCTTGCAACGGCACACCCCGCGGTGGTGTGGGTGTGCATGATGCAGTGCGCGTCCGGCACATGTTTGTGGATGGCCGAATGCAGGGTGAAGCCTGCCGGATTGACCGGGTAACCGTTGTCCTGAATCACGTTTCCGTCAATGTCGATCTTGACCAGTTTCGAGGCGGTGACCTCGTTGTAGAGCAGTCCGAACGGATTGATCAGAAAATGTTTTTCCGGACCAGGTACCCGCAGCGTGATGTGGTTGTAGATCATTTCGGTCCAGCGCAGCATGTCGAAGATGCGGTAGCAGGCAGCCAGCTGTACGCGAAGTTCCTGTTCGGTGTGTGGGTGTGTGGCTTGTGTCATGGTGAGCCGGGTCCTTTGCACATCAGGCGATGTGCGCGCAGTGATCAAAGAGTTTATCCACAGGCAGGTCGGCATCCAGTTGCATGAGCGTCTGGTAGAGCCCCTGTGCCGCAGCGGCACCCAGCACGGGTTGCGCCAGCAGGGTGAATTTCTGCTGCATGGCGTCCTGTGTGGGCATGTCATCGGGTTCGCCACGGGGGGCGTACTGGAAGGCACGCAGTGTTTCACCCGAGTTCAGCGTCACTTCCACGACCGCAGAAAATGCTGTGGGGAAGTTGGCTTCGCATTCGGCATCTTCAAAGACATCAATGCGTTCCATCAGTTTGAAGATGTCCGGGTCTAGCAGTGCGGGTTCGTAGTCATCCCAGCCCATGCGGCGGTGTTTCAGGGCAATGGCCATGCACAGATGGGTCGAGAACTGGCAGTCCACCACATTGCGTGGTTTGCGGCGGCGTTCCTGGGGTTCACCCACCACAAACACACTACGACGTGCCATACCGACACGTACGGCTGCGACATCGGCCGCCGTGAAGGGGTGTTGTTGCTGCAAGCTGGTCAGGGCATCGAGCGGTGCATGAATGCCGCGGCAGCAGGGGTAGGGTTTGATGCCGGATTCCATGATTTCCCAGCGTTGGCCCAGGCCTTGTACGGCCAGTTCGGGTTCCGGCCTGGGTGAGTACACGTTGAAGAAACCTTCCCGGCCTTCAAGGGCCTGTGTGGCGCCGGTGTAACCCTGGCTGGCGAATACGGCACTGGTCAGGCCACTGGATGCGGCATAGCCAACGTGAAAGCGTTTTGTCCAGGCCCCGTTGACTGCAAATTGTCCTGTGCCTGCAGACTGGCTCAGGGCCGAACCGAAGGCGTGCGCCATTTGTGTGGCATCAAGTCCAAGAATGTTGCCGCACGCGGCGGCGGCCCCGAACACGCCCACCGTGGCGGTCGGGTGAAAACCGCGCTCGGCGTGTGCGCGGGCACCTGCGCCCAGGGCGGCACGAATCATCACTTCGTACCCCGCCACAATGCCGGTCAGCAGGGCCCGGGTGCTGCAGCCGGCCAATTGGGCGGCTGCGAAGGCGGCTGCGATCACGGGGGCCCCGGGGTGCAGTTGCGCACGTGCATGGGTGTCATCGAAATCCATGCTGTGCGCTGCCGCGCCGGCCAGGTGCGCTGCTGCCTGCGGGGTCCAGTGTTCGTTGCTGCCCATCACGCGCAGTGAGCCACGGTTACCCTGCAGGCAATGCAGTGCCTGTTTCATGCTGAGTGTGGAATCGAAATCCTGCGAGCGGATGATAATGCCGGACAGGTCCAGTACCAGCATTTTGGTGCGCTCAACGACGTCAGCGGGCAGATCCTCAAAGCGCAGCCCGGCTGCGAAGGCGGCCAGTGTGTCAGTGACTGCCGGCATGGTCACGAGGGTTTCCGGGGCATTCATGCAGCCGCTCCCGCAGTCTCTTTCACGGCCTTTTCCTGGGCAGGAATACCGCGGCGCACGAATTTGGCAAAATCCGGCGACAGTTGAACGCTGTCGGGCAGGTTGATCCACATGCGCAACAGGTAACGCTTGCGTCCGTCATCGTGGTCAATGTAGTTGGTGCGTGCGTGCAGGGTCATGTAGTTGTTGATGATCTGGATATCGCCCGGCTCCAGCAGCATGTCGATCCGCATGTCTTCACGAATGGCCAGTTCATGCACGTAGTCGATCGCCGCCTGTTGCAGTTCGGTCAGTGGCACACCGTGCTTGCGGGCACCGGTTTCGATGATTTTCTTGGCAAATGCGCAGTTCACACGGCCATTGTTGAACTCGAAGACGGGGATGCGTGTTTCGGTCACTTCGTTGGGATCACCGTTGGGGCCATACCCCCGGTAGTCGTGATAAAAGCCGTTGTAAAGCACCTCCAGGTATTCCGGGTGGTTTTTCACGATTTCGTTGTGGATGGCCACGGAACTGGCCAGGCTGCTCATGCCGCCCTCGCGGGCTTTTTCAATGCACAGCAGGGCAACCACATCGGCCAGATCCGTGTGCGGATCCAGCACCTGGTTTGTTGTGTTGTTGCGGCGGTTGGGGTCGTTGTCCTTGAGTCCCAGGTCGGTGACCGGGGCCATGGTGTCGCCTTTCACGTTGTGGGAAATGATCTGGCCCAGGTGGGTGCCAAGGCCCCAGTAAAGCGTTCTGATCTGTTCGTTGTCGTATTTTTTGACGGGCAGACCACGGATCACTACAAAGCCGCGTCCGTGACGGATCTGCTGGTCAATGTCGGCCAGTTTGGCGCTCAGCCCGGGCAGTGGGAACTGCTCTTTCGTGAAGTTCCCCCAGTTCAGGCCGGCCTCTTTGACGGTCGCACAGGCCTGCTCCAGCTCGTTCAGGTCGGCCGCATCCAGGTGATAGATCCAGGATGTATCGTTTTGCAGGTCAGGGCCTTTCCAGGCCGTTGCATCGGTGACAAGTTCACGCAGAATGGGTTGGGTCATTTTTCAGCTCCTGGATCAGGATTGGGTGGAGGGCAGGTCGGGTACTTCGATGTTCACAAGCGGGGCAAATTGCTGGCCGCCAAACAGATCGGTGTCTTCGGGGTTGCCCGAGGTCACCGGGCGCGGGATGGTGACTTTGATGGCATTGGCAGGGTCGTAGTGAAACAGCCGCACCGACGTTTCGGGTACTTTGAAGGTGCGGGCCATCAGGGCGACGGACAGTACACCGCTGTCTGCCACATGCCGGTAAGTGGCCGCATCGGCAAACATGATGTCCGTTGTCAGCTGGAAGGGGCCGGCGTTCTTGGTGCGAATGAGTTTGGCGAGGTCGCGTAACAGGGCCATGATCAGATCTCCTCGTAGCGGATACGGTGCAGCTCAAGCGGGTGATCCAGTTCCACCACATGATTGAGTACAAATTTGTAAGCGGGTCCCAGACTCCAGAAATGTGGAGCGATCGGGAAGGCAAGGTTCGAGACAAGGCCTTGCCATTGCGGAACGGCGTGGTGCAGCACCATGTGTGCGGCCTGACCGGCAATGGCGTAGGCCACTTCCTGGGTGTCGGCCAGGCTCACCATCAGTACACCCACTTCGGTCGGTGTCTGGCCCAGTGTCGGCTCGCGCGTACCCAGTACGCCGCTGTGGCCATAAAGTTTGAAGTCGATGCGGTATTTACCGGCCATCGACTGGCCGTACACGGCATCGATGTTGTCGCGAATAGACCCCTGCAAGCCGCCGAACCAGCTGTCGAATTGTTCGAGAATCACCGGATCACGCACGCCACCCAGTACCATGGCCCGGTAGCCGATCTGCTTGGCGCCTTCCAGTTTCACGGTGTAGGGTTCGGGATGAAATGCGCTGCCGGAGACCCGTACAGTGCGCTCCCCGGACTGCTCATACCGGGCGTGGGTCAGGTCCATGACACCGCCTGGTTCGCGCATCATGTAGGGGTCGCCTGTTTCGTACAGTGCGTGGGCGGCCACGCTCAGTGGGGAGCAACGCTGGGTCGGGCTGACGGGCTCAAGCTCAAAGTAGTCATCGGTGATGGTGCAGAGCATGCCCTCGGGCTTGTCCATGGTCACGACGGCTGCCCCGCCACACTCCATGATCTTGGCGGCATGCCAGCACAGACCCGCCGGAAAGCCTTGAGCCACTGGAATGGCCGCAAAAATCGCGGCATCGGTCGAGCGGCCTGCCAGCACCACCTGTGCGCCATTGGCCAAGGCTTCCTGATAGGCTTCGGCACCCATCATGGCCACAATGTGATCGGTGTCGCGCAGTGTGTCTTCAGTGATTTCCGGTGCCGGGTCCAGGGCACGGAACTTGCCTTCCCGGTATTTTTTCAACAGCAGCTCCCGGTCGGGCTCCGACTCGATCACGGCTGTTTTGAAGTGCAGGTTTTCTTCGGCGGCAATTTCCAGCACGATTTCACGCACCCAGTTCAGATTCCAGTTGCCGCCGCTGCCCCCGCAGGAGCCCACCAGTAGCGGGATGTCCAGCGTGCGTGCACCCTTGATCAGTATGCGCAGGTCGCGTTTGATGGCCCCGCGCGAGAAAAAGGGTTTATTGCCGCCCAGGTTGGCAGGCCCACCGTCGGTGGAGCCTGCATCGCAGCCGATGAAGGCCAGTTCCGGACTGAGTGCGGCCATGAAGTGATCTTCGGAGAACCCCACGCCAAGTACACCGGTCGGTGACAAATATTTGATTTTTCGTGCCATGAATCAGGTATCCATTCAGTATCTTTTGTTATTGAGAAAATAAAAAAAACAGCTCACATGACCCGCGAAAGGAACGTGCGCAGTCTTTCCGTGCGGGGGTTGGCCAGCGTGCTGCGTGCCTCGCCTTCTTCGACAATACGACCATGTTCCATGAACACCACGCGGTGGGCCGCTTCGCGGGCAAAGCCGATTTCGTGGGTAACCACCACCATCGTTTTGCCGGCCTTGGCCAGGTCAGTGACCACGTTCAGCACTTCGCCGACCAGTTCGGGATCAAGTGCGCTGGTGGGTTCATCGAACAACAGCACCTTGGGGCGCATGGCCAGGGCCCGCGCAATCGCAACGCGCTGTTGTTGCCCACCGGATAACTGGGGCGGGTAGGCATCCATTTTCTGGGCCAGGCCTACCCGGTCGAGCAGGTGTTCGGCCAGTTTGCGGGCATCGGCGGCGCTGTCTCCCAGCACATGGACGGGGCCTTCCATGATGTTCTCTGCGACGGTCATGTGCGGAAAGAGCACAAACTGCTGGAACACCATGCCCAGTTCACGACGCTGGCGTGCCACCGCCTTGGCATTCAGGGCAAGCAGTTGGTTGCCCTGACGACGAAAGCCCAGCAATTCGTCGTTCAGGTAAATGGCGCCGCCTTCGATGGATTCGAGTTGGTGCATGCAGCGGATCAGGGTGGATTTTCCTGATCCTGATGGCCCGATGATGGCAACGACTTCACCTTCGTGAACATCAAGGCTGACTTCATTCAGCGCAACATAACGGCCATAGCGTTTGGTCACGTTTTCAGCCCGGAGTATTTTGCGTTTTGAACCGGGCGGAGATAATTCGGACATGTTCGTGAGCTCCTCAGGCAGTCGCTGCTTCGGCAGGTGCCGGTGCGGTACGTTGATGGCCTCTGGAATAGTGTTTTTCCAGACGGGATTGCACAGCGTACAGGCAGGTGATGACAACCAGATACCAGAATACGGCGACCATCAGCAGCGGAACGATTTCATAGGTGCGGTTGTAGATGGCCTGTACCGCAAACAGCAGGTCGTTCATGGCAATGACCGAGACCAGGGCGGTGGCTTTGGCCATGCTGATCACCTGATTGCCCGTTGGCGGGATGATGAAGCGCATGGCCTGGGGCACGATAATGCGAAAGAAGGCCTGGCGTGGGCTCATGCCGATGGCTTTGGCGGCATCGTGCTGGCGTTGATCCACCGAGAGCAATCCGGCACGCATGATCTCGGCCATATAGGCACCTTCGGCCAGGCTCAGGCCCAGTACGGCAGCCGTGAACGGACTGATCAATTCAATGGTGCGCCATTCGATCCAGGGGTCACCGAAGGGCAGCCCAATGGAAATGGTGGGCAAAAGGTAGGCCAGGTTGTACCAGAACAGCAACTGGATCATCAGTGGCGTTGCCCGAAAGGCCCACAGGTAGGTATTGGCAGCCCAGCGACCCGGCTTGTAGTCGCTCATGAGCAGCAGGGCCGCAATGGTACCCATAATAATGCCACCCACCATACCGATGACGGTCAGTGCCAGGGTGACACCCAGGCCTTCGAGTACGGCAGGGGCGAAGAGATATTTCCAGACGACAGGCCATTCGAAACGGGGATTGCTGACCAGAAACCAGGCCAGCCATGCAGCCACCAGGATCAGCGCGATACTGGCTGCGCGCCGCGCCGGACTGACAGGGTAGCGGGCCCGGGAGACATCGTCGGCACAGAGCGGTGTTGCCGGGGCCGTAAGGGGTGAGGGTAAGGGCATACTGGACATGATGCGGGTTCGGTCAGCGTTTCTGGGAGTTCGGATTCAGCTGGATGGTATCGATGGATGCCGGATCCAGACCCCAGTTCTGCAGAATACGTTTGTACTCGCCGTTGTCGAGCAGGTTTTGCATGGCTTTCTGCATGACGGGCGAAAGTGCCGAGCCGCTTTTCAGGATCATGCCAAGGCGCAGCGTGGTCAGCGAGTTGCTTTCGTCTGTCTGGACAGTGTATTCACCCGGACGGGTTTTCAGCAGGTAAAGAGCGGCTGCATATTGCATCGAGAAGGCATCGGCGCGGCCTGATTGTGCGGCCAGCAGCGTGGCGTTTTGATCAGGCATGACGACCTGCTGCACCTTTTTCTGCCCTGCTTTTTCGCACAGACCGTCCATGATTTCGATTTCGCGAATGGCTGCTGAACCTGTCATGACCGAAATGCGGCGCCCGCAGAGGTCCATGAGCGATTTCGTTTTCAAGCCGTGTTGCGCGGGAAGTACAAAGGCGGGTTTGCTCAGCAGCCAGGGAATGATGTCGTAGCGTTTTTCGCGTTCAGCGGTTGCCAGAGCAGGGCCGAATGAAATGTCGTAGCGACCGGTATCAATGCCGGTGAAAATAGCAGGGCCATTGGCTACAATCGACGTTTCGAAGGGAACACCCAGTTGTTTTTCCAGTGCCTGGATCAGTTCCACTTCCAGGCCTTCCACCTTGCGGCCATCTTCCGATGAAATGCGGTAGGGTGGAAGTTTGTCGGCTGCAACGTGTATTTTGCCGGCTTTCTTGATAGTTTCCGGCAGTTCGTTGTACAAGGGGGCCGAGCTGGCGTGCGCGGGTGCCATCGGGCCCGCCACCAGGAAGGCGGATACTGCCAGAACGGCCTGCCCCAGCAAACGTGTTTTCGTGAACGCATTAAGCATGATGTGTCTCCAGTGCGAACAGCGGATTATTTGATGCAAATCATGGAAGCTGTCCTCTATAACAATTATTATCGATAACTTTTGTTATTAATAGCAGGGAAAACCCGATGCAGGGAAAACACGGAGCCGCTCTGAAAATTCAGTGGCCTGTTTTCCTGTTTCAACTGTGTATCATGTACACCCTGTAAAAACCATGACTTCATCCCATTCCTCAGGGCGTAAGCGCGTGTCAACACGAACCCAATCGTCGGCTGTAACGACAGTGCCAGGCAGCATACAAACCACTACGGCCCGGCGCCCGCCGCTGACGCCTGAAATGGTGGGTTTTCGTTTGCTCAAGCTCACCAACCTGTTGACGCGGCCATTTTTTGGCAAGTTTGCCAAGCAGCACGCCCTTACGCTCACGGAATGGCGCACCATGGTGGTCCTGGCCAACCGCCCCGGTATCGCGGCCCAGGACATCGCCGCCCTGACCGGCCTGCATCCCATGAACATCAGCCGTGCCGTTACCGGCCTGCGTACAGCAGGCCGTGTGCGCGATGAGCGCGATCCCGAAAATCATCGGCGTGCCTTGCTCTGGCTGACCGAATCCGGTCAACAGATCTTTCGTGAAATTGCGCCTCATTCCGAGCAGCAGGCCGCTTTCCTGCTTGAACAGTTCACCGAAGAAGAGCTGCAGCAGCTGGCCGCGATGGTCGACAAACTGGTTGCACGGGCTGAAGAATTCACGGCACGTGACTAACCGCCTGGGGTCTCCGGAGGTCGTCGGCGGCCGGGGCCAATTGAATGTCTGGTTTACGTTCGCAACCCGAAAAAGGCACAATGTCTGTTATTTTCACCGTTTTGAATGCAAACCAGGGGGAATTTCATGTCGTCAGGCATTACCGAAGAATCTACAAGTCATTTCATCACGATCCAGGAAGGTGGCAAAGCGTACCGGCTTCATTACAACGACACCCTGACGGGTACCGATGTCGTCGTCATGTTGCACGGGTCAGGGCCTGGCGCTAGTGGCTGGGCCAACTTTCATCGCAATATCGAGCCGCTTGCCAGCGCCGGTTTCCGCGTCATTCTCATGGATTGCCTGGGCTGGAGCAAAAGTGATTCCATTCTCTGCGCAGAATCCCGTTCCGAACTGAATGCGCGCTGCCTGCTTCAGCTCATGGATACGCTCAATATCAACAAGGCCCACATCATTGGCAATTCCATGGGGGCCCACAGCACTACGGCGTTCGCGTTGGCCAACCCCGGTCGTGTCGGCAAGCTGATACTGATGGGCGGCGGCACAGGCGGGCCCAGTCTGTTCACCCCCATGCCGGCCGAAGGCATCAAGCTGATCGGTCAGTTGTATCGCAATCCCACCATCGAAAATCTCAAGCGCATGATGGAGGTTTTCGTTTTTGACACCAGCAGCCTCTCTGAAGATTTGTACGAGCAGCGGCTGAGCAATATTCTTGCCCGCCCCGAGCATCTGCAGAATTTTGTCCGAAGTTTGCAGGCATTTCCCAAGCAGTTCACCGACTACGGTTACCGTATGGATGAAATCCAGGCGGAAACACTGATCATCTGGGGTCGCAACGACCGTTTTGTGCCGCTTGATGTCGGTTTGCGTGCGTTGGCCAACCTGCCCAACGCACAAATGCACATTTTCAACAAGTGCGGTCACTGGGCTCAGTGGGAGCATGCCGAGGCGTTCAACCGCCTGACGCTCGACTTTTTCACGCACTGATCTTCCGGCGGCTCGCATGCCGCCGTGTCTTGCCACATTCAGGCAGGCGGGCTGTGTGCCGCAGCTTGCCGAAGGCCCGTGCAGATGCGTGTTGCAATATGTCGCAGCGGTGGAACGAACAGTTCCACTGCCTGTCCGGCGCTCAGGGCGCGCGTCAGGTAAACCACATTCAGCGAACCCAGAACACGGTTGTCGTGTTCTATGGCCACTGCAATGGCACTGATTGTGCTCTGTTCCGACCAGTCGCCGCGATTGGTGGCGTAGCCGCATGCCTCAAAGGTTCTGAGCAGGTTACGCACGTAATGTGGATCATTGGCCAGTGCTGCCTGTATTTCACCCCCTTGTCCGCTGCGCAGCAGCGTGAGCAAATGCTCCCGTTCGCCTGATGGACAGCGAGCAAAATAGGCACGTCCGGCGGCCGTGAGCAGCAGGGGCAGGCGCCTGCCCACCATGGACCGGTGAAACGACAGCGGGCTGAAACGGTGTGTGGTTTCGCGAATGATCATGGCTCCGCCATCGGGTGTTGCCAGATCAGACGGCCAGATCACGCTGTGCATCAGTTCGCCCATCAGGGGGGCGGCAACGGTCGATATCCATTCATCGTCGGTGAAGCCTTCGCTGAGGTCGCGTACCTGCAGAGTGAGCCGGTAGCTGTCATCGGAGGGGCTGCGGCGCACCAGGCCTTCGGTTACCAGTGTTTCAAGCAGGCGTTTGACGGTGGTGCGATGCAAACCGGTTGCCTGACTGAGTTGCTGGGCCGAGGCCCGCCCGCTTTGCATACGGTTCAGTGCCCGCAGCACCTGCAGGCCACGTGCCAGACCGCGTACGGCACTGTAGGGGGATCGGTCGGAGGGCTGGGGTGTCATTGGGCCTTTCACTTTTAAATCAACGCTGTGCACTCCTTGCACATCTTGAAGTTTTTTTTGTTCCAGATCAAGTTGCTTCGCTAGACTGCGCGCATTCCATGTTCAAAAAATGAGGAGCAATCATGAGCGGGTCATTGAAAATCGGGGGGGGTGTGTATGTCGGCCGCGTCTGAAACGGGTATTGGGCCCGAAGTGAATGCTGCCACCGAGGCATCGGCGGTTGTGTCTGCCGATGTCGTGATTGTGGGGGCCGGCCCTGTCGGGCTGACGATCGCCAATATTCTGGGGCGCGAAGGTGTGAGCGTGATCATGCTGGAGCAACTGGATGCCATTATCGATTATCCACGCGCCATTGGGCTGGACGACGAGGCGTTGCGGGTTTTTCAGTCGGTGGGCCTGGCCGATGAACTGCTGCCCCATACGACCCCTTGGCACTGGATGCGTTTCGTAACACCACGAGGCCGTTGCTTTGCGTCGATTGAGCCCCGTACCGACGAGTTCGGTTGGTCGCGTCGCAATGCGTTCCACCAACCGCAGGCTGACCAGTTGCTTTACCGTGGCTTGAGCCGTTTTCCGAATGTCGCGGTCTGGTTCAGCCAGAAAGTGTCCAGTTTCACCCATGATGCTCAAGGGGTGACGGTGATCACCGAGGGCAGTGATGGCCGTAAAAAAGCGATCCAGGCAGCCTATCTGGTGGCTGCCGATGGCGGCAACAGTTTTATTCGTCGAACACTCGATATCCCCTTCGAGGGTCGTACCAAAGCCAATCAGTGGATCGTCGTTGATGTACGCAACGATCCGGTAGGTACACCACACATTTATTTGCACTGCGATCCTGAACGCCCCTATGTGTCTGCCGCTTTGCCACATGGCGTGCGGCGCTTCGAATTCATGGTGATGCCGGGAGAAACCGAAGAGGAGCTGTACCGGCCGGATAATCTGGCTGCACTGATGTCCAAGGTCGTCCCGGATCCCGAAAACGTCGATTACATCCGTAAACGGGTCTACACGCACAATGCACGCCTGGCGGCTACGTTCCGTCAGGGGCGGGTTTTGCTCGCCGGCGATGCCGCCCACATCATGCCGGTCTGGCAGGGCCAGGGCTACAACAGCGGCATTCGCGATGCCAACAATCTTGGCTGGAAGCTGGCCATGGTGGTCAAGGGGCTGGCCTCCGACAAACTGCTCGATACCTATGGGGAAGAGCGTCGGGCCCATGCCCGTGCCATGATCCACCTGTCTGAAGTGGCGGGTGATATTTTCAATCCCCCCAGCCGCTGGGCAGCCGCCTTGCGTGACGGTTTCACCTGGCTTTTCAATGGTGTGCCGGCGTTCAAGCGTTACTTTGTCGAGATGCGTTTTAAACCCATGCCGCGTTATGAGTCGGGTGTCGTGCTGTTGCCACGCAGAAAAGTTTCCAAAGGTTGGCTGGCACGGCGGCTCGATAAGGCAGGCAATTCGGCCATCGGGCGTTTGCTCGGGTTGATGGCTGAAAAACGTGACTCGCTCTGGGGGCGCATTGTGCATGGCAAGGATCCTCACGGCCAATCGCCGGTGGGTCGCCTCTTCATTCAACCCCGTGTGCGCACGGTGGCCGGTGAGCAGGCTTTGCTCGACGATGTGATCGGTCAGCGGTTTGCGATCGTGTCGTGGGGCACGGACCCCACCTTCGCTCTCAGCCCGCAGGCGCGTGCTATCTGGGCCCGTCTGGGTGCAGCTTTTGTTGTTGTGAAACCGGATGTCCAGATGGCCTATACCGCCGACGTCGCGGACGACGTGTTGGTCGTGGGTGATGTGCAGAACCGTCTTAAAGACTGGTTCGGTGCTTCTGCACACTCGGTGGTCGTACTGAGGCCTGATCGCTTTGTGGCCGGGGTCTGCTCGCCCCAGCAAGTTTCGCAGACCATTGTTGCCCTGGCCGGGCGTCTGTCACTTACGGAGAATCCCGCATGAGCATCCAGCTGGAATGCCTGTCGCATACGCCCTTGCATGGCTACTACGATCCCGCAGCCACTGTGGTTGCCGAGGTGGAAAGTGTGCTGGCGCAAGCTCGTGACCGCGTCCGGGCTTACGATCCGGAACTGATCGTGGTGTTTGCGCCTGACCACTACAATGGTTTTTTCTACGATCTCATGCCTCAGTTCTGCATCGGAGTCGAGGCCTCGGCGGTCGGTGATTTCAAAAGCCTGGCGGGTCCGTTGAACGTGCCGCGCGACATTGCACTGGATATGGCCCAGGCGGTGCTTGATGCCGACATCGATACGGCGGTGTCGTATCGCATGCAGGTGGATCATGGCTGTGCCCAGGCCCTTGAGGTATTGACAGGTGGGCTTGATGCCTACCCGGTCGTTCCGGTGTTCATCAATTCTGTGGCACCGCCCATGGCAAGTGCCCGTCGATCCCGCTTGCTGGGGCAGGCCATTGGCCGTTACCTGAGCACATTGAACAGGCGGGTTCTGGTGGTTGGTTCGGGCGGCATTTCCCATGAGCCACCCGTGCCGGAAATTGCCCGGGCCGATGCCGAAGTGGCCGAGCGTTTGATCGCAGGCCGCAACCCGACCCCCGAGGCGCGTGCAGCACGCCAGGCGCGTACGGTGGCGGCAGCACAGGCATTTGCCTCGGGCAACAGTCCTCTGCACCCATTGAATCCGGAATGGGATCGCGCGTTTCTGGATAGTCTGGCGAGTGGTGACCTGACGGCGCTTGATGGTCTGACCAATGCGGTCATTACCCGCGAAGGCGGCAAGTCGGCCCATGAAATACGTACCTGGATCGCCGCCTTCGGTGCCCTTGCAGCGACCGGACCTTACCGTGCGGAGCTTGACTACTACCGTGCGATTGACGAATGGATCGCCGGTTTTGCTGTCATGCATGGTCAGCCTTCTTCAATTTGAGTACCCTATCGACCACAGTGGGCAGGTTTCCTGCCCTGTCGTCTTTTACAAGGAAATCTGAATGAGTTCGACATTGATCCAGGAACTGGCCACGCGCTTGCGTACTGCCGAAGAAACCGCAACGCCCATTGAGCCGATTCGCGGTCAGGTGGCCGAGGACGATGAAGCCACGGCCTACGCCATCCAGCAGGCCAATGTGGATTTCTGGTGTGCCCGGGGGCGTCGCATTGTGGGGCGCAAGATCGGTCTCACCTCGCCGGCCGTGCAGCGCCAACTGGGTGTCAGTCAGCCCGACTTCGGCACCTTGTTTGCTGATATGGTCTTTGGTGACGACGAGCCCATTCCCGTCAGTCGCACGCTGCAACCCAAGGTTGAGGCCGAGATCGCGCTGGTGCTTGAGCGCGATGTCACGCACGAAGATGCCACCTTGGTGGATCTGATCAATGCGGTTGCCTATGTCATGCCGGCCATCGAGGTGGTGGGCAGTCGCGTGGCCAACTGGAACATTCGCTACGTTGATACCGTGGCCGACAACGCGTCCAGCGGTCTGGTGGTGCTGGGTGCAGTGCCGGTATCCCTGAAAGGGCTTGATCTTAAAACCGTTGACATGAGCCTGTTGTGTGGCGATGAGGTTCGTTCGACCGGGCGTGGCAGTGATTGCCTGGGGCATCCCCTGAATGCCGCCGTATGGTTGGCCCGCAAGCTGGCTGCCCTGAAAACACCGTTACGTGCCGGCGACCTGATCCTGACAGGCGCCCTGGGCCCCATGGTGCCGGTGGAGGCCGGTAAAACCTATGAAGCCCGCATCGGCCAGGTGGGTACAGTGCGCGCACGGTTCGATGCCTGAAATGCTCACCTCTGCAACATGAATCAGTAAACATATCTACAACTTACGGAGACTTTCCATGAAAGCAGCCAAACGTCGTTTTCTTGCCACCACGCTGGCTTTGGGTAGCGTCTTTGCGGTCGGGGCGGGCACGGCCCAGGCCCAGAGCGCATCCTACCCGTCCCGGCCCATCACCATGGTGCTGCCGTTCCCTGCCGGTGGCATCACCGATGTGCTGTCCCGCATGATCGCCTCGGAAATGTCGACCAGCATGGGGCAGCCCATCATTGTCGAGAACAAACCGGGTGGCGGTGGCCAGATCGCGGCGACCCAAGTCTTGCGTAACCCGGCTGATGGCTATACGGTGTTTGTTGCCGCAACGGAAATGTTCGTGATCAACCCCACCCTGTTCACGAACTTTTCCTACAGTCCCATGAAGGATTTTGCACCTGTCAGTCCTTTGGCGGCTTCACCGCTGGTGTTGGTGGTGCCTGCACAGAGTCCGGCCAATACCGTCGAGGAACTGGTCGCCTTGTCCAAGTCCAAACCGGATGGGGTCACTTTTGCATCGCAGGGTGTGGGTTCGATCGGCCATTTGCTGGGTGCCCAGTTCGCCAACCAGACCCAGGCCAAGCTGGCCCATGTGCCTTATAAAGGGTCCGCACCCGGTCTGCAAGATGTCATGGGTAACCATGTCGACATGATGTTCGATCCGGTCATTACCACTGCGCCCCTGATTGCCGGTCAGAAGCTCAAGCCTTTGGCCATCGCGGCAGAAAAACGCTCCGACGCTTTGCCGAATGTCAAAACACTGGCTGAATTGGGTATTCCCGAGGTCGATGCCGGCGTATGGTTTGGCATGGTGGTGAAGTCGGGTACGCCGGATACCATTGTTCAGCGCCTGAATACCGAAGTTGCCAAAGCACTGAAGGCACCGGAAGTGGTCAAGCGTTTCAACGAACAGGGTATGCAGGCATTGCAGATGGATGCCGCCCAGTTCGGGGAATTTCTGAAAGCCGAAGAAGCGCGCTGGGTTCCACTGATCAAATCAACCGGTGCATCCGTGCAGTAAGCACGGTTTGTCCAGCACGCAGCATGCCGTGTCAAAACGGCCTGCTGTCACGGCATGCTCCGGCACCGTATCCGCATGTGCGGTACGGTGCTTTTTTTACAGCAAGGCGCTGACCAGTTCCGGGAAAAACCACAGGACAACCAGGCTGATCAGCAGAATGATGAGCGAGGGTACCGCCGCGCGGGTGATCGTACCCAGGGGCTCATGGGGCAGCAGCGATTTGATCGCGAACAGGTTCATGCCGACCGGCGGGGTGATCACGGACATTTCCATGTTGATCACCATGAAAATGCCGAACCAGATCGGGTCAATGCCGGCGGCTTCGGCGATCGGGAAAAACACGGGCACAGTGATCAGAATGATGGAGATCACTTCCAGAAAGCAGCCCATGACCATCCAGATCAGCGAGAACAGCAGCATCAGGGCCCAGTTCGGCAATTGGGCTTCCTGCACCATGTCGGACAGCATCTGCGGCAGGCCGATCAGCGTCAGGGCCGACCCAAAAATCAGTGCGCCCAGCACGATGGTGAGCAGCATGGCATTGTTCACCAGTGATGCCTGCAACACGCCCGGCAAATCGCGCAGGCGAATGGTCTTGCGCACCACCATGGTCAGGATCAATGCATAGACCACACCAATGGCGGCGGCTTCCGTGGGGGTGTAGATACCGGCATAGATACCACCCAGAATCACGACCGGCAACATCAAGTCAGGCAGGGCCCTTAGTGTGGCCGATAAAGCGCGTGTCAGGCTGAAGGCAGGGGCCGTGTGGGTTGACGGTGCTTTCCAGGCGACCCAGGCGGCCAGCAACAGGGCGATCATCAAGCCCGGCAGGAAACCGGCGATAAATACCTGGCCGGGTGAAACGTCGGTCAGCGAGGCATAGATGATCAGCGGAATGCTGGGTGGAATCAGAATGCCCAGTGAGCCGCCGATGGCCGTCACGCCGTAGGTGAGGCGCTTGCTGTACCCTTGCTGTTCCATTTCCGGCATGGCAATTTTGCCGATCGTGAGCACTGAAGCCATGCTGGAACCGACAATGGCAGCAAAAAAGGTGAACGCAAAGATGGCCGACATGCCGGCCCCGCCGCGCAGACGCGCGAGCCACTGGTTCGCGGTGTCGAACAGTTGCTGGCCGACTTTGCCTCTGTACAGTATTTCACCCATCAGCACGAACAGGGGAATGGCGATCAGAATAACGTCTGAAAAGGCCCGGGTGAAAGTGAGCGGGATCTGGATCAGGAATGAGGGACCGATGGTCAGGATACTGGCCACGCCAGCCAGACCCAGCGCGAAGCCGACCGGCATGCCGATCATTAAAAGACCCAATAGCGTGGCGACCAGAATGCCGATGGTCAGAAAGTCCATGAACGTTTTCCTTGTTGGACAGTACGAGCGTTTCAGTGTTCAGGACACACAAGATTGCCAAGGGCGTTGGCCAGCAGCAGGAATCCGCCCCCCGGGATCAGGGCGTTTGGTATCCAGAGCGGAATGGCCAGCAGGGTTGCCGACACCTGTTGTTGGTTCCAGGCGTGGGCGGTCAGTTTCCAGCCCAGCCAGGTAATGCACACGGCAAGCGTGGCAACCAGCAGGGTGGAAACTACCTGTAGCGCTTTTTGAGCGCGCCGGGGCAGCAGATCCACAATGAGGGTGGAGCGGATATGCTGATTCTTCCTGAGCAACAGACCCATGGGAAGAAACACGAGAATCTGGAGGAGATGGATGGCGGTTTCCGTTGCCCAGATGGTGGGTGCGTTGAATACGTACCGTGCAGTCACATCGTAGAAAACCACAAAAGGCAGTATGCCCAATGCGACCAGACCGATACCGACCACAATCCGGTTAAGCGCCGTCAGGCTGTTTCTCCAGAGATTCATGCGTAGCTCCTTGGGGGCCCGTTCAGATGGTTACTTGGGGGCGAACTGCTTGTTGGCAGCCGAAATGATGGCCAGCAGTTCCTCGCCTTGCGGACCGGCTTGTTTCTTGTAGTTTTCATACAAGTCTTTCGAGGCATCGACCCATTGCTGGAAGTCGGCCGGCGTGGGGTTGTAGGCCACCACGCCTTTGGCGGTCAGCTTGTCCTTGGCGTCCTGGTCATCCACTTTGGCGCGTTCACGGGCGGCTTTCTGGGCAACATCGGCGGCTTCCACAACGGCAGCGCGCGTGTCAGCCGGCAGTTTCTTCCACCAGTCCAGGTTGGCCGTGGCCATGAACGAAAGGTAGTTGATGCCCAGGTTGGTGCCGTATTTGGTGACTTCGTACAGTTTGCGGGAATAGACCGATGTGGGGCCGGTGATGAAACCGTCGATCGTGCCACGTTGCACGGCTTGGAACATTTCCTGTGAACTCAGACTGACAGGTGAGCCGCCCAGGTCGCGGATCAGCATGCTGGTGTCCACACCGAAGGCACGCATGCGCAGGCCTTTCATGTCGGCCGGCAATTTGATGGGTTTGCTGGCGTAAAACTCGACCAGGCCATATTGCACCCAACTCAGCATGTGCATGCCGAATTTTTCAAACTGGGTATTGAACACGCCTTTGAACGTCGGGTTGTCTTCGGTGGCCCACAGCGCTTCCCAGGAGTTGTACAGGAAGGGCAGACCCCAGACGCGCAGGGGTTCGGTGCCCGGGCCGTTCATGAAACCAATGTTCATCTGGCCGATTTCGGCGGCACCGGTACTGACGGCATCCGGCAACTGGGTATCGTTGAAAAGCTGGCCGTTCGGGAACGTGCGCGCCTTGAGTTGCAACGAGGTTTTGGCAGTGCGTGCCTCGATTTCCTTGGCAAGCGTTTCGAAATAGAAACCGGTTGCATGGTTTTTGGGCAGGTTGTAGGCGATACGGATGGTGGCCTGTTCTGCGCTGTAGGCGGGCAGATGGGCAGCCAGCATGAGCGAGGCGCCCAGTGCGGCGGAAAGAAGGGTGCGGCGCTGTAGTTTCATGGTTGTCTCCTGGGTTTGGGTGAGGGCGTTTGTCGTCGTGCGCGCGGGTGTTTCAAGAGGCCCGCGCAGTGGTGGTCAGGGCGTTTCCAGCCTGAGCCAGCGGCCTGCATCGGCCACGTTGTCAAGGTCAAGGCCTGTTGCAAACAGGGTGTGGGTCGTTGCGGGCGTCAGGTCCGGCCGGGTGTGGCGCAGGCAGTCGGCCCATTTGATGGCCAGATCGGCATCGCTCAGTGGATCATCGGGTGAGCCTGGCGAAGCCACGACGGTGTGCGACAGGGTGTGGCCATCGCGGGTCTGCACCGTGACGGTGGCGGGTGCTTTGCCCACATCGTTGCCGTGGGCCAGGGGGGCGGTGTCTTCGCCCACCCTGACATCATCCAGACGTGCCTGAATCTCGGGGCGCATCACGGCACCCTCTTCAAAACTGGCCAGATTGACCCGGCCATCGGCCAGCGCAGCCAGCACGGTGTAGGGCGCGCTGAATTTGGCGTGCAGGCCCGTGGTCGGGCGTGGGTGGATCAGGGGGGTTGTGCCGCCCTTGCACAACTGGACATCGATCTGCTCAATGGTGTCCAGTGTCAGGCCATGGTGCGTTTTCAGGGCCAGTGCCGCTGTGATGATCTTGTGGGTCATGTAGCAGCAGGGAAAGCGTTTTTGCTCAAACCCGGTTTCTTCAATGGCGGTTGGGTTGCCTGGCTGAAAGTCGTCGGGCCAGCGGTCGGTTTCGCCGCCCGAGTAGGCGTGCAGCCAGCCACCGTTCATGAAGGCCTCGTGCGAGCCTTCCACGCCGGCCTGGGCCAGGCGGGCGGCTTGCAGGCCATGGCTGGCGGCCAGGCCTACATGCAATGACTTCACCATGCTGCCAAAGTTCTTGCGCAGGCCGGCCGACTGGCTGGCTGCGATCGACAAGGCATGCCGTGTTTGTGCGGCCGTCAGGCCCAGCACCCGGGCGCTGCAGGCGGCGGCCCCCAGGGCGCCAAGTGTGGCCGTTGCGTGAAAACCGAGTTCGTAGTGGCGAAACCCCATGGCCTGGCCGGTGCGGATCAGCACTTCGGTGCCCACAATGAAGGCATCGACCAGTTCGGCCCCCGACATCGGTTTCAGGTGCGCCAGGCTGTTCAGTGCGGTCACGATGGGTGCGCTGGGGTGGCACACGGCCAGCATGCTGACATCGTCGTAATCGAGCACATGCGATGCGGTGCCGAAGACCAGGCAGGCATCGTCCGTTGACAGGGTTCGGGCTGTCCAGGGCAGGGGGGTGCCGTTCATCTGGAGGGTAGCGTAGTTGTCCAGCAGCGTTGCCACCGCCGGCTCGGTGGAGCCGGCCACCGTGACCGCCAGCGTGTCGATCAGGTAGCGTACCGCCCGTTCCCTCAGCAGCGGGCGATTCAGGCGTGCGTGCGGCGTATGGATGAACTGGACGAGGGTGTCAGTACCTGGCATGGCGGCTCTCAACGGTTCATCCAGCGGGGTGCACGCTTTTCGTTGAAGGCACGCACGCCTTCAAGACGGTCTTCGGACGACACCAGAATGTTGTAGGCGGCAATGTCCATGGCATAGCCGGTATGGAAATCGACTTCGCCGCCTTTGTCGGCGGCCATTTTGGCGTAACGCACTGACATCGGGGCATTGCGTGTGATCTGCTGTGCGATGGCCAGTGCACGGTCCAGGGCCTGCCCGGCCGGGGTGACCTCGTTCACGATGTTCCAGTCGAGGGCCTGCTGTGCCTGCATCGCTGCACCGGTCAGGATCCATTGCTTGGCGCGGCGCGCACCGGCCGCTCGCACCAGGTTCTGGATGCCCCCGCCACCGGGCATGATGCCGCGGGTCACTTCAGGCACTGAAAGTCGTGCCGTTTCCGAAGCGATGATGAAATCGCACATCAGGGCCAGCTCGAACCCACCGCCGTGCGCATGACCTTCCACAGCGGCAATCAGGGGCAGCGGGAAATTCTTGAAGCCCAGGAAGGCCTCTTCGATGAGATCGTGCTGCTTGCGCCAGGTGTCGTCGCTCATGCCATTGCGTTCTTTCAGGTCGCCGCCGGCGCAGAAGGCCTTGCTGCCGCTGCCGGTCAGTACCACACAACGCAGCGCATCGTTGTCCTTCAGTGCGCGTTGCACCAGTAGCATTTCATGGAACATGCGGGTGTTCATGGCGTTCATGACATCCGGACGATTCAGCCGGACAATGGCGATCTGGCGATCGGCCTCGGTGTAGTCAAGCAACAGGGTTTCGTACGTCATGGTGAAGTGTCCTTGAGAAAATCGCATCAACCCGTGATGCCACGTGTTCTGAGTTCAGTCAGTTCCTGGGGTTGCAGCCCGAGGCCGGCCAGAATAGCGTCGGTGTCGGCGCCCAGCAGGGGCGGAGGCTGGTGCTGACCAACCCGTTCGCCATTCATGCGCAGGGGCAACCCGACAACGCGCAGGTTGGGTGCATGGTCAGACGGCAGGGGGGTAACCATGCCCGACACCTTCACCTGTTCATGATCCAGTGCCTGATCAATGGTGTTCAGTTCGCTGCAGGGTGCACCTTCGCGGCGCAGTGCGTTGGCCAGATCCACGGAGTGCCAGGTTTGTGTGTGTGTGGTCAGCGTCTGTTTCAGGGCATCGCGGTTGCGGACCCGGTCGGCGTTGGTGGCAAAACGGGGGTCGCTGCACAGTTCGGGGCACTTCAGTGCGGCACAGACTTTGGCGAACAGGCGGTCATTGCCGGCGGCAATGAACACGTAACCGTCCTCGGTCTTGAACAGTTCGTAGGGGGCTGCCATGCTCATGGCCGAACCCATTTTGCGGGGCAATTGACCGGAGGCCAGGTAGCCTGCCACAAAGACGGTCATCCATGACAAGCCGGTTTCAAGCAGGCTGGCACTGACCACCGCGCCTTCGCCGGAGGTCTGGCGCGCCATGATGGCGGCCAGAATGCCCAGGGCAGACCACATGCCGGTGCCCATGTCGATCAGTGACACACTGACGCGTACGGGGTCGTCGCCTTCATTGCCGGTAACGCTCATGATGCCCGAGAACGCCTGCATGAGCGGATCGTAGCCAGGCAGGCTGGCCAGGGGGCCGGTTTCTCCGAAGGCACTGATGGCGCAGTACACCAGGCGTGGATTCAAGGCGCGCAGGGTGTCTGAACCCAGACCCATTTTCTCGGCGCTGCCGGGTTTCATTGAGTGAACAACCACGTCGGCCGATTGGGCCAGGCGCCGCACGAGGTCCTGGCCTTCCGGCGTGGCCAGATCAATGCAGATACTGCGTTTGTTGCGATTCAGGGCCAGGAACGTGGACGAGTGGCCATCCAGTTCCGGCGGGCGCCAGGCCCGGGTGTCATCACCGGTGCCCGGGCGCTCGATCTTGATGATCTCGGCGCCCAGGTCACCCAGAATCTGGGTGCAGAACGGGCCGGCCACGTTTTGTGTGAGGTCGAGAACCCGAAGGTCTTTAAGCAGGGTATCGAACATGGGGTGCTGTTTTCCTGGGGGTCAGGCGCTGTCTGCGGCCGTCAGGCGCATGCGCATGGCGTAGTTGAAGGTGTTGGCCGGGTGAACGGATTCAGACACTTCCAGCAGTTCGCCGTTGCGTCCGAAATAGCGTCGTTCAATCTGCAGGCCCGGGCTGTTTTCAGGCACGTTCAGCAAGGCGGCGTCGGCGGTGCTGATGGACGTGGCCATGATGTTCTGCCAGATTTCCGTGATCGGATGCCCCATTTCGGACTGGATCAGCGCAAACAGGGGTTCGCGCGTTGCATGCAGGGTGTCGAGCAGCGGTGCGAAGGCATAGGGGATCAGGATGCGTGAGGCGGCCACGGGCGCACCATCGGAGGCTGTACGCAAGGTGCTGATTTCCCACCAACGCTCACCTTCACGACGCTCCAGTCGCTTGGCCAGCGCGCCCTGTACCACGATTTCCCGATGCCCGAGAACACGTACCTGGGTGGTTGTGGCGTACTGTTGCAGGTCGTTGGGGGTGTCGAATGAGTAGGCGTAGCGCGTGCTGGGCCGGGTGGCGCGCACGAAGCTTCCAACCCCTTGGTGTCCTTCAACAATGCCCAGTTCTCGCAGCGTGCGCAATGCTGCCCGTATGGTCTGGCGGCTGACGCCAAAGGCGGTGGCCAATTCGCTTTCCGAAGGCAGCAGGGAATCGAGCGGGTAGGTGCCGCGATCTATACCGGCCAGCAGAGCGCGTGCAACCTGTGCATGTTTGGCATTTCCCGGTATGTGTGCATGACTGCGCATGTGGCCGTGTCTCCGTGCTGCATGTTCTTTTTCGTTGCGTTGCAGGACGATTCGGTGTGCGTCCGGATTCCTACCTATACGCTTGTTCGTACAAGTTACAGGCTAAACGGTGTGACTGTCAAGAAAGTGACATCAAAAAAGAGGTTGCTGCGACCGGTTTGCCGCCAGCGAGCCCAGGCCCGGGGACGGCTAGAACACCCCGTGATCGGTGCGGAACCAGCCGGTCAGGCTCCAGCGCGTACGCAGGCAAGGGGCAACTTCGTGGGGCATGAGATCACTGCGGAAGATCACCAGGCGTCCCGGCATGGGCAACAGGCTTTCAAGTACGTGTGCCGGGTTGTCGGGCTTGTACATGATCAGTTCGCCGTGGTCTTGAGTGTGCCACTCGGGGTTCAGGTACAGCACCAGCGAAATGCGGCGTTGCGGTGCATCGCGGTGCTGGTCGATGTGGGTGGTATAGCCTGCGCCGGCCGGATAACGGGCAAAGTGAAATTCAGCGTTGTTCAGGCCCAGGTACAGGGCCTGGTTCAGGTCGTGGCGCAGCGTGTCGGTCCAGTCGAGGAAGTGCTGGGTGACGGTGTTTTCGGTGGGGGGGAAAGCCGTGTGCCGGTCGAGCCAGCAAATGGCATCGCCGCGCAGGGTGGTGTTGCTGGTTTGGGTCAGGCCCCGGCCGATGGCGGCTTGATGGAAGTGGCCGGTGTCCCACAGGGTGTGGGCGGTGGTGTAGAGTTGGTCGCGCAATGCGCAAGGGATGAGTGTGTCGCAGCTGGCCCAGCCGTGTTCGGCCAGGCGATCAATGAGTGGCTCAGTCAGGCGCATGATGCACGACCACTCCGTGTTCGGTTAAGGGCAAGGCCATTCGGCGTACACCTTGGTTGTGCGAAAACAGGGGGTAAAATTTTACCTGATTTCCGTTGTGATCCGTGCGGGCTGGCCGGCTTGTTTTGCGCTGATACGGGTTCCCGGGCGTTCAGGTGTGCCCGTTGTCCCGTCGCGGGAATCGCATAACTTGCCGTTATCGAGTAGAGTTCTGGTTTATCCTTCTGCTCTTTACCGGATACTTACTGCATCATGGACTCTGCTACCCGTACATACACGTTTTCCCAGCGCGCCCAGCAACTGACCAGCTCGGCCATCCGGGAAATTCTCAAGGTCACCGAGCGCCCGGAAATCATTTCGTTCGCGGGTGGCTTGCCATCGCCCAAGGGGTTTCCGGTACAGGTTATCCAGAACGCCTTCAACCGTGTGCTTGAAACCAATGGCATGTCGGCGCTTCAGTATGGCCCCACCGAAGGCTATGCGCCCCTGCGCGCCTGGGTGGCCAACGACCTCAAGCGCCATGGCGCCGACGACGTTTCCCCCGATGAAATCCTGATCGTGTCCGGCTCGCAGCAGGCCCTCGACATGCTTGGCAAACTGTTCATCGATCCGGGCAGCAAAGTGCTGGTGGAAGCTCCCAGCTACCTGGGTGCCCTGCAGTCGTTTTCCATGTTCCAGCCCCAGTACGAAGCAGTGCCCACCGATGCCGGCGGCCTGATCCCTGAAAGCATCACGGCCGAACGCGCTGATGGCGCCCGTTTCATTTACGTATTGCCCAACTTTCAGAACCCCACCGGGCTCACGCTTGATCTCGCCCGTCGCCAGGCACTGGTTCAGCGTTGTGCCGAACTGGGTCTACCCATTGTCGAAGACGACCCCTACGGTGAACTGCGCTACGCAGGCTCCGAGCAGCCCAGCGTGCTGGGTCTGGGTCGCAAGGCTGGCGCCACGGTCATCCGTCTGGGTTCTTTCTCCAAGGTGCTGGCACCCGGCCTGCGCCTGGGTTATATCGTGGCACCGCGCCCCATCATTGCCAAACTGGTGCAAATCAAGCAGGCCACCGATCTCCATACGGCCACGCTCACGCAAATGGCGGTCTATGAAACCGTCAAAGACGGTTTCCTTGCAACGCACCTGCCCAAAGTGCGCGATCTCTACAAAGAACAATGTGGCTTCATGCTCGAAGCTATGGACGAACACTTTCCGTCGTCGGCTTCCTGGACACGCCCCGAAGGCGGCATGTTCATCTGGGTCACCTTGCCTGAACACGTTGATTCCACGCAGTTGCTGGCCAAGGCCATCGAGCGCAACGTGGCTTTCGTGCCAGGTGAGCCCTTCTACGCGGGTGGTCATGCCAAGCCCAACACGCTGCGCCTCAGTTTTGTCACGGTCTCCGAAGATAAAATCCGTCAGGGCATTGCTGTTCTCGGGCAGTTGCTCAAGGAAGTCTGCTGATTTTTCCTGCAGTCTTCCGTATGTCCCAAAAATCTTCTTTGAAACCGGCTCATGAACGGGTGGCCAAAGCGCTGCCCGAACGGGCCGCCGATGTCCCCGACCTGGCTGATATGCGACCCGACGACTGGGTCGAGCGCTGGCTGCCCCGGTCCTGGGGGCCGTATGCCCGTTTGTGTCGTCTTGACCGGCCGGTTGGCACCTGGCTCACCCTGCTTCCGACCCTGGCCGCGCTCGTGCAGGCCGCCGACGGCCTGCCCACGCTGTGGCGGCTGATCATTTTTTCCCTGGGTGCCCTGATCATGCGCGGGGTCGGGTGTTGTTTCAACGACATTTTCGACCGCGATATCGACAGCAAAGTTGAACGCACCCGCTTCAGGCCGCTCACCAGCGGCCAGATCACCTTGCGCCAGGCGCTCTGGTTCGTGGTGGCGCAGTTGCTGGTGTGTGCCGTGCTGTTGCTGGCCCTGAACCCCTACAGCCGCTGGCTGGCGGTGGCCCTCTTGCCGATTGTGATCATTTATCCCTTGTGCAAGCGCTTCACCTACTGGCCCCAGGTGGTGCTGGGTATCGGCTTTAACTGGGGCATGCTGATGGCCTGGTCTGATACCCAGAATACGGTCCCTCTGGCCGCGATTGCCATGTGGCTGGGGGCTGTGCTCTGGCAGGTGGGTTATGACTCCATCTACGCTTATGTCGATGTGCGCGACGATCTCAAACTGGGGCTGCATTCCACTGCCATGCGCTTTGCCGACAAGGGCAAGCTCTGGATCAGCGGTTTTTACATCGCCACAATTGCATTGTGGTTGTATGCAGGCCTGGGCATGAACATGCACTGGCCTTACTACGTTGTGCTGGCGGCCATTGCCATTCATTTCATCTGGCAAATGTGTGTTTTCAGTCTTGCACGTCCGGATCGCAACTTCATGTTGTTCCGCTCTAACATGCAGGTTGGTGTGCTGATGCTGGTTGCTGCATTGGCCGGTACCGTTGTCCTTCCCTCCTGAGGAAATCCTTCCAATGAATCCAGCCCTGGAATACCTGGCAACCGCTCTGTTCGCCCTGGCCATCATTCATACATTTTCCGTGCCGGTGTTTGCCCGTCTTGCCAATCGTGGTGGGCCGCATCACGGTTTGTGGCACATGCTGTCGGAAGTTGAAGCGGTATTCGGGGTGTGGGCCTGTGTGCTGTTGGTGGCCATGGCCCTGTTGGCCGGGGTCGAGGAAACCGTGGGTTATATCGACTCCCGCAATTTCACGGAACCCGCGTTTGTATTCGTGATCATGGTAGTGGCCGCCAGTCGCCCCATTCTTGAATTGGTGAATACGCTGGTCAAGCTGCTGGCGCGTGCCTTGCCAATTCGCAACGAACTGGCCATGTTTTTCGTCACCTTGTCGTTTGTGCCGCTGGCCGGCTCGTTCATCACCGAGCCGGCTGCCATGACGCTTGCCGCCCTGCTGCTGCGCGAGGCTTATTTCCGCAGGCCCGGGCAGGCGGGTTTCAAGTACATGACGCTGGGTGTTCTGTTCGTGAACGTGTCGATCGGCGGTGTGCTGACCGCGTATGCTGCGCCGCCGGTACTGATGGTGGCCCAGACCTTCAATTGGGATACCGCTTACATGGCGGCCAATTTTGGCTGGCGTGCGGCCATTGCCGTTGTCATCAATGCCGCAGTGCTCACCGTGATCTGCCGTCGTTACCTGCTTGACGGCACCCTGGGTGGCGCGGGTGGTTCCGACTCCACCGGCGAACAAGCGCGTCCTCCGGTACCGTGGTCCGTTATCGGTATTCATCTTGTTTTTCTGGTGGGTGTCGTTTTGGCCGCCCATCACCCGATCGTCTTCCTGGGCTTCATGATGCTGTTCATTGGCTATGCCGAAGCCTACCCTCAGCATCAAAGTCGTTTGCTCATTCGTGAAGGGCTCATGGTCGGTTTTTTCCTGGCGGGCCTGGTGCTTCTGGGTGGCTTGCAAAAATGGTGGCTGCAGGATCTTCTTGCCGGCTTGTCGCCCACGGTTCTGTACTGGGGTGCCACGTTCCTTACGGCCATTACCGACAATGCCGCACTGACCTACCTGGGTTCGCTGGTGGAAGGCACCAACGAAGCCTGGAAGTACATGCTGGTTGCCGGTGCCGTTACGGGCGGCGGCCTGACTGTTATTGCGAATGCACCCAACCCGGCCGGGTTTTCCATTCTGAAAAACTGTTTTCCCGATGGTGCCATTTCACCTCTGAATCTGCTGGCAGCCGCTTCCGTACCCACGCTTGTGGCGGCTGTCATGTTTCTGTTGTAAGCGGGTTAAAATCGCTTCCTTCAGTTATGTATTTTGCTTTTAAGGTGACATCGTGCCCATTTATGCATACAAGTGCGACGCTTGCGGTCATCAGCAAGATGTCCTTCAGAAAATTTCCGATCCGGTACTGACCCAGTGTCCCGAGTGCGGCTCATCCAGCTATGCCAAGCAGGTTACGGCCGCCGGTTTCCAGCTCAAGGGTTCGGGTTGGTACGTCACTGATTTCCGCAATAAGTCATCGGGGTCTGCGGGCAGTGCAGCTGGTGCGTCCGATGCCGGCAGTGCGACGGCTTCGTCCTCGCCCACGCCGGCCCCAGCGCCTGCGGCCGGCAGCTGATGCCGCAACCCTGCACCGTCCCGCGCCCGGCCTGACATGCGTTTTTTCAAGCGCTATTTCGTTACCGGTCTGCTGATCTGGATCCCCCTGGTCATCACGGTCTGGGTTCTGGGGGTGCTCATTGGCACCCTCGAAAGTTTCGTCCCCGAGTTCCTGTCGTCACAGTCGCTTTTTGGCTACCGTATTCCGGGTTTTCAGCTGGTGGTCGTGCTCGCGGCTATTTTCACAACCGGTATCCTGGCGGCCAATTTCATTGGTCAGGCGGTTGTCAGTCGCTGGGAACGTCTGCTGGGGCGCATTCCCCTGGTGCGCTCCATTTATAATTCAGTCAAACAGGTCAGTGATACTGTGCTGGCTCCCCAGGGTCAGGCCTTTCGTGAAGCGGTGCTGGTGCAGTACCCGCGTCCGGGGGCCTGGACCATCGCCTTCATCACCGGTGCACCCGCCGGCGAGATCGCACAGCGTCTTGGGGGCGAATACGTCAGTATTTATGTTCCTACAACCCCCAACCCGACCTCGGGCTTTTTTCTCATGGTACCGCGCAGTGATGTTCAGGTGCTTGATATCACCGTCGATGCCGCGCTGAAATATGTCGTGTCCATGGGGGTCGTGGCGCCCGGCCCGGTGGGTGCCGGCATCGGGCAGAACAAGGCCACTGAACAGAACACGGCAGCGCCCGGCCAGAACGGCGCTGTTTCCAAACATTGAATCGAAGAACAACCTCTTACTGGAGTAATTCCTGATGCGTACCTGCTATACCGGCGAGGTCAGTAAACAACACCTTGACCAGACAGTCACTTTGTTTGGCTGGGTTCATCGTCGCCGCGACCACGGGGGCGTCATCTTCATCGACCTGCGCGACCGTGCCGGCCTGGCCCAGATCGTTGTCGATCCCGATAACGAAACGGCGTTCGCCATCGCTGAAGATATCCGCAACGAATACTGTGTACGCATCACAGGCCTGGTGCGCCTGCGTCCGGCAGGCACTGCCAATACTGAACTGAAATCCGGTGAAGTCGAAGTGTTGTGCCGCGAGCTCGAAGTGTTGAACCCTTCGGTCACGCCGCCTTTCCAGCTCGACGACGACAACCTGTCAGAAACCACCCGCCTCACGCACCGCGTGCTTGACCTGCGTCGTCCCCAGATGCAGAACAATCTCATGCTGCGCTACCGGGTGTCCATTGAAGTGCGCAAATACCTCGACGCACTGGGCTTCATCGACATCGAAACGCCCATGCTCACCAAAAGCACGCCAGAAGGCGCACGTGATTACCTCGTGCCTTCACGTGTGAACGATGGTCACTTTTTCGCATTGCCCCAGTCGCCCCAGTTGTTCAAGCAAATGCTGATGGTGTCCGGTTTCGACCGCTACTACCAGATCACCAAGTGCTTCCGCGACGAAGACCTGCGCGCCGATCGTCAGCCTGAATTCACCCAGATCGATTGCGAAACATCGTTCCTGAACGAAGAGCAGATCCGTGAAATTTTCGAAGGCATGGTGCGCCATGTGTTCAGCACGGTAAAACAGGTTGACCTGCCGGCTACTTTCCCCACCATGACCTGGGACGAAGCCATGCGCCGCTTCGGTTCCGACAAGCCCGATCTGCGCGTCAAGCTCGAATTCGTCGATGTCGACGATCTCATGCGCGATGTCGATTTCAAGGTGTTTTCCGCACCCGCCAACGACCCCGCCAGCCGTGTCGTGGCCCTGCGCGTGCCAGGTGGCGCTGCCATGAGCCGCAGTGAAATCGACGACTACACCAAGTTTGTCGCCATTTACGGTGCCAAGGGCTTGGCGTACATCAAAGTCAACGATGCCGCGGCCATCCCTGAAGGCCTGCAGTCGCCCATCGTCAAGAACATTCACCCGAACGCCCTGAAAGCGCTCATCGAACGTACGGGCGCCTGCAGTGGTGACCTCATTTTCTTCGGTGCCGACAAAGCCAAAGTCGTCAACGATGCCATTGGTGCGCTGCGCGTCAAGATCGGTCACAGCGAATTCGGCAAATCCACCGGCTTGTTCGAGCCCGGCTGGCAACCGCTGTGGGTCATCGATTTCCCCATGTTCGAATTCGATGAAAGTGAAGGCCGCTACTTTGCTGCGCACCACCCCTTCACCAGCCCCAAAGACGGTCATGAAGATCTCCTCGAAACCGATCCCTCCAAGGCATTGGCCAAGGCCTACGATCTTGTACTGAACGGTTGGGAAATGGGTGGCGGTTCGGTGCGTATCCACCGTGCCGATGTACAAAGCAAGGTGTTCCGTGCCCTGAATATCGGTGCTGAAGAAGCCGCCGAGAAATTCGGCTTCCTGCTTGATGCCCTGCAGTATGGTGCACCGCCCCACGGTGGTATTGCGTTCGGTCTTGACCGCATGATCACCATGATGGCAGGTGCCGAATCCATTCGCGATGTCATCGCCTTCCCCAAAACCCAGCGAGCACAGTGTCTGCTCACGCAGGCGCCGTCCACCGTCGATGAAAAACAGTTGCGCGAATTGCACATCCGTCTGCGCAATCCGTCACCTGACGTCAAGTAAGGTATCTGACGCACACCGAGCCGACCGTGTCCATCCTCCGGGTCGTCAGCTACAACATTCACAAGGGCCGTTCGGCAACCGGCGGCCGTGAATCCCTTGAGGCCTTGCGGCTTGGTTTGTACGGGGTGCAGCCCGACTTGCTCTTCCTCCAGGAAGTGCAAGGGCGCAACGAGCGCCGTTTCAGTCTCGACGCCCAGCATGAATCCCTGGGTGCGGCGCTGGGCATGCACGTGGCGTACGGGCGTAATGCGGTTCGCACCCGTACCGATCACGGCAATGCCCTGTTGTCCCGGTTTCCCATACTTTCCTACGAAAACGAGGACATCTCCGATCACCGGCTGGAGCAGCGCGGTTTGCTGCATGCCGTCATCGACATCCGGGGTGTGCCGGTGCACTGCATGGTGGTGCACCTGGGGTTGTTTGCCGGTGGCCGTGCCCGTCAGGTGGCTGCGCTGGTGCAGCGTATCCAGCGACTGGTGCCAACCGATGAACCCGTACTGATCGCGGGTGACTTCAACGACTGGACCAATCGTCTGGCCCCCCTGTTTGTAAAGCAACTTGGGCTTTACGAAGTATTTTCCGTGGCGCCCCATGCCGATCCTGCCTCCTTGTTTGCCCGTGGGCCTGTGGCACGTTTGCGCACTTCGTTACGAACGGCGGGCCGTGGGCCCAGGCCGTGGGTAGCCGGTCCGGTGCATGAGCTCGGTCTGGAAGGGGGCGCGCGTTTGACCCCGCCGCCGCGAACGTTTCCTGCCGTCTTTCCCTGGTTGCGCCTTGATCGCATTTATCAGCGCGGCTTTGCCGTGCGCAAAGCCAAAGTGTTGCAGGGTCAGCCCTGGCGGGTGCTGTCAGATCACGCTCCGCTGTTTGCCGAGCTTGAGTTGCCCTGAATCCACGTGTAGGGTGATGCACATCACTCGATTCATTCACCGGTCTGAATACGCTGCCATGTCTACTCCCTTGTTTGTTGACTACAACCCGGCTGGCTACAGCATCGAGGAACTCGATCGTCAGTACAATGCCCGGGCGGCGGTTCCAGACAGTGCGCACCTGATCGCGCAGTATGCGCAGGCCAGTGCGCAGGTGCGTGCACAATTCGGTGTACACACCGGTGAGCCCTATGGCCCGCATCCCGACGAAACGCTGGACATTTTTCCGGCGGCCCAGCCAGGGGCACCGGTGTTTGTGTTCATTCACGGGGGCTATTGGCGCGCGTTGTCCAGTAGCGACAGTCATTTTGTTACGCCCGCTTTCCTGAAGGCCGGTGCAACCGTTGTGGTCGTGAATTATGCGTTGGCACCTGCTGTCAGCCTTGACCAGATCACCCTCCAGTGCCGCAGGGCGCTGGCGTGGGTTCACCGCCATGTAGCCCGCTTCAACGGTGATCCTGCCCGTATTCATGTCTGTGGCCATTCGGCCGGCGGACAACTGACCGGTATGTTGCTGGCGCCCGACTGGCCGTTGCAGTTTGGTGTGTCACAACCACTGCTACACAGCGCCAGTGCCATCAGCGGTCTGTTCGACCTTAGGCCGCTGATGCACACTCACATCAATGACTGGCTCAACCTGACACCCCAAAGTGCCCAGGCGAACAGCCCGGTATTTCATGTGCCATCGCAGCCTTGTCCGGTCGTGCTGGCGTGCGGGGGGCTTGAAACCGCCGAGTTCCGGCGTCAGAGCCTGTTGTACGGCCAGGCCTTGCAGGCTCGTGGTGGTCAGGTCGATCTGCTGTTTCCCCCGCAAACGAATCATTTCAGTGTGCTTTTCCAGTTGGCCGATCCAGCATCCTCCCTGTTCAAGGCCATTGCCCGTTTGATGGCGTTGTAATGGCCGGGCTCGACCTTGATCTGCACTGGACGGACGGCAACCGTATCGAGTTGCTGCAGAACGGAGGCGCTTTTTTTCCGGCCGTCTGCAGAGCCATTGATCAGGCTCGTCATGCGGTGCATCTTGAAACCTATATTTTCAATCTGGATGTCACGGGTGAATGCATTCTGGATCATCTTGCCCGGGCATGCCGGCGGGGTGTCCGGGTGCGTGTCGTGGTCGATGGCTTTGGCAGCGCCGCACAGGTTGAACACCTTGAGCAGCGTTTTCGGGCCATGGGGGCGCTCTTCAGGGTGTACCGGCGCGAACCGCGCGGCCTGGGGCATGTTCGGCTGACCTTGCAACGACTGCGCCGTCTGCACCGTAAAACCCTCGTGGTCGATCGTGCGGTGGCTTTCATCGGCGGCATCAATGTGCTTGATGACTACGTCGATATTCCCGACGAGGGGCCGGGCGCGCACCCCCGTTTCGATTTTGCGGTTCGGCTTGAGGGCCCGATCGTGAGAGATGTTCTGCGTGTGCAGCGTGCGCTCTGGTTGCGTATGTCCTGGCGCCGTACCGATGACTGGACACCGTTCTACGACAAGCTCAGGCGTGTGCGCGACTGGATGAAACAGCGTACGCTGCCCGAGCAGCCGGTGTTTGAGCCAGGGTGCCGTGCCGTGCTGCTGTTGCGCGACAACCTGCGTTACCGCCAGACCATCGAGGATGCTTACCTGAATACCCTGGCCCAGGCGCGTAGCGGTGTTCTGGTGGCCAATGCGTATTTTTTCCCCGGGCGCCGCCTGCGTGGTGCCCTGATCGATGCGGCTCGCCGTGGTGTGCGTGTGCGCCTGTTGTTGCAGGGCCGATCGGAATACCCCATGCAGTACCGGGCGTGCCGTTATACCTACGATGCGCTTTTGCAAAACGGCATTGAACTGTACGAATACATGGCCAGTTATTTGCATGCCAAGGTGGCAGTGATCGATGACTACGCCATGGTGGGTTCGGCCAACATGGACCCCTTCAGTCTGCTGCTGGCCCGGGAAGCCAATGTGTATGTTCACAATGCCGCTTTTGCCGCCGGGTTGCGCGATGCCCTTGAGGCCGAAATGGTGCGACACGCCGTGCGTGTTACGCCCGAGCATTTGCGACGCCGTTCCTGGTGGGGCCGTCTGGTCGACCGGTTTGCCTACATGATGCTGCGCGCCGGCGTGGTTTTCACGGGCAAAGCTTCGGAATACTGAGCGGATCAGGTGGCGTGTTCGTGTGCTTCATGGCTGCGTCGCTGCAGGCTTTCGTATACCATCGCCCGTGTGTGCAGGCCCCGTCACGGGGTTCAGCATGCAGCCTGTTCATGCAGTTCATTTTTCAGGGGAGCCCGGCCGTGGCTTTAGATAATTTTCAGGTACTCAGCGAACACCGCTGTTTTCAGGGTGTGCAACGTTTCTGCGTGCACGATTCTTCGGTCATCGGCTTGCCCATGCGGTTTTCCGTGTATGTGCCACCCCAGGCGGCCGAAGGTCCGGTACCGGTTCTGATGTACCTGGCCGGGCTTACGTGCACAGAAGAGACCTTCATGATCAAAGGCGGGGCACAGCGCCTGGCGGCGCAGTACGGCATGCTGCTGATTGCGCCCGACACCAGCCCGCGCGGTGCCGGCGTGCCGGGCGAGGACGATCACTGGGATTTCGGTACGGGGGCCGGTTTTTATCTGGATGCCGTGCAGGAACCGTGGCGTACGCACTACCGCATGGAAAGCTGGATCATGCAGGAATTGTTGCCTGGTGTGCTGGCCCGGTTTCCGGGTGATGCACGTCGTGTGGGTATTTTCGGGCACTCCATGGGCGGGCATGGTGCGCTGGTGCTGGCCTTGCGCCACCCTGACCGTTTCCGTTCAGTCTCTGCGTTTGCTCCGATCGCGGCACCGTCACGCTGCCCCTGGGGTGAAAAAGCCTTCGGTGGCTATCTGGGGCCTGACCGCCAAGTGTGGGCCGAACACGATGCTACCTTGCTCATGGAGCGCATGTCCTGCCCTTTCCCGCAGGGTATTCTGGTGGATCAGGGCCTGGCCGACAACTTTCTGGACGCACAACTGCACCCGCACCTGTTCGAAGCGGCCTGCGCCCAGGCTGGGCAGCCGCTGGTGTTGCGCCGGCATGAAGGCTACGACCATGGGTACTACTTCATTTCCACGTTCATGGAAGACCACCTGGCCTTCCATGCCGAGCGCCTGGCCTCGGTTCAGGCAGGGTGATCACCCAAGGCGCACGCCCGACAGACGGCCAGGGTCTTATTTCAAAAGACGCCACTGCCCGTCTTTCACGGTGATCAGGACACGGCCGCGCTCGTCAAAGCCGCTGTGGTCTTCCGGCGTCATGTTGTACACGCCTTGCGTGCCGACCAGTTCACGGGTTTTTTCCAGGGCGTCGCGCAGTGCCTTGCGGAATTCCGCCGTGCCGGGTTGGGCCACCTTTGCGGCTTCGGGAATGGCGTTGTCGAGCAACAGGGCGGCATCAAGCACATTGGCACCGAAGGTGGCGGGTGGCTCGTTGTACATGGCCTGATAACGGTTGATGTAGTCTTGTGCAATAGGTTTTGACGGGTTGGTGTCGTCAATTTCCGGTAGCACCAGCATCAGGCTGGCCGCCAGAATGGTGCCTTCAACTTCTTTGCCACCCAGTTTCAGGAACGCGGGCAGGGCAGCACCGTGGGTTTGATAGAACTGACCCTTGTAACCTTGTTTGGTCAGTGTGATCTGGGGCAGTGCGGCGGCAGTGCCGGTGCCGGCCACCAGAACGGCATCGGGTTTGGCGGCCAGCAGTTTCAAAGCCTGGCCGGTGACCGAGCTGTCGGAGCGCTGGTAGCGTTCAACCGGTGCCAGCTTGATGCCGGCTTTTTCGGTCAGTTCCGTGATCACCTTCAGCCAGTTTTCGCCGTAGGCATCGTTGAAACCGATGAAGCCCAGGGTTTTGACGCCGGTTGACACCATGTGATCCACCAGTGCCCTGGCAATGATGTCATCGTTCTGGGTGGGTTTGAAGACCCATTTCTTTTCGGGTGTCATGGGCAGCACGACGGCCGCCGTGCCAACCGGTGCCAGCATGGGTGTGCCGGATTCAGCGACGAATTGCAATGTGGCCATGACGTTCGGCGAGCCTGTTGGCCCGATGATCGCATCGACCTTTTCTTCAGTGATCAGTTTGCGGATCGTGGTGACGGTTTGTGTGGTGTCACTGGCGTCATCCAGGGATATGTAGTCAACGGCAAGGCCGCCCAGTTCCTTGGGCAGCAAGGGCACGGTGTTGCGCTGGGGAATGCCGATCATGGCTGTCGGGCCCGTGGCCGACGTGACCACCCCGATTTTGACCTGGGCCTGGGCTGGCAAGACGGCCAGTGCGGCCAGTAAAACAGAGGATACGGCAAGGTGCTTGATACGCATGATGAGCGTCTCCGGTTACAGTGTTGGATGTGATTTTGGCACAGCCGGCCCGGGCGGTGGGCAAGCTGGCCGCCGAGTGAACTTTTTAGCCGGTACGGTGTCTTACAATCCAGCAGGAAGTAATTGATTGAAAAGGTATTTTCATGATCTATTAGCACTCGTCTTCATTGAGTGCTAAGATAACAACGTACCCTTTTTCAGGTAAGAAAACACACTTATGACACACAGTTCGCATACCCTGGCTCCCGGCGCAGCGTCGCTGGCCATGGCAATCTCGAATCCAGGCGCCCTCGGCACCATCGAGGCGTACATCAGTGCCGTCAACCGTCTGCCCATGCTCACGGCCGAGCAGGAAATTGATCTTGGCCGCCGCTTGCGCGACCAGTCCGACCTCGAAGCGGCGCGTCAGCTCATCATGTCGCATTTGCGTCTGGTGGTGTCCATTGCCCGTCAGTACCTGGGTTATGGTCTTGCGCATGCCGACCTCATCCAGGAAGGTAATGTCGGGCTCATGAAGGCCGTCAAGCGTTTCGATCCTGATCGCGGCGTGCGCCTGGTGTCCTTTGCCGTGCACTGGATCAAAGCCGAAATTCACGAATACATCGTGCGTAACTGGCGTCTGGTGAAGGTGGCCACTACCAAGGCACAGCGCAAGTTGTTTTTCAACCTGCGCCGTATGCGCCCCGATGGCCAGACCCTCGATACCGAACAGGTCAACACCATCGCCCGCGAACTGAACGTGCGTCCCGAAGACGTCAGCGAAATGGAAGTGCGCATGTCGGGTCGTGAAATGGCGCTGGAAGGCGGCACCGACGACGACAACGAATTTGCGCCCATCGCCTACCTGTCTGATGACGGTCAGCAAGAACCTTCTGCCGTGCTCGAACGTCGTGCCAACGATGCCCTGCAGGGTGAAGGTTTGGCCAATGCCCTTGAAACGCTTGATCCCCGTTCGCGTCGTATCGTGCAGGCCCGCTGGTTGCAAGACGATGGCGGCGCCACCTTGCATGAACTGGCTGCTGAACTGGGTGTTTCGGCGGAACGCGTTCGGCAGATCGAAGCGGCTGCCTTCAAGAAACTGCGTCTTGCCCTTGCCGCCTGACCTTCCCGTTGGGTTCCCTGCCGGCCAGTCGCTGGTTCCGGAATTTTACATAGTGTTTCAAATGAATCGGGGAACTGAGGGAACTATTCCTGGCTGAAGCGGACCAACCCTCATGAGCTGTCGATTGTCCCGTTCCTCGGGGTTCCAGCTCACCATCCGCTTCTATTTCTCCTCTTCCCCTCCCTACTGAAGCGGATGCTTGCGGGACACCCTCGGGTGTCCCCTTTTTTTTGTGAATTTCGTTGTGGCCTGCCCGGAATCAACCTCAAAACGCGATATTCTTCGTTGTGATTCCCTGCACATTTCCTGTGCTTCCCCTGAGCCTGGTTGCCCGCCCCTTCATGAACACTGGTTACCTGATTTTCGGTCTTGCGGGTCTGTTGGCCCTTATTTCCTTCATGCCCCCGATTGCCGGGCGTTTGCGCTTGCCGTATTCGGTTTTACTGGCCATTGTCGGTTTCGTTCTGGGGGTCGTGATTCACGCCCCTGAATGGGCGCCCTGGTTTGTTTCCGACTTCATTCGTTCCCTGCGCAATTTCGAAATTTCCTCGGAAACCTTTTTGTACGTCTTTCTGCCCGTGCTGCTTTTTGAAACCGCACTGGCCATGAACGTGCGCCGTCTGCTCGACGACCTCTGGCCGATTCTGATGATGGCCATCGTTGCCGTCTTTGTCTGTACCCTGGCGGTCGGTTATTCACTGTCCTGGTTTTCCAGTTACGGCCTGGTGGCTTGCCTTTTGCTGGGCGCCATTGTGGCCACCACCGATCCCATTGCCGTGGTGGGTGTTTTTCGCGAAGTGGGGGCGCCCAAGCGGCTCACCAATCTGGTGGAAGGTGAATCACTGTTCAACGATGCGGCCTCCATTGCCTTGTACGCCGTGTTGCTGGCCGTGCTCATGGGCCAGGGTACGCTGTCAGCCGGTACGGTACTGCATAGTTTCACGATCAGTTTTCTGGGCGGGGGGCTGGCGGGTTTTTTGCTCGGGCGCCTGGCCACGTCATTATTCATCTGGCTGCGCGGCTGGCCCACTGCCGAAATCACCCTCACTGTTGCGCTGGCCTACCTGACCTTTTACATTTCTGAACGTTATCTGGGTGTTTCCGGGGTCGTGGCCACCGTGATTGCCGGGCTGGTGGTGGGCTCATCGGGTCGTACCCGTATGTCACCCACAACCTTTGAACAGTTGTCCAGTGCCTGGTCGCAATTGGGCTTCTGGGCCAATTCGCTCATTTTCGTATTTGCCGCCATGTTGATCCCCAACATGATGGGCGATATCACCCTGCATCAGCTCGGCCTTGTGGTGCTCGTGTTTCTGGTCACGCTGGCCGCACGGGCCGTCATGGTGTTTCTGGTGTTGCCCCTGCTGGGGCTTACGCCGCTGGCCACCCGGGTCAGTGCCGCTTATCGGGTGGTCATGTGGTGGGGCGGCTTGCGTGGCGCCGTTTCGCTGGCCTTGGCGCTGGCCGTCACTGAAAATACCAGCCTGCCGTACGAGGTGCGCCAGTTCGTGGCGGTAGCCACCACGGGGTTCGTACTCATGACACTGTTTGTGAACGGTATCAGCTTGCGCCCGCTCATCCGTAAACTGCGCCTGAATGAGCTGTCACCCTTTGAGCGCACTTTGCGTAATCAGGCCGTTGTGGTCGTGCTCGACGACTTACGCACCCGCGCCGATGAAATCGCGGCAACCGAGCGCATTGGCGATGATGTCGTGGCCAGGGTTCATCATGTGCTGGATAACGCCCAGGCCAGCATGGATGGTACGCAGGTGGCGCGCCTGACCGTAGACGAGCGTGTGTCCGTTGGGCTGAGCATGCTCGCTTCGCGCGAAGAAGAACTGTTTTTCGAGCGTCTGAAGGCCCAAGTGCTCGATTGGCGTACGGCGGAACTGCTGCTGGGACGAGCGGAGCAAATGGGTGAACTGGTTCGCGCAGGCGGCATGAAGGGGTTCGAGAAAGCGGTGGCGGCGGAACTTCGGTATGCCTGGCGTTTCAAGTTGGCCCTGAAGGCCCACTATCTGTTCGGGTTTCAAGGCTGGTTGGCCCACGAACTGGCCAAGCGCTTTGTGGCGCTCATGAGCAAACGTTCCGTTGCCCAGCAACTGATCCCGTTTGCCCGCAAAGAAGTGGCTCCGCTGATCGGTCCCGAGGCGACCCAGGAAATCATCCGGGCGCATCAGCAGCGTTTGCTCATGCTCGACCGATCCTTGTCGGCGTTGCGCCTGCAGTATCCGTTGTTTGCCGCGTGGTTACAAGAGGCTTACCTGGGGCGCATGGCCCGCTCAGCAGAGCGCACCCGCTACCGTTCCATGCTGGCCCAGTCACTGATTACCGGTGAAATGTATGCCGACATGACCCGTCAGATCGATCAGCGCTGGGGTTATCTTGAACTGCGTCCTGCACTCGATATCCAGGTCAGGGCGATTGACCTCGTGAAAAAAATACCGTTGTTCCAGGGGCTTTCAAAAGACGCGTTGCTGGCGATCAGCAAGGTGCTCAAACCCCGCCTGGCCGTACCGGAACAGCTCATCGAGATGCAATCACGCCGGGGCAAGCGGCTGATGTACATTGTCGCCTCGGGGGCCGTGACTCTGCTGTTGCCCGACCGCACCACGGTCGAGCTGGGCGAGGGTGAAATTTTCGGGGAAATGGCGCTTGTCACGGGCACTGAATTTGAAGCCAAGGCAACATCGCGGGGTTACACCCGTTTGCTCATGCTGCATGAGCGCGATTTTGGCAGTCTCACTGAAAAGTACCAGGCGCTGCGTGAAAAAGTCGAGGTGGCGGTTCGTCAGCGGCAACGCGCCCTGCAGGTGTGGCAGGAGTTCGAATCCGGCGAGCGCCAGCACGAGTCACTGGATTTCCTGCATGCACCGGATGGCACACAAAAACCGGACGAAACGGCGTTACGGGCACATGATGAAGCAACCAGGGGGTCTGAGTCCGGGGCGCCTGTAACGCCAGGAAAAACGCTGTCCTGATCCGGTTTGGGGTTCGACCGGGTATGTTGCATGCGTGCGGCTCAGCCGGCCTGCATCAGCGTTCGCAGGTCTGTGGCAATTGTCTGGGGGGGGCTGTCGCCCCGGATCAAAACCCGTGGCTGCCCGTTTTTGTCGAATACATAAAACGACGATGAGTGATCCATGGTGTACTGGCCTGGCTGGGCCGTACGTACCTTGGCGTAGTAGGCTTTGAAGGATCGTGCGGTTGCAGATAACTGCTCGGGCGAACCTGTAAGACCGATGAAACCCGGGCTGAAGGTGGTGGTGTAGCGTGCCAGGATTTCACCGGTATCGCGTTCGGGATCAACGGTGATCATGACCACTTGCACCTGCGCGGCATCGGGGCCCAGCAGCGCCATGGTTTCAGCCAGGCTGGCCAGTGCGGTCGGGCAAACATCGGGACATTGGGTGAAACCGAAAAAAAATACGGTAATCTTGCCCTGGAAACTGGCCAGGGTGCGGGGCTGCCCTTGGGGGTCGACCATATTCAGGCCGCCACCGACCTTGCTGCCGGAAATGTCGTTGCCCAGAAAGCCCGGGCCTGTGGGGGGCTGCTTGCACCCCGCCAGCAGCGCCGACGCGATCAGTGCAGTGATCCCTTGCACGAGTGCGCGGCGGGAAGGGTGAAAAATAGACATGGATCAGATACAGGAAAAAAAACAGCAAAGCGGTCGCACTTTGTATTATCGTTGTGTGACGCCTGAAAACCAAGCTTACACTACAATCGTGGCATGAAATCCGTCTCCGTCAACTCGCTCGCTTCCCTCATAACGGCCCGCCAGAAAGCGCTTGTGCCACAAATCCAGCAGTTGCCGCCTCCCGGGTCGCGCCCTCTTACGGTGGCGGGGTGTGTGGCCGGCTGGATCACCGCCCGTGCCGCCCAGGCATTGGCCGAACAGCCCGGTGTGCGCCTTGATCACGAAGCAACGCATATTTTTGCGCCCCGACAGCCTGCGCTGGGCCTGAATATCGTTCTTTCGCAAATTGCCCTGGTATTGCGTGAAGCCGGTTGCCTGCGTGGCTGGCGTAACGAGCTGCTCGATATCTACGGCGAAGGCCGGCATTTGGGGGTTATAGAACGCGCCGCCATGCGTCCGTTGGGCATGCTCACCCGTGCCGTCCATCTGAATGCCTGGACACCCGATGGGCGCCTCTGGATCGCACGTCGGGCCCTGTCGAAAGCCACCGATCCCGGCCTTTGGGACACCCTTGTCGGGGGCCTGGTGGGTGCCGGAGAAAACCTGGAAACCTCGTTGCTGCGCGAAAGCCACGAAGAAGCCGGGCTTTTACCTGAAAACCTGCACGACCGTTCACCGCTGCGCATGGTGTTGCGCATGCATCGGCGCCTGCCCGAAGGTTATCAGGTCGAAGACATGCTGGTCAGTGATTGCGTTCTGGCCGAATCGGTACAACCGAACAATCTCGATGGCGAGGTCAGCGAAATCCGTACCGTTGATCTCACCGAACTTTTTCATCTGCTTGAGGCAGGTGAATTTACCCTTGAAGCCGAAGTCGTGGTCCTTGAGGCGCTCAAGCGTCGTCTCGACCAAGGCCTTCTTTGAATTCTCCGGAGGTTACTATGGTCAATCCTTCTGCCAACCCTTTTGTTCTGCCTGGTTTCGGCCAGTCCGGTGACCTCGCCCAGAATCCCATGATGGCCAGTCTCGAAATGATGCGCCAGGCCTGGCAAAGCATGGCGGGTGGTGCGCTCGATCACTCACTCATGGCGGCACCCATGTCGCCGGAAGAGCTCGAACGTCGCATCAAAGATCTCCGGGCCATTGAAAACTGGCTGCGCATGAACTTGTCCATGCTGTCCAGCACCATTCAGGGGCTCGAGGTCCAGAAGGCAACCTTGTCCACACTGCGCTCATTCGTGGCAACAGCCAGTGCCAGCGGCAGCAGTGCCGCTGATGCCCTTTCCCCGCTTGAAGTCGTGCTGGGTATTCGCAAGCCCGGGCAGGCGGCACCTGCTGCCGCCCCTGCGCCTTCGGCCGCTCCGGCGGCGTCGGCCTGGCCTGAATCGCCCTCAAAAGCTGCGCCGGCCCCTGAAACCGCTGCTGCGCCTGATGCACCGGCAGCCGAGGCCGCTGCCGGTACCCCGGGGGATACCGCACTGGCCGGTGCGGCGGCCGCCGCCCAAGGCTGGTGGGATATGCTGCAGAAGCAGTTCGACACGCTTGCGGCCGCCACCTCGGCCACCCTGCAAAGTGCCGAGGCCATGAAGACCGCCGCCATGCGCACCGATGCAACACCCGACAAGCCCGCCGCCAACGCGGCCCAGACGGGTTCAGCGGCTGCCAAGTCCGCCACTTCTGCCCGCCGTTCTGTTGCCAAGAAGGCTGTTCCCCGTAAAACCGCAGCCCGCAAAACAGCAGCAAAATAGGTTGGCCATGTTGAATATTGTCATTCTGGCAGCAGGTCTGGGCAAGCGCATGCAATCTCACCTGCCCAAAGTGTTGCATCCTGTCGCAGGAAAACCCATGCTTGCGCATGTACTCGATGCCGCGCGAGCCCTGCAGCCCTCGCGCATTGTGGTGGTGGTGGGGCATGGCGCCGAACAGGTACAGGCCGCTTTTGCAGGGCAGCCCGATCTTGCCTTTGCCGTGCAAAGCCCCCAGCACGGCACAGGGCATGCCGTGCAGCAGGCGGTGCCCTTTCTGCTCGATGCACACGACAGCGCTACCCTGGTGCTGTATGGCGATGTTCCGCTGGTCCAGCCTGAAACCCTGCAAAGACTCCTGAATGTGCGCGCCAACGGAGTCGCCATTCTTACCGAACAGCTGCCCGATGCCACAGGCTATGGGCGTATTGTGCGTTCCGCCCAGGGTCAGGTGCAGTGCATTGTTGAACACAAAGACGCCACACCCGAACAGCAGGCCATTCGCGAGGTCAATACCGGTATTCTGGTCGCGCCCACTGCACACCTTAAAAACTGGCTGGGCCGTATCACCAACAACAACGCCCAGGGCGAATACTATCTTACCGACATCATCGGCCTGGCCGTCGCTGATGCCATTGTCATCAATACCACGCAACCGGAAGCCCCCTGGGAAACCCTGGGTGTGAACAGTCGTGTACAGCAGGCCCAGATTGAGCGTCTGTGGCAGGCCGAGCAGGCCAACCGCCTGTTGCTGGCCGGTGTCACTTTGCTCGATCCCGCCCGCTTCGACCTGCGCGGGTCCCTGGTCTGCGGCCGCGATGTCGTCATCGATATCGGCTGTGTCTTCGAGGGGCATGTTGAACTGGCCGACGGGGTGTATGTGGGTCCGAACTGTGTCGTGCGCAATACCACGGTGGGCGCAGGAACCCGGATCGAAGCCTTCAGCCACCTCGACGACGCCCAGGTGGGTGCTCAGGCACGCATTGGTCCCTACGCCCGCCTGCGTCCGGGTGCCGATATCCGCGACGACGCCCATGTCGGCAATTTTGTTGAAATCAAGAAAAGTGTGCTGGGTCAAGGGTCGAAGGCCAATCACCTGGCGTACGTAGGCGATGCCTTGGTGGGGGATCGCGTGAACATTGGCGCCGGCACCATCACCTGCAACTACGACGGCGTGAACAAGTTCCAGACCATCATCGAGGACGATGCCTTTATTGGCTCCGACACGCAACTGGTGGCACCCGTGCGGGTTGGCAAAGGCGCCACGCTGGGTGCGGGCACCACACTTACGCGTGATGCCCCCGCCGGCCAGCTCACTGTATCGCGCCCCCGGCAACAGACCATTGAAAACTGGAAACGGCCGGTCAGGAAACCCTGATGTCTTCCCAACCTTCGTGTAAACCCCCCATCGAGGCTGATGGCCTGGATTGGCCGCGCCGTTTATGGGCTGCCCTGACCTTGCTTGTAGGCATCGCCGTCACGGTGCTCGATGCCTCCATGGCCAATGTGGCCTTGCCCTCCATTGCACGCAGTTTGTCGGTTGATGCCAGCCAGGTCGTTTGGGTGGTCATGGCCTATAACCTGGTCATTGTGGTGTCTCTGTTGCCCTTGTCGGCCATGGCCGAGCGTGTGGGTTTCAGGCGTATGTATGTGGCAGGCATGGTTCTGCTCATGCTGGCGTCGGTCGGTGCCGCCTTTTCGAATTCGCTCGTCACGCTCATTGTGGCGCGGGTTTTTCAGGGGCTGGCTTCGTCCATGCTCATGTGTCTGTTCGGGGGGCTGGTACGCAACATTTATCCACTGGCCAAGCTCAGCCAGGGTATCAGCCTGAATGCCGTCACCGTGGGTGTCATGGCGGTGCTGGGGCCTTCGTTGGGTGCGTTCATTCTAGAGCTGGCCTCGTGGCCCTGGATCTTCCTGGTCATTGTGCCGCTTTGCATGGCATCTTTGTTCGGGGTGCGCTTCCTGCCTGAAGTGCCACGGGCCAGCGAGCGTTTCGACTGGACCGCCTGCCTGCTCAGTATGGTGGTGTTCGGTTTGAGTCTGATTGGTCTTGATATTCTCGTGAAGTTCCCGCTGTGGGCACTGGCCTGTTTTGCGCTGGTGGCGGTCACCGGCACGCTGTTGTTGCGTCGCTCTTTGCTGCAAACGGCACCCCTGCTGCCGGTAGATCTGTTGCGGCGTGTGCCGGTGGCGTATGCGGTGGGCGCCTCCTTCTTTTCCTTTGCCGCCCAGATGTCGGCCTTTGTATCGCTGCCCTTCTACTTTCAAAGTGTGCGCAGTTTCAGTTATGCCGATGTGGGCATGTTGCTTGGCGCCTGGGCCGTGGGCGTGGCGGGTATGGCGCCCATGTCCAGTTGGCTGTTGCGCTACTTTTCAATTGCCACGTTATGTGCCGTGGGGGCGGGTTGCATGGCGCTGGGCGTGGGCACCGTACTCGTGCTTCCCCTTGGCGGTTCCTTTGCCTGGCTGACCGTGGCCATGTTGCTGGGGGGGATCGGGTTCGGCTTTTTCCAGACGCCCAACAACCGGGCCTTGCTTACCGGCGCACCTCGGCATCGCAGTGGTGCCGCAGGCGGGCTGCAGTCCATTACCCGTGTGTTCGGTCAGGGTTTTGGTACAGCCCTGGTCAGTGTGGTGTTCACCCTGGCGGCCGCCTTCGGGCCCACGGCGGGTGTGCTGGTGTCAATTGTCTGTGCCCTGGTTGCCACCGCGATCAATATCCATCGCGCCTTCAACCCGGCACGTGATGCGGCGTCTTGACGCGTCGTCGTGCCTATGAATATTCTTCAGCTGAATTTCGAGCGAGGCTGGCGAGGCGGCGAGCGCCAGACCCTGCTGAGCATGCAGTCATTCCGTGACGATGGTCACAAGGTAGCCGTTCTGGCGCGTGAAGGGGGTGAACTGGCGCACCGTGCCCGTGAGGCCGGTTTCAAGGTTCACGCCTTTGCTTCGGTACCGGCCGCCTGTTTCTTTCTGGTTGTTCAGGGCCGTTCATTCGATATCCTGCACGCACAAACCGCCAATACATTAAGCTGGCTGGCGTTGCTCAAGCCTGTGCTTGGCCGCCGCATTGTGTTCACCCGGCGCACGGCTTTTCCGGTGCCACCCGCGCGTCAGGCACGTACCGTGTGGAAGTGGACGCGTGCCGATGCGCTGGTGGCCATCAGTCAGGCGGCCGCCGCTGAACCTCGCAGGCTCGGCCTGGCGCCGCGCATCATACCCAGCGCCATCGCGCTGCGTGTGCTCAATCAGGAGCGCGGGCTGGCCTTTGCCCGGGCGCATATTCCACCCGGCCGCCGTGTGCTGGCCACTGTTGCGGCCTTGACCCCTGAAAAAGACCCCTGCACCCTGGTGCGTGCCGTGCAGGCGTTGCGGCGTGTGCGCGATGATTTCGTTTTTGTCCATCTGGGTGCGCCGGGCGCCGCGTCTGAAGCGGCCCATGCGCTGGTGGCCGAACTGGGGCTTCAGGATCATTACCGGTTTGCCGGTTTCCAGACAGATGTCGAAGATTTTTATCCTCTTATGGATGTCTTTGTGTCGGGTTCGCGTTTCGAAGCGCTGGGCACCAGTGTGCTGGATGCCTTTCTGTATGGTGTTCCCGTGGTGTCAACCGATGCGGGTGGTCTGGCTGAAAGCCTGGCCGACGGGCGCGGTATTGTGTGCCCGGTGGGCGATGCCCAGGCACTGGCTGATGGCATTGCACGCGTGCTTGACGATACCGCCTTGCGTACGGGTATTGTCGAGCGCGCTCGCGCGTATGTGCGGGCTGAACACGATGTACCGGTGATGGCCGGCCGCTATCTGGACGTGTACCGGCAGGTAGCGGGTAGCGGGTAGCGGGGGGAGTGACGGGCACCGCTTGTTTGCAGGCCGTGCCGTTTGCGTTGGTTCCATGCACGGGCAAACCCTTCTTTCAATGCTTAACCAACGGGATCTTCGTTTCAAACTTGCTGCAGTGTGTACTGAAAAATGTGCGCACATTGCGGATAGCCCGCTGGTGTGTGAACAGGCGGTGTGCCAACGCGTGGTAGGCCTGCATGTCGTGCACACGCACAATCAGCACGAAATCGGGTCCGGCCGATACCCGGTAGCACTGCTGGATTTCTGTGGCATCGGCAATGCTTTGCTCGAATGCGGTGAATGCTTCGGCCGTTTGCTGGTCCAGTGTTACTTCCACAATCGCGGTCAACCCGTGGCCCAGTCTGGCCGGGTTCAGTACTGCTGCCTGGCGCTCAATGAACCCTTCGCGTACCAGCCGTTCCACCCTGCGCAGGCAGGTGGGGGGCGAGGTATGTACCCGCTGCGCCAACGCCTGGTTGCTGAGCGTGTTGTCGGTTTGCAGCTGATCAAGGATGCGCAAGTCGAGGTCATCGGGTTGGTACATGGGCATGTCCTTTTAAAGAGGGGTGGCGCAAAGCCATAACGTGCAGGCAAAGGGGACGGTCAAGGTGCCTTGCTGATTAGGCTTTGATAATGCCTTGATACGATATCGCATGAAATAAAATTTCATGAGTATTCTTACATGAAATTTTCAATAAAAAAATCGTTTATTAAGAAATCCTATTTCATGATGTTTTCCGCACAATAGCGTCATCCATCCATATTCAGGAGCATGGCTATGTGCGGCATCGTTGGCGCTGTGGGGCAG
>JAAYGT010000201.1 GCA_012727555.1 Alcaligenaceae bacterium | reverse complement strand
TCAACCGTCCAGCTTTTATCGCTGCCACCTCAGGCTGAAAGGGTGAGAGTCCAGCGGCAATCAGATCGGCATTGATAAAGCGGGTTAATTTGGCTTCAGCAGGTAGAAACGAGCGAGCAAAGGTGGTCCTGGTGAGCATGGCGCGTACCATCTGATCAAGCCGCGTTGTGGTGTGTTGGCCAGGCTGAGTGTCTTTTCCGCAGAGCACTGTTCTTCAGCAATTAGGCATGAGCGGCGGCGTACTCACGTGCGGTCGGCAAAGTGCGTGGCAAGGCATTGTTCTTGGGTCGGGTGGCTTCCCAGCCCAGGCACGCGAGCCAGATAGCGCGTGGGATGGTTTTGTGTGCTGTACGGTAGTAGCTCACCATGCGCCGACTGATGCCCAGCCCCTCGGCCGCCGTGGTCAGGGAAAGATTGTTGCGGCGCATCCAGTCATCGAACATCTCGTGGCTGACTTCGCCAGCCTGCTCCTTGGCCCAGGCGTAGACGTTGTCCTGGCCGAATTCGGTGTCGAACCACTCGATACTGCCACCCCACTCGGCAATGCGGACACGCGCAAAAATCTCCGGGTTCAGGATGGCCGACAGTGCGGGTGTCTTGTGCAGGATGTTGCCGACATCGACCTCAAGCACTTCGCCGGTGCTCCAGGTGGTACGCAGGCGATAAGGTGCCAGAGCTTCAACGGCCTGCAGCTTCGGGAAAAAGTAGTCACTCATGGGTTGTTCCTCTGCCATTCGTTGAACAGGAAATCCCTGTTTGTTGCAATCCAGGCCAACGCTTCGCGTATTTCTCGTTCTGCCACCCGTCCTTGATCGATAAGTCATCGAGATCAATTGTGCAATCGCGCCCATCCCGTAGCATGACATGGACATGGGGTGGCGGGTGGTCGTCGAAATACATCAGAACCCGGGAGTTATCGAAGCGTTGAAGGATGGGCATAAATGTAATTCTAGTGCAATGGTTGCTCTATTTCAAGAATGCTGGTTTAGCCTCCGGCGACAGTAGACCGTCGGGAATACGCTGAGCGCCAGCTTGTGGTTTGCGCTTTTCGTAGGCGCTTTGCTTGCTCAAAGTCGACACCCTTGGCCCGAACGAAGTTTCTTTGGCACGTTGAATGTGCCCGTTAGGGCAAGGTTAGCAACAGGAGGTATCGATCCTGGCGAGCATGGCGCGTACCAGCTGATCAGGCCGCGTTGTGGTGTGTTGGCCAGGCTGAATGTCTTTTTCGCAGAGCACTGTTCTTCAGCAATCAGGCATGAGCGGCGGCGTACTCGCGGGCAGACGGGATACGCATGGGCAGGTCACGTCCTTTGGGGCGAACCGCCTCCCAACCCAGGCACGCAAGCCAAATGGAGCGCGGAATTGGTTTCTCGCCGTCGCGGTAATAAATCAGCATCCGGCGCGAGATGCCCAAGGCTTCAGCGGCCTGCTCCAGCGTCAGCCCGGTTTCGTGCAGCCAGTTCCAGATGCGTTCATGACCGATACCCCCTGCCTGTTCAATGGCCAGGTTGCGCAGGTTGTCCGCACCCAGGTCGAGTTCATCTTCTATCCAGTCCACGCCATGGCCACCAAAGCCAACCTTGGCTTTGGTAAACAGGGCTGTGTCCTTGAGGGCAACCAGCGCCTGTGTAGTGTGTATCCAGTCGCTCAGGTCAGCCTGAAGAACCTGACCATCCGCATAGGTAAGACGCAAACGGTAGTCGGGCAATGCCTCGACGGCAGTGAGGATGAAATGGTTTTTGCTCATCGTTGCAACTCCTCGAAGGTTTGGGCCAGCCACGCCTGGTGCTCCTTTGCCCAAGCTAGTACTTCCGCGATTTCACGCGTTGCCACACGCCCATGGATGATTTCGATGGGTCAAATGCTGACCCACGCTTCTCTGCCATCGTTTAACTGGACATGGAAATGCGGTGGCGGGTGGTCCTTCGAGTTGATCCGAACCCGGCAATTGGCGAAGCGCTGGATGACTGGCATACGACCCATGATAGTGCAATGGTTGCATTTTTTCAAGAATGGCCGTTTGGTGGGAGTGAGGGTGTTATGAAAGAGCAGCCAGTGTCAGTGATCGGTGTAATGGCACCACCTGTGATTGAACTTCCCAATACGAGTGCATTGGTGGTTGCCTCATCAGACAGCCCTTTGTCACGATGAGTGTTTGCGGGTTGCGCCACACCCACCGTGGGTCTGGTGATCGATGGCCTTGGAGAGTAGATCGCGGTGCTGCTGGGCGATATGGAGAGCGGCGTGCTTGAAATGAATCCCGGCAAATCTGAGCGCTGATGTAATTTGGTCGAGCAGTGAGGTTTTTGGCAACACATTGTTCTTGTGTTTTCGATGCTCACCGCCAGATGTGCACAATCTGTTCCCATTGGGTGGTGTAGGCCGGAGTCTTGCGCTCCTGCCTCATGGCCCAGGTGGTTTCCTTTCCACGCAATGCACTGGCTGGCATGACCGTTGAGCGTCCATAACGCTCGTTAAGTGCGTCCATTACCTGCATCAGCTTTCGTGTGTCTTTGCTGGTTGGTGTCGGTGAAGGTTCTTGCATATCGAACAAAGCCAACTGCCGACACGCCTGTTCAGCTGTTTCGATCGCCAGTAAACAGATTCCCGCCTTGGCGTATTTGAACCCCGGCTTGAAAATGGAGCGTACCCCCTTGCTTGCCGCCAGCAGTAACAGACGCGTATCTGCCGTGGGTTTGTCCAATTCAATGACCACGCTACCCGAGTAGGGCGGATCATTTCCGAAAAAACTGGTACGGGCAAAAACACTGATTGCACGCGTGACGCTGTATTGGGTACGCAGGCGTTCTGCAGCACGTGTGGTAAACGTGCTGACGGCTTCACGTAAATCGTCAATGTTCATTACGGGTTGTCCAAAGCTGCGTGAATACAGGATTTGCTGTTTATGGGGTGGCTGTTCCTCCCAGCCCAGGCAGGCTTCCCCTGCCAGCTCCCGGGCTGTTTTGGCCAGCATGATGGAAAAGCGTTTCTGTAGTGCCCGTGGGTTGGTTTGTGCCAGGTCTGCAGCGGTGTGGATGCCCAGTGTTTGCAGCTTGGGTGTCAGACGTCGGCCTACACCCCAGACATCGCCCACCGGCACGTGTGCCAGCGCCCGCAGTCGGGCAGTATGATCGACCTGGCTCAGGTCGCACACGCCCAGCAGACGCGGCACTTTTTTTGCTAGATGGTTGGCTAGTTTGGCCAGCGTTTTGGTGGGGCCGATGCCCACGCAGGTGGGAATGCCGATCCATTGCCGGACACGGTTGCGGATGGCTGTGCCGATTTCCCGCCCGGTGCCTGGAACGCCAGTCAGATCCAGAAAGCATTCGTCGATGGAGTAGATCTCCTGCCTTGGCGAGAACTGGCCAATGATGTTCATCATGCGGTGGCTCATGTCACCGTACAGGCTGAAGTTGGCTGATAGGGCGACCAGACCGTGGGTGTCGGCCAGGTGACGAATCTGGAACCAGGGTGCGCCCATTTTGATACCCAGGTCTTTGGCTTCCTGAGTTCGGGCTATGGCGCAGCCATCGTTGTTTGAGAGCACAACCAGGGGTTTGCCTTCCAGGCTGGGACGCAAAACCCGTTCACAGGAACAGTAAAAGCTGTTGCCATCGATCAGGGCGATACGTGGTGGCTGTGTGCGCGAAATGTCCATGTGACGACACCCCAGATAGTGAGTTCTTGGCCGTCTTTGAGTTCAATGTGGGCAAAGGTAGGGTTGGCGCAGTCAAGGCGCACCAGACCTTTGCGTTTGAACAGCCGTTTGACGGTGAATTCGCCATCGACCACAGCCACAACAATGTGGCCGTGGGTAGGCGTGATCGAGCGATCAACGATGACGTAGTCGCCGTCGATGATACCGGCGTCGCGCATTGAATCGCCGCGTACCCGCATGAAAAAGGTGGCGTCGGGTTGGCGGACCAGCAGCGTGTTCAGGTCAAGACGCTTTTGTTCGTGATCTTGGGCCGGGCTGGGAAAGCCGCATTGCAGGGTGGCGGCGGCGTTCCACAGCACGACAGGTGCCTTGGTCAGGGGTATGGGTTCACTCATACTGATGCTGTTCATAAAAACAGCATTTTAGTATTTTAAGCGGGTTTTGTGGTGGGGTTTTTCTTGCCGGGGGGTACGTTTTCGAGCCTGTTCTGTGTGTAAAACAAATCAAAAAAGTGGCAACATCGATTGTGTGGACGCTTGTTCATCTTGGTCAGTGATACCGGCCGATGCGTCAAAACCGTTCGTTTGTAGCGTCAGTGGCTGAAACATAGCCACCACACATCCCCCCAGAAAAAAGCAAAGTCAGATCGCCCGAGGGCGATAGGGGCGTTTGCCGCGCGGCCGGTAGTCGCAGTCAGAGGCTGGTGGGCCTGGTGTGCGTTGCCCTGAGTGCGCCGCAATGGT
>JAAYGT010000200.1 GCA_012727555.1 Alcaligenaceae bacterium | reverse complement strand
TTCACACTGTTTGCGGCCGCGCCCTCGCTGGGCTTGATCAACGCTCCTGAACTGAGCCTGTATATTGTGCTGTTCTACAGTCTGACCTCCGGTTTGCTGATGATCACCATGCTGGTGTACAGGGCGCACTTGCATCTGCTGTACCAGCAGGCTCAGGCGGCCAAGGCGTTGATCAGCGACCAGCGGGCCGAGCAGGAAAAGGCGCACCGACTGGATCGCGAACGCCTGCTGGCCATGATGGGCCATGAACTTAAAACACCGCTGGCCACCCTGCGCATGCTGCTTGGCAACCAGACCATTCCCGAAGCCTTGTCGCGGCGCATGGATGCGTCGATTCAGGATATGACTGGTGTGGTTGACCGTGTAGTGCAAACCGGCCGCCTGGATGACCAGGCCACGATTGTGCGTCTTGAAACGTGTGCGCTTGGGTCGGTGTTGTCTTCGGCCCTGCGTGATCTGCCCGACCACGCGCGTGTTGTCATCGAACAAAAGGGGCAGGGGGCTGACACCCTTAAAACCGACCCTGACCTGCTGGGTATTGTGCTGCGCAACTTGCTGGACAATGCCCTGAAATACAGCCCGCCGGAATCCACCGTAACGGTACGCTACGTTTCAAATGCGCACGCCGGCGACTGGCGTATCCAGGTCGAAAACCTGCCAGGTCGCGCAGGCTGGCCCGATCCTGTTCACGTTTTCGACAAATACTACCGAAGTCCGCAAGCCAGCTACCGGGCCGGATCCGGCCTGGGCCTGTTCATTGTGCAGGAACTGGCCCACATGATCGGAGCCCACATTGACTACGCGCCCGATGCGCAGTATGTGCGTTTTGTTCTGCATGCGGCAGGCACCACCGCCGGGTTGGGAGCGTATCGACAAATGGCCGAAGGTTACACTGGATGAAAGACCGTTTGCTGGTGGTGGTGATCGAAGACAACGATGCCCTGCGTGAAGCCACCGTTGACATGCTGCTCTTTAACGGCTTCAAGGCGCTGGGCGTTGCCTGCGCTGAAGACATCGACGACACGCCGTTCCCGCAACCGCCGGATATCTACGTGGTGGATCTGACCCTGCCCGGGGAAGACGGCCTTTCGCTGGCGGCCCGTTTGCGGCAGGCCCAGCCCCGCGTCGGTATTGTGATCACCACCGCCCGTACCTTGCTGGACGACCGTCTGAAAGGTTATGAATCTGGCGCAGACATTTACCTGCCCAAGCCGGTTGATCCCAAAGAATTACTGCTGGCCTTGCAGGCCCTGGGACAACGTTTGCTGCACACCGATACCGATGCGCCGCCAGGCCTGATCCTGAACAAAAGCACCCTGATGCTCAGTGGTCCCACCGGCCACAGCAAAATGTCCGAGTCCGAAGCCCGACTGTTGTTTGCCTTCGCATCGGCCAAAGACAAAACCCTGGAACGCTGGCAAGTGGCTACCCAGATGAGTGTGGGCAACGAAGGCATGAGCCTGGAAAGCATGCAGGCCCGCCTGAGCCAGTTGCGCCGGAAAATCCAGCACTGCGGGTGTGCCGGCGAAAGCATCAAGGCGATCAGGAACAGCGGCTACCGGTTTTGTCTGCCGATACAGGTGCTTTGAGGGGGGGGACAGACCACGGTTTTGCATGACGTAGTTCAAGCCCCACAAACCACGTCTTGGTCCGATCGACTGGATTGCGCTGTTGGGGAAACCGTGGTCTGTCCCCACCCGGTCCCTATAACTACCAAGCGGTCTATGTGAAATTCATCGGCACCCACAAAGAGTACGACGCCATAAACGCCGAAACCGTAGAGATGGAAGTCTGATATGCACATTCGCCCGATCCGTACCGAAGAGGACTACAAGTCTGCACTGCGCGCAGTTTCAGCTTACTTCGACAACGAACCGCTCCCTGGCACACCTGAGGGCGACCGCTTTGAAGTCCTGCTGACACTTATCGGAGTCTACGAGGCTCAACACTATCCGATCGAGCTTCCCGACCCAGTCGAAGCCATCAAATTCCGCATGGAGCAGGCTGAGCTGACGCCCAAAGACTTGGTGCCGATTTTCGGCCGTCTGAATCGGGTCTATGAGATTCTTAATCGCAAACGCCCGTTGACACTGAACATGATTTGGAAGCTGCACGAAAAACTGGGTATTCCGGCAGATTGCCTGATACAGCCCCCAAAGCCGAAAGTCTTTTGACATTTGAAGCGCATAAGGGGGACAGACCACGGTTTTTCAAGAAGATAAACCCAGCCAAAAAAACTATAGTTTTGGCCCTGTCGATTGGATTATGTTGCTGGGGAAACCGTGGTCTGTCCCCCCTTTATCCCCCTCAATCTGAAAACACTTGATCGAGGTTGGTGGCGTCTACAAAGTTCAGTGCCCAGGTTTCCAGCTGCGTTGCGCTGGCCGTGCGCAAACGCTCTTTGATCCCGTCAGATAGCGGGCCAAAACGACGTGTCAGTTGCCGTTCCAGCAACAATGCTTCGCCCTCGCGTTTGCCTTGCTTAACACCTCGTTGAAGTCCTTGTTGCAAGCCTTGTTGCAGCCATTGATGTTCCCATGATCTGGATTGGTCTTTCATCATTGTTGC
>JAAYGT010000199.1 GCA_012727555.1 Alcaligenaceae bacterium | reverse complement strand
CTACAAGCTGCAGGCCAATGGCGGGCAACTTGTTCTTGTACCACCGGCCTATAGCTCGCAGCGCTGTAGCGCCTGCGGGTTCACCCACGCGGAAAACCGCAAAACGCAGGCGCGCTTTGCCTGCGTGGCGTGTGGCCATCAAGAACATGCCGATGTCAATGCGGCAAAAAACATTTTAGCTGCGGGGCACGCAGTGTCTGCCTGTGGAGGGGACGTAAGACGCAGTGCACGAAAGTGCACCAGCGCAGCCCCGGTGAAGCAGGAACCCACCGAAGCGCCGCGCAGGGCATCGCGTAGCGCCGCCGGAATCCTCGTCCTTCCCGCCACCCGCGCGGCAGCCAACGGCTGAGGGCGAGGAGGATGTCAATAAAAGCCTCCGAACACATCAAGACTTTTGACCGAAAAATCACCCGCTACAATTCTCAGTCGAATCAACACTGACAGCCTGTCGGGGTTATCAGTTCAGGGGGCACTTGAAGCATGCTGGCGGGAATCGGTTTTGCCTGGATCACGGGAATGCTGTGGGGCCTGGTGTTTGTGGTACCCCTGTTGCTGCCCGATTATCCGGCCGCCCTGCTGGCTTTCGGGCGCTACCTGGCTTTTGGCCTGATTGCCCTGCCCATGGGCTGGATCGACCGCAAGGCACTGCGAAAACTGACACGGGCCGACTGGATCGAAGCCCTGAAACTGGCCGCGGTCGGGAATATTTTTTACTACATGTTCCTGGCCAGCGCCATCCAGCATGCGGGCGGCCCCCTGCCCACCATGATCATCGGCACCCTGCCGGTCACCATTGCGCTGTGCGCCAACCTGGTGAACCACACACAAGATGGTCACCTGCCCTGGAAAAAACTGGCCCCGGCACTGCTGATCATTCTGGCCGGACTGGTGTGTGTGAACCAGACGGAATTCCAGCGCTTCATGCACGACCCGGACACCGCCCCCGGCGACTACCTGCTCGGGGCAGCACTGGCGGTCGGGGCCCTGATCTGCTGGACCTGGTATCCCCTGCGCAACAGTCTGTGGCTACGCGCGCACGCCGGGCGAAAGCCACGGGTCTGGGCCACCGCACAGGGGCTGGCCACCCTGCCACTGGCCATGCTGGGCTACGCCGGCTTCGGTCTCTGGCTCGCTTTCACCGAAGACACCTTTCCAATGCCCCTGGGCCCCCGGCCCGAAGTCTTCGTTGGCCTGATGCTCATGGCAGGGCTATTGGCATCGTGGGTTGGCACCCTGTGCTGGAATGAAGCCAGCCGCCGCGTCACGGCGGCCGTCATGGGCCAATTGATTGTTTTCGAGACCCTGGCCGCCCTGCTGTACGCCTTCTTGCTGCGTGGTGAAGGGCCGGGCTGGCTGAGCGCAACAGGCATTGCACTGCTACTGGCGGGTGTGATGATTGCCGTACGCATACGCCCCGGAAACCGGCCCGCATAAGCAACAACGCACGCTTCCCCAGCCCCCCCCCATGCAGGCAGGGCCTGCCCGCAGCGCACAAGCAAGCTACACGCCAGCGACGAGCAAAACCTGTCTGAACCCGCGTTACTGCGAGGTTCTGTCGGGGTGCGGGACCGCATCGGGTGCTTGAGCACGCCGTCATTGCGGCCCTGACCGGGGGCACAAGGGTCCAGTTGTTTGAGCGCGGCGCTTGTCGATCCACCGGATCGACCGCGCGAGTTCTGGACCCGCCCCGG
>JAAYGT010000198.1 GCA_012727555.1 Alcaligenaceae bacterium | reverse complement strand
TGGCATCGGATGTGCATGAGGCCCGGCGCGTGGCCACTTTGATGGTTGATTTGCTGGACAGGAATTTGTACGAACGGGCCAACGATTGTCGTTGGTGGGCTCAGGATACAGCATTGCAGCAGGCACTCCAATCGACTGCGCATCAGGCCTGCGAACAGGCAGCTCGCACACTGGAAAGCATCAATGCGTTATATACCGTGTACTCACGGATCTTTCTGTATGACCGTACCGGACACGTATTGGCCTGGTCAGATCGGGATGGTTGCGGGGTGGATTTGACGGACTGGCTTGTGGAGCCGGCAACGCTGCGGGCAGTCCTGGCACTGGATGATGAGCAAGGTTACGTTGTTGAACCTTTCGGGCCCCTCACCGTTTAACGCGGGACAAGCCACCTGGGTCTATCACGCCGGCTTGCACGGTACCGATCTGGATTCACACTGTATTGGTGGCATTGGGCTGGTGTTTGATGCCCGGGAAGAATTGCAGGCCATGTTGCAAGGTGGCCTGGCAGGTAAATTGCGCAGCCAGGCATTTTTTGTTGACCGAGGCGGGCGAGTTATTGCCAGTACTGATCCGGCCTGGCAGCAGGGCGACATCCTTGAGCTGGACTCTGCTTTGTTGACTCTGCCCAAGGGTACCAGTGCTTCAAAACTGAGTGTGTATCGGGGTAACTATGCCGTTGTGGCCTGCAGTGTGTCTGCAGGCTATCGCGAGTTCAAACGTAGTGATGGTTATTCCGACGATGTGATTGCCGTCGTGATCGAAACGCTCGGGGAGGTACTTGAGAATCGTGCGGTTCAGGCACTGAACATGACAACCCGGCGTGCCCCGGGAGCTTCCCGGGAAAATGTTCTGCCGGTCAAAGCGGGTTCTGACGGTGCTGAACTTGAACGGTTCGCCACCTTCATTGCCGGAGGACGTATCTACGCGCTTGCTGCCTGTAACGTGCAGGAAGCGTGTTCTGTGAATGAATTGATCCCATCAACGCCCGGAGGGCATCCGCAGAGTGCAGGCATGCTGGTGAGGGTTACCCCGACCGGACGGGAATTGCTCTGGGTGTACAACCTTGCCGGCTTGATCGATGAGAGGCATGCTGCGTACGTTGGCAATGAAATCATTGTTGTCTGCACTGGGCAGCAGCGTATAGGTCTGTGTGTGGATGCCTTGCACTCGGTGGGTGATTACACCGCATTGCCCTTGAGCGCCTTCACGGCTGATCCAGGCAGATTGACCACGCAGGTGATCAGGACGGAGGATGACTCCATGATTCCGGTACTTGATGCCGCAGCCATGCTCAGACGGGTTGAAGCACGGATGACCCGTCCTGTGGCCGCCTGAAACCTTGAAGATGGGGCGGAAAATGGCAACCCATGAGTCATGCCCGATGCCGGGTCTGCGGGGCTCGGCACCGGGCATGTAATCATGATGGCATCAAGACCAAAGTTCAAATGCAGTGGCAGTCAGTAGCCGTCCTTCGTGCACGCCGTAGTGCAGATAGTGTTCTAGTGGGTTGACACCGGCCGCAGCGACATCGGTATGGTTCTGCAAATACTGGCTGTTGTCGAGCCAGGCCGAGGGATCGCGGTTTTCTGTCCAACCGTGGTGCAGGTAATGTTGGTAGCCGCTGCACAGCGCACCTTGCGCCACGGCCTGTGCAACATCTGCGTTACGGGCCAGATACCAGGTTTCGTTGAACAGCACATTCGGATTACGGCCTTCGGTGGCCCCCCACGTGCGGTAGTGCTGCCAGCCGCTGGCCAGGTTGCCTTGCTGGATCGCCAGTGCAACATCCGGGTTGTCATTCAAGTACCAGATTTCATCAAATGCGTGTGGCCCCAGTGGTCCGGGTAAATGGGCCAGTTCCACCTGGTCACGGAACAGCAGCAGCTCCACCTGGGTGGCTGTGTCGGTGCCGCCGCCAGAAAGTACATTGTCGGCGACCTTCACCGTGGAATGAGCATTGTTTGTCGTCAAAGTGCTGCCTGCACTCTGGTTGCCGGCCATCAGTGATTGCGTGGTATCACGCACAACGGTGTAGTTTTCACGTACGCCGATCAGGCGAAGCACATCGATGCCGAGGCCACCGTCGACGCTGTTGTCGCCGCGGCCAGGCATGAGGATGTTGTCGTTGCCGTTGCCCACCAAGGTATCGTTGCCATCGCCGGTGGTCAGGTTACGGAACAGCGCCGGACTGTCCAGGGTGACCGGCATATCGTTCAGTGTGGCCTGGCCGGTGCTCAGGTTCAGCAGGCTGGCGGCCGTGACTGCCGAGGCATTCAGATCCACGCCGTTTTCTGCCTTGATCGTGGTTCGCTCAGGTTGCAACTGGGCAAAGGCACCGAATTCATTGGTGAAGATCTGGGTGGTGTCGGGCAGGGCGGTCAAGGCTTCCAGGCGCCAGTTGTTCAATGTGAGGGCTTCGGTGGTGCTGTGGTTGGTCAGGCGCAGTATCCATTCTCCAGCCAGGTTTTCACCCCAGTGGCGCACACTGCTCAGTTCGGTCTGCAGTTTTGTCACCGGTTCTTCAATCGGCTGGAGTTGAGTTGTCAAGGGTAAAGGCCTGTCAATCAGGCGGCTGACGGTACCGTCAGGTGATATCAGTTCAAGCTCGGTGCCGAGCAGCTTTCCGACTTCAAGGTCGATGGCGACAACCATTTGTTCAATGCGGGCATTGTCTGCAAAGAATGAGCCCAGTTCAACAGTGGATTGGGCTTCGACACGTACGGCATTTTGTTGTGTAGATGCGCCAATTGTTGTCAAATTCTGGGCTGTTGATGTCTTGGTCCAGGTTTCGGCAAGCCGAATCGCCGCCAGGGCATCGATGCGGCCAAACCCGTAATGGTCGCTCATCATCAGGCCGCCACCGTTCCAGTCGGTGGCCGAATTGAAACTGTGCCCAAGCAGATCACCCTCGGCGGCTTGCAGTGCTTTCATGGCGTCAGGAAGCTCCTGACCCATGTCTTTTTCAGTTTCTGCGCGGAAAGAGGGCAGGTTATCGACACGGCCAATCAGGTCGAACCGGGCGGCTGAGTAGGCCAGGATTTCTTGCACATCGCGGTAGCCCAGGCCCGGGTTGGCGTGCAAGACCAGTGCCACAACCCCGGCCGCAACGGGCGCCGCTGCCGAGGTACCGTTAAAGCCTTCGCCAGGAATATCAGTGTAGTTCCCTGCTTCGCCCGGGTTTTTGTTGTGTCCGGCCTCACCTTGGAGGTCGGTGGTGATCATTGAAGCGGGGTGGGATCCGGGGGCGCTGATCAAGACAGAGGCCCCCGGTGTCGAGTATCCCGTAATGTTGCCTGCCTGATCACTGGCTGCCACGATGATGGCCCCTGTCAGGTTGCTGGTGGGGTCGTAGTTCGTGTTCATGTTCAACAGCCTGTCGTTACCGCTGGAAAACAGAGTGACAATGCCCAGACCATCGCGTCCTTGGGTTGTGAGCAGGGCTTGTGTGGCTCTGAGTGCAGATTGTTCGTCTTGGTAGTCGAACGGGTGTTCCATTGGCCCCCAACTGTTCACCGTGATATCCAGACCATAGTCCAGAATTTTTTCCATGAAACGGGCATAGGTGGTACTAATAGAGTCGGGGCTGTCCGAGTAGCGCAAACCCACCACATTGGCATTGAAGGCTACGCCGACACCCCCAACCCCATTGTTGGATGCCACAGCCAAGCCAGCTACATTGGTGCCGTGTTCTTCATCATCGCTACGGAACGTTGCGGTGCCCTGGCCGTAAAGGGGATCCCAGGCCAAAGCCTGAATGTAATTTTCAGCCAGATCGGGGTGTGTTTCGTCAAAGCCGCTATCCATCACACCCAGAACAACACCTTTGCCCGTGTAGTCGGGCCAGACACGCACAACGTTGATATTGTAGCCGGCAATCGAACCGTTGATATTTCCTGTGTTCAGCAAATGCCACTGCAGAGGGAACAGAGGGTCTGTCGGCATGTAGTGTGTGGGGCGTGTGTTCAAGAAGCTCTCCTGTCAAGCAGACACGGTTTTCTGGATGTGTCTTTGGTTTGCTGATGTAAGGAGATTTATACCACGCTGTTTTTGAATTTTTAACGTTTTGGCAGGTCAGTCAGCCAGGCCGCCCATGCAAAGGTACTTGATCTCGAGGTAGTCGTCCATACCGTACTTCGAACCTTCCCGACC
>JAAYGT010000032.1 GCA_012727555.1 Alcaligenaceae bacterium | reverse complement strand
CGCGCACTCGGCCGAGAGCGGCATTATTGATACGGTCATGCAAGGGGGCGACACCGACACCAATGCGGCGATTAGCGGTGCCTTGCTGGGCGCCCTGCACGGGGAAAACAGCCTGCCCGACCAGTGGACGCAGGCCATTCTGAATTGCCGCCCATCCAAAGACAACCCGGATGCCATTCGCATCCGCCCGGAACACTACTGGCCGGTCGATGCGCTGGAGCTGGCGGATGCACTGGTGATGGCAGAATTACCGCTACATGATCAACCAGCGTGGCGTGGCAACCGTAGTGCCCCATCCCGGCAGCACCGTCACGGGCATTCTTTGGACCTTGACCCCTGAAGACGAAAACACCATGGATCGTTACGAGGGCGTACCGGTGTACTACACCCGACACTTTCTTGACGTGGTTCAGGACAATACCGTACGCACGGCGCTGGTGTATCTGGCTGAAGAAACACGTACCGGCTCACCCCGCCCCGGCTATCAGACAAAGATTGTTGAAAAAGCCCGGGAACAGGGCTTTGATCCAGCCTATGTGAAAGAACTGGAACAGTGGCTTTAAGCGCACGCACCATCAACTTGTAACGCAAAGGAAACCCCATGAGATCTCAATCTGCATACCAAGGCTTGATGACCGTCAGCCCTGCTGCCTCGAAAGGGCTTGTGTCACGTGTTGCCACCTTGAGCCCATGCGCGACGGCTGTCGCGGCAATGTAGCCATCTGCCTTGGCGTTACGATCATTTAAATCTAATCGGCTCGGCGGGTGTCTTATCGCGCAACTGGTTAAGCCGTTCGGCTTCTTCCTGCGTCATGCCGCCCGCCTCACGGGCGATGGATGCCAGCAAGGAACCTAATTTGACGTTTCCTGCTGGCCGGGTGGCCTGCTCAAGAATGAAACGAATCTCAGCTTCGGTACTACGGCCATGAAGGGCAGCACGTACACGCAGCGCACGATGTACGTCCTCCGGTATGTTTCTGACTTGTACGTTAGCCATATCGCCCCCCTACTTAAAATGATGTCATTGATATCCAAGATATACAAAAGAGCACACATATTCAAATGATTGAATATCAACGAAGAACAAATGGCCCACCGCTGCCCGCAGGCCCGCTTTCAGGGCAAGGCCACGCTGCCCGATGACCGCTACATGATCAACAAGCGTAGCGTGGCAACCGTACTGCCTCTTGTTTTTGGCAAAGAACATGCTATATTTCCCACATGGATCAGATTAAATAGTTCCATATGGGTGAAAATTAAACGAACGAACAAAAAGGAAACGGTATGCGTGCAAAACGAATCTCATCGGCAGACGAGCCGATCAACGCCAAAGTGTTCAAAGATGCCCTCAAAACCTACGTTGATGGCCTGGCCAATCGCGAGGCAGCGTACAAAGACACCGATGGGAAGCCTCGCCTGTACATCAAATTCCTTAATGGCAGAACAGCTTGCCTGGTCGCCCGGGAAGATGTAGACGAAGAACAGCATTTGGAGAACGCCCTGTTCGAACACGAATGCGACAGCGTCGGGGAGATCCGGCGCTTTTGGTCCACGGTGGGTGCAGCGATCAGCTTCAACATTTCGTTCAGCTTTACGTGCACGAATCGCTCAGGCAAAGAAGTTGAACTGGTTCTGCTGCGCTACTGGGACGATGAGCACGCGGCGGATGAGTTTGCCGAGTCGGTGATCGCAACGGTCGGTATGGCGCTGGAAGACGTATCCAAAAAGGATGGCCAACTCAACAAAAACCATCAGAAAGATTTCGATGCCCGATTGCGTACAGTCGAAAAAAACATCCGATTGATCCGGAAGTTATTGGAAAAAGGCGAGTCAGGAGACTGATGTATGAAGCTCATGGAGCCGCGTTATGCGATTGCGCTGCGGCCGAATCGCCATTTAACCTTTTGCACGTTTGACTACCGGTTGTCGGCGCTCGAAGCCCGGGTGGCGGCAGCCAAGTACGTCATGCAAGGTCGCTCGTACGGCGTGTCGGCTTTGGTTCTGGCTGGACGTAAAGGTTCGGGCAAAACGCATCTTCTTAACGCTGCCGCAAATCGGGTGCTGGAAGACAACTCAATTTCCTTGAGTTTGCTGTCGGCAGCACGGTTTGAGGCTGAATACGACGATGCCATGCACTTCAATGACTGGCCTGTCTGGCAGCAGCGTTTCGAACACGAAAACCTTTTGGCAATCGATGACATCGACCAACTCTTCAAACGTGCAGAGCTTGCTGATGTCCTTTTACACATCTTGAAGGCCAGAGCCCTGGCCAAAAGAAAAACCATCGTCACGGTGAATCTGCACAACGACATCGAATCGGTCTGCACATTGAAAGACTACCTGTTGTCACAGCGTCTGGTGACGCTTGGCGCACGACACCACTGATGTGCTGGCCGATGCCTTAAGTGTCCCGATGGCTGCAGCTTGGCAAGAGCAGCACGACCTGGCAGCTTGATGGCCTTGCGGCTTGTCAGCACTCACTAACCTTGATGGCCGCCTTGATTGCCGCCTTGATTGCCGCCTTGATTGCACACTGTGCGAACCCGCGACATGACGTGTCGCACACTACCCTTAAAGTACGGGTTTGCACTGGAGACCATCATGCGTTTAGGCCCGTCCACTTTTCACCAATGCAACCAGTGTTCAAAAATCTTTCGGACCTTTCCGCGCTGTTTCATGCGCTGGGGCTGGTTCCCGCTACAAGGGCTCTACTTTACTGATGGCAGGAGCTTTGTTTCCATCCCACTTGACCCACGTTACGACAACGACATTAAATGCTCGCACTGTGAAGCCCTGCTCAAACTGGATGAACACCCCGAAGTGGCGTACCCCTGCCGGCAACCCGAGGCCTGCCGATTCCTGGAGAACCCCAGAATTGACTGCGCAGATACCTCGACTTGAGCAGTGCTCCCAAGCCTATAGGAATCCGCATCGAGCTTCACAACGACCTTCATGCGCTCTGGGATGAATTCCTCAACCATAAACCGCATGCGGCCGATCTCCCTGTCTGCAACAGTCAGCGAAGCCAGGTACTCTCCGGTCATTGAATGAGAGGGTACATCAAGCGTCAGCT
>JAAYGT010000197.1 GCA_012727555.1 Alcaligenaceae bacterium | reverse complement strand
GCGCGAACTGATCATTGGTGACCGTCAAACAGGCAAAACCGCCGTTGCCGTCGACACCATCATCAGCCAGAAAGGCAAAGACGTCACGTGCGTTTACGTGGCGATCGGCCAGAAAGCATCCACGATCAATAACGTGGTCCGCAAGCTCGAAGAGCACGGTGCGCTGGAATACACCATCATCGTGGCTGCCGCTGCATCCGATTCCGCTGCCATGCAATACCTGGCCGCCTATTCCGGTTGCACCATGGGCGAATATTTCCGTGATCGCGGCCAAGATGCCCTGATCATTTACGACGATCTTACAAAGCAAGCCTGGGCCTACCGTCAGGTTTCGCTGTTGCTGCGTCGTCCTCCCGGCCGTGAAGCCTACCCTGGCGATGTATTCTATCTGCACTCCCGCTTGCTGGAACGCGCTGCCCGTGTGAATGAAGAATATGTTGAAAACTTCACCAAAGGCGCCGTGAAAGGCAAAACGGGTTCACTGACCGCGCTGCCGATCATTGAAACCCAGGCTGGCGACGTTTCCGCATTCGTGCCGACCAACGTAATTTCCATTACCGATGGTCAGATCTTCCTTGAAACCGACTTGTTCAACGCCGGTATCCGTCCCGCCATCAACGCCGGTATTTCGGTGTCGCGTGTGGGTGGTGCTGCGCAAACCAAAGTTATCAAGAAGCTCTCGGGCGGTATTCGTACCGACCTGGCCCAGTACCGTGAACTGGCTGCGTTCGCCCAGTTTGCATCCGACCTCGACGACGCCACACGTCGTCAGCTCGAGCGTGGTAAACGCGTGGTGGAACTGCTCAAGCAGCCCCAGTACCAGCCGCTGCAGGTCTGGGAGCAAGCCGTTACGCTGTATTCCGTCAATAATGGCTACCTCGACGACCTCGACGTTCAGCAAATTCTGGGCTTTGAAAAAGCGCTGAAAGAGCATCTCAAGGCCAAGCACGAAGCCATGGTGAAGCGTATCGAAGACACCAAAGAGCTCTCGAAAGACGACGAAGCCGAGTTGGCAGCAGCCATTCAGGAATTCAAAAAGCACGGTGCTTTTTAATTTCGCTGGCAGGAATCAGCGCACTGCGCACTGATTCCCGTGCCGGTTGCTCATAAGTGCAACCGGCAACCTTTCAGGAACAAGCGATGGCCGGAATCAAGGAAATTCGAACCAAGATCAAGAGCGTGCAGAACACGCGCAAGATCACTAAAGCCATGGAGATGGTGGCAGCATCCAAAATGCGCAAGGCGCAGGATCGCATGCGTGCCGGCCGTCCCTATGCAACCAAGGTGCGTGAAATCGCGGCCCACCTCATGCAGGCCAATCCCGATTACACCCACCCCTACATGATCGAACGTTCCGACGTTCGTGCTGTGGGTGTTGTTGTCGTGTCCACCGACAAAGGTCTGTGCGGCGGTCTGAATACCAACATCATGCGTCTGGTGTTGTCCCGTCTGAAAGAATTTGAACAGAAGGGCATCAAAGTGCAGGCAACGGCCTTCGGCAACAAGGGTCTGGGCGTGCTCACACGTATCGGTGCCAATCTGGTGTCCCAGGAAGTACAGTTGGGTGATCGTCCCAATCTCGACCGCCTGATCGGTGCCATCAAGGTCCAGATCGACGACTTCGTCGATGGCAAGATCGACGCCGTGTACCTGGCAACCAACCGCTTTGTGAACACCATGAAGCAGGAACCTACCTTCATGCGCCTGTTGCCATTGCCCGGCGGCCTGAAGGATCCCTTCCAGGTGCTCAACAAGATCTCCACCGAAAAAAGCAACGTGCTCGTGGAATCCCAGTATGGCTGGGACTACATCTACGAACCCGATGCCAAGACCGTCATCGACGATCTTCTCATGCGGTATGTTGAAGGTCTTGTGTACCAGGCAGTTGCTGAAAACATGGCGTGCGAACAATCCGCACGTATGGTGGCCATGAAGGCCGCATCCGACAACGCCAAAAAAGTCATCGGTGACCTGCAACTGGTTTATAACAAAACCCGTCAGGCTGCCATTACCAAAGAAATTTCAGAAATCGTGGGGGGCGCTGCCGCTGTCTGATCTCGATCACAGCAGGCATCCCGTCAAAGATATTTAGCAAGGACTAAACATGAGCAACGGTACCATCGTTCAGTGCATCGGCGCCGTGGTGGATATTCAGTTCCCCCGCGACCGCATTCCAAAAATCTACGACGCGCTCAAACTGGCTGACACCAGTTCCGCGTTCGCTGAACCCGGTCTTACCTTCGAAGTGCAGCAGCAGCTGGGCGACGGCGTTGTCCGTACAATTGCCATGGGTTCGTCCGACGGTCTGCGTCGCGGCATGGCGGTCAGCAATACGGGCGCGCCCATTTCCGTGCCCGTCGGTGAAGGCACTCTGGGTCGCATCATGGACGTTCTCGGTCGTCCGATCGACGAACGTGGCCCCATTCTCAGCGAAGAAACACGTTCCATCCACCAGGATGCTCCCAAGTTCGACGAACTCTCTCCTTCGGTCGAGCTGCTTGAAACCGGCATCAAAGTGATCGATCTGGTTTGCCCCTTCGCCAAAGGCGGTAAAGTGGGTCTGTTCGGTGGTGCCGGTGTGGGCAAAACCGTGAACATGCTTGAGCTGATCAACAACATCGCCAAGGCACACAGTGGTTTGTCCGTGTTTGCTGGTGTGGGTGAGCGTACCCGTGAAGGTAACGACTTCTACCACGAAATGGCTGATGCCGGCGTTATCAAAATGGATAACCTGAAGGAATCCAAGGTTGCCATGGTGTTCGGCCAGATGAACGAGCCTCCTGGTAACCGTTTGCGTGTGGCACTTTCTGGTCTGACCATGGCCGAAAAGTTCCGCGACGAAGGCCGCGATATCTTGTTCTTCGTTGACAACATCTACCGTTACACCCTGGCCGGTACAGAAGTGTCCGCGCTGCTGGGTCGTATGCCTTCCGCCGTGGGTTACCAGCCTACACTGGCCGAAGAAATGGGTAAGCTGCAGGAACGCATTACGTCCACAAAAACGGGCTCCATTACATCGATCCAGGCCGTTTACGTGCCTGCCGATGACTTGACCGACCCGTCACCTGCAACAACCTTCCTTCACCTCGACTCCACCGTGGTGCTTTCGCGCGACATCGCCGCACTGGGTATTTACCCTGCTGTTGATCCGCTCGACTCCACCAGCCGTCAGTTGGATCCCCAGGTTGTCGGTGAAGAGCACTACAGCATTGCGCGTGGTGTTCAGCAAACACTGCAGCGCTACAAGGAACTGCGTGACATCATCGCCATTCTTGGTATGGATGAACTGTCACCTGAAGACAAGCAAGCTGTGGCCCGTGCCCGTAAAATCCAGCGTTTCCTGTCGCAGCCCTTCCACGTTGCGGAAGTGTTCACCGGTTCGCCTGGCAAGTACGTTCCGCTGTCGGAAACACTTCGTGGCTTCAAGATGATCGTTGATGGCGAATGTGACACCATTCCCGAGCAGGCTTTCTACATGGTCGGTTCCATCGACGAAGCCTTCGAGAAAGCCAAGAAACTCCAATAAGGATCACGCATGGCCTACTTGCATGTTGACGTAGTCAGCGCAGAAGAACAAATTTTTGCAGGTGATGCGAAATTTGTTGTACTGCCTGGCGAAGCGGGTGAGTTGGGCATCATGCCCGGCCACACCCCGCTTATTTCGCGGATCAAACCGGGTACCGTCAAAGTCGTCCAGACCGACGGCACCGAGGTCGCCATTTTCGTGGCAGGCGGTATCCTCGAGGTACAACCCAATCGTGTCACCGTGTTGTCTGATACGGCGATTCGTGCGGAAGATCTTGACGAGGCCAAAGCCATCGAGGCACGCAAGCGTGCCGAAGAAGCCTTGCGTACGGCCAAAGACAAAGCCGATATCGCAGTGGTTGAAGCTGAATTGGCCATGCTCGCTGCCCAGGCAGCTGCTGCGCGCAAGTTCTCGGAAGGGCGCCGCTCGCACTGAGCTCCCGTTCTATGCAGTCAGTAAAAGGCCCGTTCACGGGCCTTTTTCATTTCAGAAGGTACTTCTGCTCAGACGGATTATTCTGCGGGGAGGGCTTCAGGGAGCGCTGGTTCTTCTGCAGGAGGGGCTTCAGGTGTGGCAGGTTTTGAACCCGGTCTGTGCCGGGGTGCGAGGGCGGTGGCTGTGCATCACACGGCCCCTTCGGGGCTTCCCGGTGCCGGCAGGCCGCCCGGGGCGGGGCCAGAACTCGCGCGGTCGATCCGGTGGATCGACAAGCATCGCGCTCAGGCAGCTGGCCCCTTGAGCCCCCGGCCAGCCTGCCGGCACCGGCGTGTTTAAGCACAGCCACCGACCCCGCACCCCGGCACAGACCTAGACATTACAGGCTGGCCAAGGCCTGCCGTCCTCGACGCCGAAGCAGGTCGTACACGTTGGCCAAGATTAGCCAGAATCAGCCACGAAGCGTTGTTCGAACCCACCTTGCTGCGAGGTTCTGTCG
>JAAYGT010000031.1 GCA_012727555.1 Alcaligenaceae bacterium | reverse complement strand
GCCTGGTGATTTTTTGTTCGAGGACCGGGAAAGAGGCCAAAGTTCCATGATCATGCTTCCTAACGGTCGGCTTGCAGGCGCTTTACCTGGGGATCCGTGACTGCAGAGACCCCCGATTCGCGCTGCCAGCGTGCAAGGGTTGTCTCGTAGTCATTGATCAGGCTGAGTACGTTTTTTTCGCGCTCGGCGCGGTTACGCGCCGGTGTTTGAAGAACACGCAAACGCGCGGCCAGTTGGTCAGCCTGCAGGCGTCGTGTTTGTTCGTCGCTGAGCACCGTCTGGCCTGCAATTGCTGCGTTGCGGTTGGTTTGTTTGACACCAGCCTGTTGCAGACCCAGGATCCACGCACGTTTCACATAGTCAATGCCTGGTTCCAGTGTCACGGCTCGATCCAGGGGCAACAGTGCCGAATAGGGCTGGCCCGCCCGTTGAAATGCGTAAGCCTGGGCCAGATTCAGATCGGTATTGCGCGGTTGTCTTTCAAGGGCTTTTCTGGCTGATACGAGCGCAATGGTTCGCATCATAGGCAGGCGTGTAACCGCACGATATGCGCCCAAAGGTCTAGTCCGGTGCGCAGTGGCAGGGGGTGTTCCGGCCGGTATCACTTTGGTTGACGTCGAAGGGCGGTGGTCGTTCAACGGTGTTTGCCGTCATGAGGGTGGCCCGTTGGTGTAAGGGTTTACCCGATTTCTTTGAGCGTCATTAAGTGGCGGTTTTGAAAAACCGAGTGGTCGTGCGCTGTGAATGCTCCTATAGTGTCGCATCGTAACAATCCACGAATCGAGACAAACATGAAATCAATTACCCGTCGTAAAGCCGTCACCCTGCTTGGGGCCGGTCTTCTGGCCACCGCCATGCCCATGACCGCCTCGCTGGCACAGTCAGCCAACTGGCCGTCGAAATCTGTCACGTTCATCGTGCCCTTCCCGGCAGGTGGCCCGGTCGATACAGCCGCCCGCTTTGTGACCAAACCTTTGGCGGAAGCCTGGTCACAGTCAACGGTCGTGGACAACCGTGCCGGTGCCGGCGGTATCGTGGCTGCCCGCTATGCGGCCAAGGTTGCTCCGGATGGCTACAGCTTCTTCTTCCCTGCCATTCATCACGCGGTTCATCCCAGCCTGCGTAAAGATCTTGGCTACGATATTCAGACCGACTTTGAACCTGTCGGTACGGTGGCCCGTTTTCCCATCATCCTGGTCGTACATCCTTCTGTACCCGTCAATAACGTGAAGGAGTTGATCGACTATGCAAAGGCCAACCCCGACAAGCTGTCGTTCAGTTCGTCAGGCACGGGTGGCGGCACCCACCTGGCCGGTGAACTGTTCAACAGCCTGGCTGGGGTCAAACTGCAGCATATTCCGTACAAAGGCAGTGCGCCTGCCATGCAGGATCTGGTCGGTGGCCAGGTACAGGTCATGTTTGCCGATGCGCCTTCGGCCCTGCCGTTCATGAAGTCGGGCCATGTGAAAGCCCTGGGTGTAGGCAACCCTGACCGCTCCGTGCTGGCCCCCGATGTGCCCACCATCGCAGAGGCCGGTCTTCCCGGCTACGAGGCCTATTCCTGGACTGCATTGGTGGCGCCCAAAGGTACGCCCGCCGACGTCATTACCAAAGTCAATGCCGATCTTGTCAACGCGTTGAAAGATCCTCAGGTGGGCCCGGCCATGGCGGCCGCCGGCGCAGAACCCATGGTGGGTTCGCCGGATGATCTGCGCCAGTTTCTTGACAACGAAATCAAGAAATGGGGCCGTGTGATCAAAGAAGCCAATATCAAGGTCGATTGATCGTTGCGGAAAGCCTGATCAGGCCGGGCGGTGCCTCTTTGGCCAGCCTGTCAAGCAGGGAAGTCAGTCTTCAGCCCAACCGGGCAGGCTGAATTCCTTGCGCAATAACGCCAGTTCTTCCTGATGCTCAGTGGCCAGCTTGGCCAACAGTGTTTCTCCGGCGGGTAGCAAGTGTACTTCTACCTGCCTTTTGTCGTTTCGCCCGGTTCGACGCTCAACGAGACCCTGCTTTTCGCACCGATCAATCAGTGCAACAACACTATGGTGCTTGGTCTGTAACTGTTCGGCCAGTTCGGACACTGTCGCCCAGTCCCTTTCCGATGCGCCCTTCACATGCAGCAGCAACTGGTATTGCAGCGCTGTGGTGCCGTGCGAATGGCATATTTGTTCGCTGTAGCGCATGAAACGACGCAATCGGTACCTGAAGTGGGATAGCCGCTGATAGTCTGATTTTTTCAATGGAAAAATAGCGTGTATTGACATAAATCAGCCCTTGTGATGGAATTGTATCGACTATCGATATTTATTGATGGTTGGTCGGGTGTTCAAAAGCGGCTGCGGTCTGTTTGTGTCACTGCAATCGCAACACCGGGACGCCTACTTTAAATTATTCGGAGGTGTGTCATGAGCATGATCTCAATTGTCAGAATGCCGTTTTCCCGCTCGGCTGTCTGGCCCGATCTTTTTCGCCAGGGCTCCACCACCCGTCATGTGTTCTGGGCGCTGGTGCTGCCAATGTCGGTTCTGCCACCGGCCATGCTGTTGCTGGCCGGTCGTTACCATCAGGGGTTCTGGCCTTACGTCAACGACAAACCCTGGGCGCTGACGGCCGCTGTGCTATTTTTTGTCGAACTGTTGAGCGTTTTTTTCATGGGCTGGCTGGTGCGGCAAGTGGTGCACAGTTTCAGTCTCCACGACATGGGTTATTCACGCGCTTATACCATTGCTGCAGTCGCTCCGGTGCCTTTGTGGTTGTCTTCGGTTGCACTGGCCGTTGACAGCTTCGCATTCAATACGGTTGTATGTGCAATTGCGTTTTGTATCAGCTGTGCGCTAATTTACCAGGGCATTCGTGCCGCCTGCAGTCGTCAGGAAACGGTTGTGACCGCATCGGCAACACATGTTGTCATTGGGGCCGGCCTTGCTTTGTGGATTATATTGTTGCTTTGGGTGGTGGCGTGATCGGCAAGGGCGCCATTGGCCTGTTAAAGCCACAAGCGCAGCATGGCTCCTTGAATGGCGTCCTGGCGTTCAATCGACAGAACGCCAGGCTTCAACATTGCCTTGCGGGTCTTCACGATCGGTAACCACCCGGTTTCTGCCGGCGGCTTTGGCTGCATACAAACACATATCAGCACGCTTGATGGCCTCGTCGGTCGAGGGGTCTTCAAGTCGGGCCCCGGACACGCCGACACTGACACTGACATGACCCACAGGCTCGATGTGCTCAGCGGCAACTGCAGCTCTGATTTTTTCCGCAACAACGGCACCATCATTCAATGTGGTCATGGGCAACACGGCCATGAATTCTTCGCCGCCGACCCGACCAATGAAATCATTTTCACGAATGCAGCGTGTCAGCACCTGTGCAACCCGTTTGAGTACGGTGTCACCGGTGGCGTGGCCATAGGTGTCGTTCACTTTCTTGAAGAAATCAATGTCGAGCAGCAAGACAACATAGGAAACGGGCCGGCGTTTCAGTTGCTGGAACTCATGCGTCAAAAATTCTGTGGCGGCCAGCCGATTGGGTAAACTGGTCAGTGGATCTTGACGCGCCAGGGATGACAATTGCTGGTTGGCGGCTTCCAGCTGAAGGTTCGTTTGCGCCAGTTCGTGGGTACGTTCGATTACCTTCTGTTCAAGTTCCTTGGCTGCCTTTTCCAGATCATGCTGATTCTGCAGCAATTTTTCCGACATTTCCTGCAATGACGCATTCAGTTCACGCATTTCAGTGGTATGAAACGATTGATTGAACGCAGCCGATTTGCCGGCCGCGATGGCCTGGGCTCTGCGGCTGAGTTCATGGATGGGTTGGCCAAGATAGCGTCCCATGAACAAGGCAATCACCATGAACAGCAGCAATGCACCACCGAAAACAACGGTGATGACGCGCTGGAGGCTGAGTGCATGTTCCAGAACCTGATCACGTGGTTGCCGCACAACCACTTTCCAGTTCAGAGGGGTTGTTGATTGCGGGCTCGCCACCCGGGACGCTGCGGTCAGGAACTGGCCGGCGTCACCCCACGCCTGGTAGCGCGCCGCTTGATCGGAAGAAACGCCTGGGACTGAAAGCGTTTGACCAAAAAACTCGGGAAGATCAGGGTAAATGATCTTGTTGTCATCGCTGACGATGAAAATTTCTACGCCATTATCCAGCATCTCTTGGGGGGCAATGCGCTTGATCAGGTCTTTTGACCAGCCCCAGTGGGCGTGCACACCAAGAACCGCACGCGGTTCCCCTTGTTTGTTCAGTATGGGGACGGCGAAATCGATGAAGCGTAAAACACCGTCTTCCGAAGAGGGGGCCAGCAACTTTGCAAGCAGTTGTGCCTGGTGCAGGTCGCCCACGAAATTCCCTTGCCTGGCAGCCTGGAACCATGGACGCTGTTCAACGCTTTGCCCTTCAAGAAGTTCACCTGTTGCTACCTGTACGATACCGTTAATGTCGACCACGGCAATCCATGAGTAATACGGATACGTTTGCTGCATCCGCACCAGGCTGGCACGCAGTTCGACATCGTTGAAATCGGCCGCCACATAAAAGGGGGTTTTTGCAAGCAGGTCAACTTCCCGACTGCGTTCACGCAGGTTTTCAGAAATAGATGTGGCAATGGTATCGGCCAGATTGCTGAGGATCAGACCACGCTCTTCAACCAGTTGCCGGGTATGGGCCAGCGTAACGTAAAGGAAAGTGGGAACACCCAGCGCCAGTACCATGCAAAGCTGCGCGGTACCAAGCAAGTTTCTGAAGCTGCGTGTGATCCATGCGGTCATCGGTGGGGCTCCTGCGCATTCAAGAATGCACGGACAGTGTGCTTAAAACGCGCACAAAGAACAAGGGGCTACAGCAATTAAGCTGTAACCCCTTGATTTTATTGGTCGGGACGGAGTGATTCGAACACTCTACCCCTTGCACCCCATGAAATTAATAATGGAATCCACGGGATTTAAATGGACCTTAATGGACTATAAATAGTTATTTAAAATCAATGATATACGAAATTTATAGTCTGATAAGGTATTGTAAAATACAATCCAAGCCAGCGTTATCGGTGGGGCAAAAGTGGGGCAAAATTTCTTAAAGGGGTTTTTATGAGCCGGATCACAGTCAAGCAGCTTGAAGCCATGACACAAGCTGATGATGGCAAAGTTCTTCGGGAAGAGGGGGGTTGCGTGTCGAGAAAGACAATCGAAAAGACTTCGTGATCCAGGTTTTGAGCCAGCGTTCGCATGTGGTCCTTGACGTCGGTTGGACTTTTCAACGCCTTGCCTCGGTTCAGACGCTGCTGCGAAAGCTGCTGTGCCATGGTCAGAATGTCGTGTTCGGTCACGAGAGTGGATTCCATGACGTAGGTGCCGGGTTCTGTGCCGGCTTTCAGCTTGTGGTAACGCATGGTGTTTGCTCCTTGAAATAAACGATAAAAAAGCCGCCTCAAAGGGCGGC
>JAAYGT010000030.1 GCA_012727555.1 Alcaligenaceae bacterium | reverse complement strand
GGTCAGGGCGGCGGCGGCGGGAAGCCCGCAGGGCCGTGCGATGCACCCGGAGCGACCCCGCACCCTGACAGAACCGTCAAAGAATACCCACACCCTTCGCAAAAACACTCCTTACAAAAGAACCAGGAACCATGCAAAACTTAATACTCTTGTGCTGAAGATTCCGTGTCGTCAGCCCTGATCCTCAAGGATCATATCCGCCGCTTTTTCAGCCACCATCATGACCGCAGCCTGGGTATTGCCCGACACCATCGACGGCATCACCGACGCATCCGCCACGCGTAAATGACTAATCCCACGGAAACACAGCCGCGGATCCACCACCGAAGCCGGATCAGATCCCATACGGCAAGTGCCGATCGGATGGTAAATGGTCTGGCCATTGCTGCGGGCAAAATCCAGCCATTCATCGTAGGTGTTCACCGCAGCACCCGGGCTCATTTCATGATCAATGAAACGGGCAACAGCTTCCTGGCTCATGATGGCCCGCGCCACCTGCATGCCGCCGATCAGACTGTCCCGGTCCTCCTGCACCGCCAGGAAGTTGGGCCGGATGGATGGCCCCTCCAGCGGGTTGGCCGAACGAATATGGATGCTGCCGCGTGACTGAGGCCTTAGCTGGGTTACACCCAGTGTCATGCCGGGTTGTGTGTCGAGTTTGCGTTCTGCCGCGTTCGCGTAACTGGCATGCATGAAGAAGTACTGCACGTCGGGCGTCGCCAGATCGGGGCGTGACTTCACAAAACCGGACACCAGCCCCGTACCCAGGCTCAAAATGCCGGTATGCGAGGCAAAATATTGCACAACCGCCTTGCCCAGGCGCCATCCCCGCGTCAGTTCATTCAGGGTTTGTGCTCCCTTGACCCGCCAGTTCATGCGCGTTGCGAAGTGGTCAATATAGTTTTCCCCAACCCCTTCGCAGGCAAACTGCACGGGAATGCCAGCCTGTTGCAGAACCTGGGGGTGCCCGATGCCGGACAGTTCCAGAATCTGGGGCGTTTGCACCGCACCTGCAGCCATGATCACTTCAATACGCGCCTTGACGGTGTGTTCTTGCCCGTCCACCCGGTAGGTCACGCCCGTACATCGCGCACCGTCAAGATTGATTTTAAGTACATGGGCGTTGGTTTTGACCGCCAGGTTGGAACGGTTTCGGGCGGGTTCCAGGTAGCCATCCAGCACGCTCCAGCGGCGCCCCTGGCGTTGTGAAACCTGATAGTAGCCAAAACCTTCCTGATCTTTACCGTTGTAATCCGTATTTTGCGGGTACCCTGCCTGCCGCGCGGCCTGAATAAACGCTTCCGAGATCGGGTAGCGTTCCGTCACTTCGGCAATGTGCATCGGGCCTTGTGTGCCACGGCCCGGCCCGCCTTTCACATAGTTTTCCAGCCGTTCAAAGTAGGGTTGCACATCGGCTGCACTCCAGCCGGTTGCCCCTTCAGTGTGCCAGCGGTCGTAGTCTTGTGGCTGACCACGCACATAGATCATGCCGTTGATCAGGGTGGAGCCGCCCAACCCCTTGCCTCGGGGCACTGCGATGGTGCGGCCTTTGACGTTGTCTTCGGGTTCGGTCTGGAATCGCCAGTTGTAGACCGGGTTGGTGAGTAGTTTGCTGAAGCCTGCGGGAATCGGGATCCAGAAGCCTTTACCTTCACCTCCGGCTTCCAGCATCAGCACACGGTGGCGGCCCGAGGCACTGAGCCGGTTGGCCAGAATACAGCCTGCCGTGCCACCACCAACGATTACGTAGTCAAACTCGTCCATCACGTGTTTCCTGAAAGAGCAGGGCAGGCTTCAGAATGCCGAGCCGTGCATGAATTCGGCCATCAGACGCGCTTGCTGATCCAGCATGTGTCGGCCCATGTGGATGGTGCAGCCCCGTTGCTGTGCCTGTTGCAACAGCGCTGTAAATTCCGGTTTCATGATGATTTCGGCAACCACTTGGTGAGGTTGCAGCAATTGGGTGTCAATGGGCAGGGCGTCATCTTCACGCATGCCCAGCGACGTGGCATTGACCACCATGTCGAAGCCGGCGGGGTCTGCGGCTGCAGCATCAAGACGGGCATCGGGGAAGTGCGCCTGTACTTTGCTGATGATGGCGTGTGCCTTGGACAATGTGCGATTGGCGATGGTCAGGTGGCCAACCCCGGCCTGTGCCAAGGCGTAGGCGATGGCCCCGGCTGCACCACCGGAGCCGAGCAGCAGCACACGCTTGCCGGCCGGGTCGTGACCCTGGGACTTGAGCCCACTGACGAAACCTGTACCATCGAACATTTCGCCCACCAGACGGCCGTCCGCTTCGCGCCGTACAGCATTGACGGCGCCGACTGAACGCGCCGCACCGCCCAGTTCATCGCACAGTGCGGCCAGGGCCGTTTTGTGCGGTACGGTCACGATGAAACCGCCCAGGTTTTTCATGTGGCGAAGCCCGTTCACAACGTCAGCCAGATCATTGGCGGCCACATGCATGGGAACCAGCACACCATCGTGCCCGTTTGCAGCAAAAAAGTTGTTCAAAACTTCCGGTGTGCGAACCTGGGTGATGGGGTCCGCCACAATCGCGTACAACCGTGTTGTTCCTGTGATCATTTTTTTATCCAAAATGGTGTATTTGTGCAGTTAATCAGGCTGTTTTCAGACAGGTTTCAGGTCATGAGCCAGCCACCCGCCACGTCAATCACCTGGCCGGTGATGAATCGTGCTTCGTCCGATGTCAGGAATGCACAGGCGTCCGCCACCTCATCGGGCGTGCCCAGACGGCGTAGCGGGGTCTGGGCGATCACCAGGTCGTTGGCCTGGCTGGAGACTGTCTTCAGGAGCGGGGTATCGATGCGGCCCGGTGCCAGGGCGTTCACAGTGATGCCATGCGGCCCGAGCTCGCCGGCCAGGTGGCGTGTCATGCCAATGAGTGCGGCCTTGGTGGTGCTGTAGTGCACACCCACGATGTCGAGCCAGGCTTTGCCGGCAACCGATGACATGGACACAATCCGGCCAAATTTATGCTCGATCATGCCGGGTGAAAGCAGGCGTACCAGGTTGAACACACTGTTCATGTTCACGCCGACCACCCGCTGCCATTCCTCGGGCTCCATGGTGTGAATGCCGGCTGGTTTGCCATCATGTTTGGGCGAGATGCCGGCATTATTTACCAACGTGTCAATAAAGCCCCATTCGGCCTGGATGGTTTCGCAGGCCCGCGCGCAGGCGTGAAAATCACTGACATCGGCCTGTACGAACAGCGCGCTGTGACCCTGTGCGCGCAGCTGTTCAACGACCTGTTCGCCACGCACCGGATCAAGATCCACCAGGGCCACACGGGCTCCTTCGTGCAGGTAACGGGCCACAATGCCCTGCCCGATACCACCCACGGCACCCGTGACCATGACGGTACGACGCTGGTGGCGTTGTTCTCTGTTGCTCATGCGTTCACCTTCAGTATGTCGTGCATCGGCTCAATGGCCCAGGTAAGCCTTGCGCACGTGCGGATTGCCCAGCAGTTCGGCCCCGGTACCCGAGAGCGCGATCTTGCCGTTTTCCAGCACATACCCATAGTCGGCCAGTTTCAGGGTGTTGAACACATTCTGTTCAACCAGCAGTACGGTGATGCCCTGGCGGGCCACGGTACGAATCACCTCGAACATTTGCTCGACCAGCAAGGGCGACAGGCCCAGCGAGGGTTCATCGAACATGAGCAGGCGTGGGTCAGCCATCATGCCGCGGGCAATGGCCACCATTTGTTGTTCACCGCCCGAGAGCGAGCCGGCAAACTGGTCAAGGCGTTCTGCCACGCGCGGGAAAATATCCAGCACCTGCTCCATGCGCTGCTGGGCGCTGGCCCGGGCTGCCTTTTTGTACGAACCCATGATCAGGTTGTCCCGTACCGTGAGGAAGGGGAAAAGCTGACGGCCTTCCGGCACCATGGTCAGGCCGCGCGCAACGATTTCGTGCGATGGCAGACGGGTGATGTCCTGCCCGTCGAACTCGATGGACCCGGCGGTGAGTTTGACCTGACCGCACAGGCACTTGAGTGTTGTTGTTTTGCCGGCACCATTGGCGCCGATCAGTGTGACAACCTTGCCGGCAGGGACCTCAAGCGAGATGCCCTGCAGCACCTCACTTTTGCCGTACCCGGCGTATAAATCACGAATTTTCAGCACGTAAGTACTCCTTGCCAAGATACGCTTCGATGACGCGTGGGTCGTTGACAACATCCTGGGGCGAACCGCTGACCAGTACTTGTCCGGAATTGATGACGATCACACGATCGGACAGCGCCATGGTGGCTTGCATGAGGTGTTCGATGAAAAGGACGGACACACCGGAATCACGGATACGGCGCACCATGACGATGGCACGTTCGACATCGGAGGGATTCAGGCCGGCCATGACCTCGTCGAGCAGCAGAATGCGCGGTTGTGTGGCTAGCGCCCGGGCCACTTCAAGACGCTTCAAGCCGCCAATGGTCAGGCTCCGCGCCTCGGCATCGAGGCTGCCGGTCAGATCGGTCAGGTCGGCCACCTGGCGTGCAATGGCCTCGGCTTTGCGCCGGTCGGTGGTGTGCATGAAGGCGCCGAGCATGATGTTTTCAAGCACGCTGAGCCCCGAGAACGGCTGGGCAATCTGGAACGTGCGTCCAACGCCGATATGGGCGAATTCTTCCGAGGTGGAGGGGTTGACCCAGTTGCCTTGGGCATCCAGCACGCTGACCTTGCCCGAGTCGGGCTGAATGAAACCGGAAAGCTGGTTGAATACGGTGGTTTTACCGGCGCCGTTGGGTCCGATGACCCCCAGGATTTCACCCTTGTGCAGGGTCAGCGAGACATCGTTGGTGGCATGCAGACCGCCGAAGTGCTTGTTCAGGTGTTCGGCTTTCAGTACGGGTTCACCGATTCCTTGGCTGGCATCAAGCGCTTTTGCCGGGGCGGCCGGCACCGGGCGGTCTTTGTGCCCGGGCAGGCGATCGATGAAGGCCCCTACACGCCCGCCGAACTGCCCCACGATACCGCGCGGCATGGTCAGCACCACCACGATCAGGATCAGGCCATAGATGAAACCGTGCATGCCGCTGCCAAAACTGCCCAGCCAGCCCCGGGCCAACTCTGCAATCGGAACAACCAGCACGGTTCCGGCCAGCGGCCCGGCCACGCTGCCCAGCCCGCCGATCAAGGCAAACATGGCAATCTGGATGGACAGCTCAAGCGAGAAGGCCGAAGAGGGTTCAATGAACGTGAGGTACATGGCGTGGAACGAGCCCACGAAGCTGGTGAACACGGCCGAGATGACGGCAGCCTGAAGCTTCACATTCACGGTATTGATGCCGACAGCCGGCGCTGCGAATTCACGCTCACGCACGGCAACCAGGTAAAAACCCAGACGGGAATGGCGAATTTTCCAGGATACCCAGAGCGTCACGAGCAGCAGACCGAAGGCCAGCAGCAAATACATGAACTTGTTGCGGAAGATCATCCATTCCAGGCCAATGTTCAGCGGTACGGAAAGGCCGGCTGCACCGCCTGTCCAGTTGTCCCAGTACACCATCAGCAGTTTCACCACTTCAAGTACGGCAATGGTGGCCAGTGCAAAAAACGGCCCGCGCAGGCGGAAGGTGGGGTAGGCGATCATGACGGCCACCAGGGCCGAAATGCCTGCGCCGACAAACATGCCGATCCAGGGTGTGATGCCAAAATTGATGACCATGAGCGTGGCGGTGTAACTGCCCACACCGTAGAACACCGCGTGACCCAGGGACAACTGGCCGGCATAGCCGCCCACAATGTTCCATGCAGTGGCCAGGGCGCCGTAAATGCAGATGAGCACGAACAGGTGGTAAGCAAAAGCCGAGTTGATGCCCAGCGGGATAAGGACCAGCAACGACAAAGCCAACAGGCTTACATAAACACGGGGATTTCGGATATTCGGAAACACGTAGAACCCCTTTTATTCCGAGCCGCGACCCAGACCGAACAGGCCTGTAGGGCGGAACACGAGAATCAGAATGAAGATGGCGAAATAGACGACCTCTTTCAGGTCGGGCGCAACGTAGTAACCCGCCAGGCTGTCGACCAGGCCGATCAGCATCGAACCCAGAAAGGCCCCGCTCAGGCTGCCCATGCCGCCCAGCACGACGATCACGAAGGCCGTCAGTACGAAGTAAGTGCCGATGGTGGGGAATACGGGATACTGTGGCGTCAGTAACGCGGCGGCCACACCCACGAACGAGGCACCCAGCGCAAAGGCAATGACATAAATTGCATTGACATTCACGCCCATGAGTGCTGCGGCGTAGCGATGCTGGGCGACTGCACGAAAAGCGCGCCCGAGGTAGGTGCGTGTCATGAATACATGCATGCCGATCACCAGCAGCAACGCGACAATCAGTGTGATCAACTGGCCTTCGCCAATGGTCAGAAAGCCCAGTTGCAGGGTGCCTGTGCCGACCTGGACCGAGGTTGACAGGATATCGGCGCCGAATACCAGCAGCGCCAGGTTCATCAAGGCTGTTGAAACGCCCACCGTGGCAAAAATCTGGATATGGCCGTCCGCCTCAAGCAGCGGTTGAATGATGGCGCGTTGCATCAGTGCGCCCAGTCCAAACAGCAGCAAGGCAATCGGGAATATCGAGACGTACGGGTGCCAGCCCAGATTCGAGGCCAGCAGGTAGGTGCCGTACATGCCCACCATGAGTAGTTCGCCATGAGCGAAGTTGACCACCCGGACAACGCCGAAGATCAGGGTCAGACCCACGCTGATGATGGCGTACGCGCCCCCCAGCAGCAGGCCGTTGACGACCAACTGAATGAAAATGTCCATGACAGGATTCCAAATAAGTCGGGGTGGTAGCGGCCGCGTCCGTTACCACCCGTATGGTCAGGATGTTGTGGTTTTAATGTGTGACACGTTATTTGTTGATGATGGGTTTGGCCACGGCAGCAGCTTCAGGCCAGACCGTGACGAGTTTGTCGTCCTGCCATTGCATGAGCGTTGTGGTGGCGGCCTGGTTCTGACCGTTTTCGGCGAAATCGAAGCCCCAGCCTGTGGCGGTGGAGCCAATCGGCTGTTTGTAGGCCAGCACGGCGTTGCGTACTTTGCCGGCGTCCATGGAGCCTGCTTTGTCGATGGCATCGAGGAATGCCTTCGCACCGACGTAGTTAGCCAGGCTGTGACCCGAACGTGGCGCCATGTCGTAGCGTTTCTTGTAGGCTTCGATGAAGGCGCTCAGGCCGGGTGCCCCTTTTTCGTTGGTTTCATACTGGGGGAAGTCGACATTCAGTGCCCCGTTGATACCATCGCCCAGCGCCTTGGCTGAATCGGCCAGCGAATAGCCGCCACCGGCTCCGATAACCGCCTTGGGTTTGTAGCCTGCCGAATTGGCCTGACGGAAGAACAGGATAGTGTCATTCTGGTACGACGTTTGCAGAACGACATCGGCCTGGGCGCCGCGTAAACGCAGGATCAGCGATGAAAGATCAACCGCCTTGGCCGAGTAGGGCAGCACCTGAACGACATTCAGGCCCTTTTCTTTGGCACGTTCCTGCTGGAAACCGCCCAGTGTTTTGCCATACAGGCCGTCTTCGTGGATGATGGCCACTTTCAGTGCCTTGGGGTCAACGCCCAGGCCGGGTGCCACGACATCCGTCACGGCATCGATGGTGGCGTAGGCGAAATTCTTGGCCGTGGAGTTGCTGCGATAAACGTTTTTGTAGCCACGGTCGGTAATGCTGTCGGAAACGGCACCCAGTTCGAAGAACGGTACGCCGGCCAGTTCGGTGACCTGGGTGGCAGCAAACGATAAAGCCGAGGAAAACGTACCGAAAACAGCAGAAACATTTTCGACTGATGTCAGGCGTCGTGCCTCGCCCACGGCCTGGTTTGCATCAACGGCGTCGGCTTTGACCAAAGCGATTTTCTTGCCCAGCACACCGCCGGCAGCATTGCGCTCCTCAACCGCCAGTTCAAGGCCGCGGTAGCTTTCATCGCCCAGTTGGGCCAGCGCACCGCTGAACGGGTAAAGGGCGCCTACCTTGATCTGATCGGATGCCTGCGCAGCAGACACCAGACCCATGACGGTGGCTGCACCGGCTACAAACAAACCCAAATGTTTCTTCAACTGCATGGATGTCTCCTGGTAATGAGGCGTTTCAAGACGCCGGCTGGAATTTTTGAAGCGCTTCATTTTTGGTAAGATATTTGAAGCGCTTCATTTTTGAATTGTTGCAATCTCCGGGCGCTTCAACAATCCGTAAAAACCCGCCCCATGATGCGACCGGGTTCTGGACCTTGGTTCTTCGGCCATCGTAAACTGGACCTGATCACGCTTCCATGGTGCTTACTGACGCGACGTAACAATGACTGAACAGCCACCCGATGACACACATACGCAGCCTTTGAACCGACGCGCCACGCTGGCGGATGTCGCCGCTTTGGCCGGTGTGTCGCTGGGCAGTGCATCGCGTGCGCTTTCAGTGCCCGAGCAGGTCAAGCCTGCCACATTGAAAAAAGTGGCGCAGGCGGTGGCGGCGCTGGGTTACATTCGTAATGGTTCTGCACAGGCGCTGGCATCACGCCGCACCCGCACCGTGGCGGCGTTGTATCCTACACTTGATAACCCCATTTTTGCGCAATCAACCCACTCCATGCAGCAGACGCTGTGGTCGTTGGGTTATCAGTTGCTGATCGCCAGCCACGAATACCAGATCGACAATGAATTTGCCTTGCTGCGTGCCACCGTCGAGCGCGGTGTCGATGGCCTGATTCTGGTGGGTACCGACCACAGTCAGGAAATTTTCAGCCTGCTGCACCAGCGTGGTCTGCCCTATGTGCTGACCTGGTCAACGGACGATTCCAGTTATCCGCATTGCGTTGGTATTTCCAACTTTGATGCTGCCCGCAAACTGGCTCGCGAAGTGATTGCCAAAGGGCACACCCGGATCGGCTTGTGCGGTGGGGCCATTGATCGTAACGAACGCGCGCGCGGACGCCGCCTTGGTATTCTGGCCGCCCTGAAGGAAGCAAGGCTCAAGATGCGCAAAGACTGGATCTTTGAGGCGCCTTTTTCCTATGCTGGCGGGCGCCAGGCGATCCAGTATTTCTGGTCTCGCAAACAGCGTCCCACAGCCATTTTGTTCGGCACTGATCTTCAGGCCATTGGCGCATTGCATCAGTGCCGCGAGCAGGGCATACGCGTGCCCGATGATCTTTCCATTATCGGATTCGATGGCATCGAAGAGGCGGAAATGATGCAGCCCGCACTGACAACCTTGCGTATTCCGGCCCATGAAATAGGCCGTCGTGCTGCGCACCGTATTGTGGCCCTGATCGAAGGAACGCCTGTTGAGCCTGAGCCCCCTTTGAGTGAAATGCTGCTGATCCGGGAAAGTCTGGGGCAGGTCTCATCGACAAACCAGCGGTGATCAGGCAGCCGTTACACGCGCAACAACGTTTGACTGATAACCCGTTAACCGCCGAACCGCAGCACCCCCCGCCCGGCCTGCTTGGCTTGGTACATGGCGGCGTCGGCCTGTTCCAGCAGGGTTTGGCCTGATTTCCCGCCTGCACCTGAAAGCGTGATTCCGATGCTGGCCGATGATCGGTGCTCGATGACCTGCCCCTGGCCGTTGGTACAGAGTGCCAATTGATAGGGCAGGCTCAATGCGCCCAGTATTTTTTCACCAATCGATTGTGCTTCGTTCCGGGCCACTGTTTCATCCGCATCCAGTTGCTGCAGCAGCACCACATATTCGTCGCCCCCCAGGCGAGCTACGGTGTCGCCCTCGCGCACCTGGGCCTGCAGTCTGCGGCCCACTTCAATCAGTAATTGATCGCCCGCCTGGTGGCCGTGCAGGTCATTCAGCACTTTCAGGCGGTCAAGGTCAATGAACATGAGCGCAACATGACGCCCGCTGCGCTGGTGCAGGGCCAGTGCCTGTTGCAGGCGGTCCATCAGCAAGCGGCGGTTGGGCAGTTGCGTCAGTTCATCGTGGTAGGCCAGTTGCCGTATCTGGTCTTCCATCAGCTTGCGTTCGTGAATGTCACTGAAAAATGTCAGGGTGGCGGGTGCCTTGTGCCACTGAATGCGCAGGCCACTGATGCGAAACCACCGTGGCCCTTTGTGTGCAGTCAGCAAGCGCAGGTCGTAAGTGTGCTGGTCAACCGCACCGGTCAGGCGGGCGGCGTAGCGTGACATGGCCAACTGGCGGTCGTCGGGATGCACGAAATCAATGAAGCGGGCACCGATCAACTGGCTGATCGGCAAGCCCAGCAGTTCGGCAGTGTGCGGGTTGGCAAAGCTGCAGCGTTCGTTGCTCAGAATGCAGATGCCTTCCTGGGCCGAGTCGATCAGTTGCCGGTACTGGCGTTCACTGTGCGCCAGTTCGGCCTGGGTACGTTCCTGTACCATCAGGATCATGCCGACCGTGCCCAGCAGCAGGACGCTCAGGTTACCCAGATAGATCAGGCTGTACGGCAAATTGTTGTCGAACAATGAAGCGGGTACATGACCAATGGCCATGTAACCCAGGCGTGCCACGATGCACGCCAGGGCAACACCCAGGCTCAGCAGGATCACATACTGGCCCCGGCCCGCTGTTTCTGTGCGTTTGGCTATGACCGGAACGAAAACCAGGAGCAGTTGCAGAATAATCAGTAGTCCTCCATACACAAGCCGTGCTCCCAGGTCATTCAGCAGCCAGCTGAAGCCAACCAGCGTCAGGGGCAAGGGCAGCCACAACAGCAGGCGCGGTGGTTCGCGGCGCTGGAAACAGTAGATGCCTTCAGCCAGCAGGGCCATGCTGATGGCCAGCAGTGCGTTGCCGCCAACAATGGAGACCAGATCAGGGATCTGGTTGCGCAGCCCGATCAGGCCGTAACCCGAGGCCAGCAGTGCAAGCGAGGCGGCCCAAAGACGCAGTTCAGGGTAGCGACGGTCAGAGGCAAAGGCCAGTGTGGCGCTGACGACGGCACTGAGGGTGACATTCACAACAAACAGGGTAGGTATGTGCATGGGCCAGGGTCAACCGTTTCGATGGATACTGCTTAGTCCGCATCGAGGCTAACTTGGTTCCCCTGGCGACTGTTTGTTTTTGGTCAGGTTTTCTGTGCGGGGTGTTTGTTTTGCAGGTTAGCCAGGTGCGGCATCAAGAAAACGGATCATGCCGCGTCCGGCTTGCTTGGCCTGGTACATGGCGGCATCGGCCAGGTCAAGCAGTGCATTCGGTGACGCGGCCGTCTGGCTGAACAGGTGAACACCAATGCTGGCCGAACCGTGGTGCGTGATCTGCAGGGTGATGCTGTGGGTGTCGGGTGTGCCGGAACCGGTGGCAGCCAGAACAGTGCCGCCGGTTGCAAGCGTCAGGTGGTAAGGTTGCTTCAATGAAGCAAGTATCTTTTCAGCGACCTGCAGTACCTGTTTTCTGGCCTCTGCGAAATCGCGATGCAGTGCGGGCAGCAGCACGACGAATTCGTCGCCCCCCAGCCGGGCTACCGTATCTGTTTCACGCGTATGCCTTTCAAGTCGCCTGGCTACTTCAGCCAGCAGCAGGTCACCGGCCTGGTGTCCCTGGGTGTCATTCAGCGTTTTGAAGTTGTCCAGATCAATGAACATGAGCGCCACATGACGGTTGTCCGTCTGCTCATGTCGTATCAGGTGGTCCAGCCGGTCAGCCAGAAACCGGCGGTTGGGCAGGTGCGTGAGCTCATCGTGATAGGCCAGCTGATGGGTGTGTTCTTCCTGGAGTTTGCGTTCGTGGATGTCGCTGAGAAAGACAAGGGTGGCCGGTTCGCCATGCCACTGGATGCGCAACCCGCTGACGCGGAACCAGCGCGGGCCATCGTTGAGCGTCAGCAAACGGATATCGTAGGCTTTGTTGTCGGCATGCCCGGTGAGGCGAACCATGTGATTGGTGCGCGCTTTGGTCTTGTCGTCGGGGTGTACGTAGTCCATGAAAGGCCGGTTGGCCAGTTGTTCGGCTGGCACACCCAGCAATTCTGCAATGCGTGGATTGGCAAAAATGCAGCGATCGGCCCCCAGTACACAGACGCCTTCCTGGGCCGAGTCAATCAGTTTCTTGTATTGGTTTTCACTGTCCACCAGCTCTTTCAAGGTGCGTTCCTGCACCATCAGCACCATGCCGAAGGTGATCAACATGAGCCCCAGCAGGTTGCCGTAAAAAATCAGGCTGTACAGCGGGTTGTTGTCGAACAGACTTTCGGGGATGCGGCCACGGGCCACATCGATAAAGCGCACAACGACGCAGGCCAAGGCGAAAAACGCCCCGATGATGGTGGCATATTGCCCACGCCCGGGGGTTGTGCGGCGCCGCTGGAGCAGGGGAACAAGCACGAAAACCAGTTGCAGGGAGATCAGGCCACTGCTGAGCAGCAGGCGCACGGCCATGTTGTCCATGTAAAGGCTGAAGGCCACCAGAGTGACGGGAACCGGTGCCCATAACAGCAGGCGGTTGGGTTGCCGACGCTGAAACCGGTACACCCCTTCAGCCAGCAGCGCAGCACTGATGGAAAAAATGGTGTTGCCACCCACAATCGACCAGATGTCACCAATCTGGCCACGCAGGCTGAACATGCCATAGCCGAGTCCGATGAGCGCCAATGCAAATGCCCACAGGTACAGTTCACTGTAGCGGCGGTGTGTGGTTAACGCCAGGGTCAGGCTCACGACAAGGCTGAGCGTGACGTTAACAATGAACAGGGTCGGAATATGCATTACGCGGTCGTGTCGTGCAAGGGGGGCTGCAAAGTATTCACATTTTGTCAGATTTTAATGTGAATCTGCAGTATGCCCGATCATGAAGCAGGTGTCTGGGTGAATCTGGAGAAGTCAGGCAAGTGTTGGGCATGTCTCGCAACGAATGTCGTGTGAAATGCCTTGCAAAATACCGCAGGCTTGTACGGGCCTTGATTCGCCGCATTCCTTCCGCAGCATAAGCAAGTGTTTTTGCAGATGTTCCAGTTCGCGTATGCGTGCCTGTACCTGAGCAATGTGGCGATCAAGCAGGGCGTTGATTTGTCCGCATTCGTTCGCCGGGTTGTCACGCAGGGCCAGCAGTTCGCGAATTTCTGCCAATGACATGTCAAGCGATCGGCAATACCGGATGAACTGCAGGCGTTCGACATGGGTTGGTCCATAGAGCCTGTAGTTGCCACTGCTGCGTACGGGTTCAGGCAGTAACCCTTCTTTTTCGTAGTAACGCACTGTGACGTCCTGGCATTCGCTGATGCGGGCCAGGTCGCCGATGCGCAGTGTTGACGTGTTTCGGATCGGCATGATGGATTTCTGCTCTTGGGAAGATCGGGCGGGCCAATGCTTGACTCTATAGTAACTATAGGGATTTTAATTGCATTTGCGGGTTCGCAGAAAGCGAGCCGTTTGATCGTGGATTGCAAGGATGAACAGCTGATGCCTGATTCCAAACCTGTACATGATGCGTGCTGCAGCGGTGATGCTGTGTTGAGCCATGGGCCATCGTGTGGCCGCGTGCGGCCCCCTGACGGAGCCACTACCAGTCGTTTTCGGATCACCAACATGGACTGTCCCACGGAAGAGGCCCTGATTCGCAGCAAGTTGGGCTCCTTACCTGGCGTGGCCGCCCTGGATTTCAACCTGATGCAGCGCATTCTTGTTGTGCACCATGCGCCCAATGCACTGCCAGGCGTTGTGCAAGCGTTGCAGTCCATTGGCTTCAAACCCGAGCGGCTGGCGGATGCTGACGTCCATGGTCCTGCCGCAGCGCGGCTCGGACGGGTGCATACGCCTGTTCATTGGGGGGTATTGGGTCTTGCGCTGGCTGCTGCCGCTGTTGCAGAAGGCGTCTATTGGATTCAGGGGGGCAATCACTGGCTGGTGATTGTCCTGGCACTTGCCGCAATCGCGCTCAGCGGTGTATCCACCTACAAGAAAGGCTTGATTGCACTCAGGAACCGTACCCTCAATATCAATGCCCTGATGGCGATTGCCGTCACGGGAGCCGTGTTGATCGGCCACTGGCCGGAAGCAGCCATGGTCATGGCGCTGTTTGCCCTGGCAGAAGCCATCGAGGCAAGTTCTCTCGATCGCGCCCGAAATGCCATTCAGGGTTTGCTGCAACTGGCACCTGAACACGCCCAGGTGCAGCAGCCGAATGGTGACTGGTCGTGGGTCGGTACGGCACTGGTCAGGGTGGGTAGTCGTGTTCGGGTGGGGCCGGGAGAACGTATCGCCCTGGACGGGCGCGTGCTGGAGGGGCGTTCGGCAGTCAACCAAGCGCCCATCACCGGAGAAAGTCTACCCGTGGAAAAGGCGGTGGGCGACCCCGTGTTTGCGGGCACCATCAATATCAACGGGGCACTTGAATTCCAGGTAACGGCGGCAGCGGATCATTCCACGCTGGCCCGTATCATTCATGCGGTTGAGCAGGCCCAGGGCCGCCGTGCACCCACCCAGCGTTTTGTGGACCAGTTTGCACGCTGGTACACCCCCCTTGTGTGTCTGCTTGCTCTTGGCGTGGCGCTGATGCCTGCGCTGCTTCCGGGGCTTGCCTGGCTTGACTGGGTGTACCGCGCTTTGGTGTTGCTGGTGGTGGCCTGTCCGTGTGCCCTGGTTATTTCCACGCCCGTCACGATTGTCAGTGGCCTTTCGGCGGCAGCACGTCATGGCATCCTTGTCAAAGGGGGAGCCTACTTGGAACAGGGGCGCTGGCTTGAATGGCTCGCGCTCGACAAAACCGGTACCCTCACCCAAGGGCGCCCGGTGCAAACGGATTTTGTCGTTGTGTCTGCCGGATCCGGCCTGGCAAAGCCTGCCTGGCTGCGCTGTCTTGTGGCAAGCCTAGCGGGTCGCTCCGATCACCCTGTGTCACGTGCCCTGGCCCTGGCTGCCCAGGCGGATGCCATTCAGGTGTCACCCGTGTCCGGTTTTGAGGCCTTGCCGGGCCGTGGTGTTCGTGGTGTTATTAACGGGCGTCTTTTTTATCTTGGCAATCACCGTTTGATCAAGGATCTGGGGGCCGGATCCCCCGACCTCGGACAGCGTATCGATACGCTGGAAGCCCAGGGGAAATCGGTCGTGATGCTGGTGCATGAGCAAACGGTTCTGGCGCTGGCGGCTGTGGCTGACACGCTCAAGGAAACCAGTCGCGAAGCGATTGATCAACTGCACGCACTGGGCATCAAAACCCTGATGCTGACGGGTGATAACCTTCATGCGGCGCGGGTCATTGCCTGCCAAGTGGGTGTTCAGCAAGTGCAGGGCGATCTTCTGCCCGAGGAAAAGGCGCGCCAGGTGGAGCATCTGGCTCGTCAGGGCAGGGTTGGCATGGTGGGTGATGGCATCAATGATGCACCGGCACTTGCACAGGCCCATATCGGTTTTGCTATGGGGGCGGCCGGCAGTGATATTGCCATTGAAACAGCTGATGTGGCTTTGATGGACGATGATCTGCGCAAGATTCCTCTGTTTGTCAGGTTGTCCCGTGCCACGGCACGTGTGTTGAAACAGAACATCGCATTGGCTCTGGGTATCAAGGCGGTTTTTGTGGTCCTGACCTTCACGGGCGATGCAACCTTGTGGATGGCGGTTTTTGCCGACATGGGGGCTAGCCTGCTGGTGGTGGGCAATGGTCTGAGACTGTTGCGCCGTTAACTGTTGCCCACCAGGAACACGCTTCAACCCCAAAGATCCGGCTCCAGAGCCGTCAGTACACGGCCTTCGTGCACGCCATAGCCCAGATAATGCGCGAGCGGATTCATACCCGCTGCCACGACATCCGGGTTGCCGCTCAGGTAGGCCGTGGCGTCCATCCAGGGGGCCGGTGCACGGTTTTCAGCCCATCCGAACGCCATGTAATGCTGGTAACCCGTACCCAGTACGCCGGCCTGAACGGCGGTGGCAACATCCTGGTAGGTGCTCAGGTACCAGGCTTCGTTGAACAGTGCGTTGGGGTCGCGTCTTTCATGGCCACCCCATTGCTGGTAGTGTTGATAACCGTTTGCCAGCGAACCGTCTTGTACAGCCAGGGCAACATCGGGATTGCGTGCCAGATAACCGGTTTCATCGAACAGATCAGGGCCCAGCTGTACGGGTGTATCGATTAAAACCACCTGGTCTGCAAACTGCAGCACTTCTGTATTCGAGACGCGGTCCAGGCCGCCCCCTGACAGCGTGGTGCTGTTCACCAGAATCTGGTTGTTTGCATCACGGTCGATCAGGTAATTGGCTCGATCACCGATCAAACGCAGCACATCGACACCGTCTGCGCCGTCAATCAGATTATTGCCGCGGCCGGCCAGCAGCACATTGCTGTGGCCGTTACCGGTCAGGGTGTCGTTCCCGTCGCCTGAAAAGATGTTTTTCAGCGCGTGGGCATCGGTTAGATTGACGGCCACGCCGCCCAGGCTGGCGTGTGCCGATGTGAGGTTGACGACGGTGTCACTTGTGATGATGGCGGCATTCAGGGTTGTGCCGTTGTCACTGCTGATGGTGGTGCGGTTGGGTTGTTCCTGGGCAAAACGGGCAAACTCGTTCGTGAAAATCTGCGTGCCTGCCTGTTTGTGATTGCCGGGCGTATAGGCCGTGATCGACCAGTCGTTCAAATGAACCGGTTGCGTGTCGCTGTCGTTACGCAGCCGTAATACCCAGTCACCATTCAGGTTTTCCCCCCAGTTGCGCACCGTCATGAGCGTGTAGTCGAGCGCAAAAGGTAATCCACTGTCGCCTGTTTGGGGGCCGGGTTCCGTAGGCTCCGGGGCAAAAACCGGCGGGCGGTTGATCAGTGTACTGATGGTGCCATCGGGTGAAATCAGTTCCAGGGTGACATGCTGCAGTTCGTGCGTCAGAAGATTCACACGAACTGTCATGTGCTCGACACGGTAATCGGCATCGAAGCGTGCGGTCAGTTCATGGGTGCTTTTTGTTGCAACGTAGGCTGTTGATTGTGCAGGACTGCCTTTTTGCAGGACCAGATTCGATGTTGTGCTGGTGTGTGTCCAGCTTTCTGCCAGACGCACGGCCGCGTGCGCATCGATGTGACCGTAACCGAAGTCGTGGCTGTTCAGCAGCCCTCCACCGTTCCAATCGCGCGCGCCGTTATAGCCCTTGTCGTAATTCTGGTTCAGGAAGGTGGCGCGCTTGGCCGAATACGCCAGGATTTCCTGGACGTCACGGTAACCCAGGCCCGGATTGGCCTGCAGCATCAGTGCAACGACGCCGGCTGCAATCGGAGTGGCTGCCGACGTGCCGTTGAAATGCGATTCAGCCGTATCAGTGTAGTTGCCGGCTTCCCCGGGCAAGGTGTTGTAGCCATCGCTGCCAGAGCGGTCGGTGGTGACAATGGTTCGGGGGTCAGACCCCGGTGACGTGATCAACAGCCCCGCCCCGGGGGTGGAGTAGCTGGTCAGTGCCCCTTTTTGGTCACTGGCAGCTACGGTGATCGACCACGGCATGATGTCGGTGGGGTTGTCGTTGGTGTCCAGTTTGTCGTCGCGGGCATTGCCGGCAGCAAACAAGGTGATGGTGCCCAGTCCGCCTCGCCCCTGTTCCGCCACGCTGCGGGTAACCGCCAGATAGTGTTCCTGATAGTCTTGAATGCTGAACGGCCAAAGCGAGGGGGTCCAGCTGTTGGTCCAGACGTCAACGCCGTTGGCCAGGATCTTTTCCGAAGCCCAGCGGTACGCTTGTGCCAGCGCGGGGTCAGTGGTGGTTTCATCAAGGCCTGACCGGTACGAGGTGATCTGCGCATCCCAGGCTACGCCCACGCCGCCGATGCCATTGTTGGCCTGAGCGGCCACCAGTCCGGTAACGGGTACCCCGTGGTTCTGGGTATCGACCTTGGCTGATCCGCCGCGTTGGTTGGTATCGACGTCCCACGACAGATCATGCCGGTAGTTGTCCAGCAGGTCGGGGTGATTGGGGTCCATGCCCTGGTCCATGGCCGCCACCAATACACCTTTCCCGGTGTAGTCGGGCCACACTGAAACCACATTGATGTCGAAACCGGGCTGGCTGCCCGGCGTGTTGCCTGTGTTGTACAGATGCCATTGCACAGGAAACAGTGGGTCGGTTGGAAACAGGCGGGCAGGTGTTGTGTTCATCTCAAGCTCGTTCTGGGGGTTGGCAGTAGACAGGTCGGGCGGATTTCCGGTGGGCGACCAAACCGGATGCCCAGGCCTTCACGGGCTGTGTGCAAACGGTCGTGTGTTCAGCGCTCATCTTAATGAGCATCCGCACTGGTAACAAGAGAAACGGATCGTATCAGGTGCCTTGCCATTTAAAAGGGGGTGTTTTACATTGCTGTGGTCAGGCCACCAGACCAAAAAATTCATGCTTGCGTGAATCCGTGCCGCTTCTGGTCAACCGCCTGTTCCAGGCTTCAGGGTCTTCAGGCCGTCCTGAGCCCGCGTCATTGTGGTTTGTTCCTCCGGAGCACTGTCCCTGTCATGTCATCCAGTTTCCAGGCGGTCACTACCACGCGCATGTATCGCAAAGTAGCCGACCAGATCATTCAGCGTATTCAGCAGGGCTACTTCGCGCCCGGTACGCGCTTGCCGCCCGAGCGCGAGTTGTCGGAGCAACTGAAGGTCAGCCGCGCATCGGTGCGTGAAGCACTCATCGCGCTGGAACTTGAAGGTTACGTGGAAGTGCGTGGTGGTGTTGGTGTGCTGGTGCTGTCGAACAGGCAAGCAGTGCAGTCACTGCCAGGGCCTGTGGCAAACGAAAGCGACCAGCAATCCTCCTGTGTTACGGGCAAGCCAGCTGATGCGTCCGCCCATGAAACGGCAATGCGTCCTGCGCTTCAGGCGTCCCCCTGGTCTGTTCAAGCCGCCGTGCCTGGAGCGAGCAATGCCCCGGTCAGCTCTTCGGGCGCGGTGAGCATCCACAACGAGACCTCATCGGGTGGTTTTGGTCCGTTCGATATCCTGGAAACCCGGTTGTTGCTTGAACCCGATGCCGCTGCTCTGGCGGCACATGTAGGCTTGCCTGATCAAATTGCCGCGATCGCCCGGGCTAACGATGCCTTGTTCAACAGCGCCACACCGGCAGAGCACGATTTCGCGTTTCACCATGCCATTGCAGTGGCTTCAGGCAATACGGCGCTGGAGTCTGCCATTGTGCATGTCTGGCAGCTCAGTGTTGCGAGCCCTGTTTTTACCCGCCTGCAGCAGCATTTTGTAACCCACCATGTGTGGACTCTGGCGTATCAGGAACACCTGCGTATCCTTGAGGCGATCCGTGATCGTGACCCTGTGCAGGCCCGCCATGCCATGCATGATCATCTGGTTGGCATTCTGGCCCGATTACGCCAGGATTTTGGCCGCAGTGCGTTGTTCTGAATCACGCTTTCATTCAGCCTAAGGAGACCAGGCATGACATCCCCCCTTTCACCGCTTCGTAACGGTGGACAGATCCTGATGCAGCAGTTACGCATACAGGGTGTGAAACGTATTTTCATGGTGGCGGGAGAAAGTTACCTGCCTTGCATTGATGCCCTGAACGAGCACACCGATGCCATTGAGCCGATTCTTTGCCGCCAGGAAGGTGGCGCCGCGTTCATGGCGGAAGCGTACGGCAAAATCACTGGTGAGCCCGGTGTTTGCTTCGTGACCCGTGGCCCGGGGGCTACGAATGCCTCGATCGGCGTGCACACTGCGTTCCAGGATTCCACGCCCATGATTCTGTTCGTGGGTCAGGTGGGCAATGATCACTGCGAACGCGAGGCTTTTCAGGAAATCGATTACCGGCGCATGTTTGGTCAGATGGCCAAGTGGGTGGCCCAGATCGATCGTACCGACCGCATTCCGGAATTCATTGCCCGTGCATTTGCAGTTGCTGTCAATGGGCGCCCCGGGCCGGTCGTGCTCGCTTTGCCGGAAGACACCCTTTGGGGGCAAGCAGCAGTTTCCGATCTGCCGCGTTACCAGCATCATCGTATTCATCCCGGTGAAGACGAACTGCAGCGCATGAAAGACCTGCTTGATCAGGCCGAGCGCCCGTTCTTGTTGCTGGGTGGTAGCGGCTGGACACAGCAGGCAGTCAATCAAATGGCTGATTTCGCAGAACGTTTCCAGTTGCCGGTCGGTACTGCCTGGCGGCGTCTTGAGTGTTTTGATCAACGTCATCCTAATGCTGCAGGCCAAGTGGGTTGGGGTATGACACCCGAATTGCAGCAACGCCTGCAGCAGGCCGATCTCGTTCTGGCCGTGGGCACCCGCCTGGGCGAGGCAACCACCCTTGGCTATACCCTGATCGAGAGCCCGGTACCCCGGCAGACCCTGGTTCATGTGTACCCTGATCCGCAGGAGCTGGGGCGCGTGTTTGTACCGGCTTTGGGTATTGTGGCCAATGTGACCGGTTTTGCCCAGGCAGTGGCCCATTTGCGGCCTGCACATGTCAATGGCCGGCAGGCGCAGGTCGTCCAGGCGCATGCCCAGTTCCTGGGTAGTCTCAAACCCTTGCCGTCACCGGGCCCCATGAGCCTTGATCACGCGGCTGCCACGGTGGACCAGATCGTGCCGGATGACGCCTGCATAACGGTGGGTGCCGGCAATTTTGCGCTTTATCCGCACCGCTATCGCAGGTTCTGCGGCCTGGGTACCAGCCTGGCCCCTGCCGTGGGCTCCATGGGTTATGGTCTGCCAGCGGCCATTTCGGCCAAATTGCATAATCGCAGCCAGACGGTGGTTTGTTATGCCGGTGACGGCTGTTTCCAGATGACACTGCAAGAGCTTGGTGTGGCAATGCAGTACCGCCTGGGTATTGTGGTGCTCGTGTTCAACAACGGTATGTGGGGCACGATACGGGCGCATCAGGAACGCGAATTTCCTGCGCGCGCCATCGCGCTGAATTTCCAGAATCCCGATTTCACTCAGATCATCAAGGGGTACGGCGGATACGGTGAAGTGGTTGAACGCACGGAAGATTTTCGTGCGGCTTTCGAGCGGGCACTGACGTTTGCCAATGAACATCAACTGCCGGCCTTGCTGGAAATACGCTACGACCCGGATGGTATTGCGCCCGGGCAAACGCTGGGCGGTATTCGTGCGGCGGCCTTGCAGCGAGGTTCTTGAGCAGTTTCAGTGTTCTTGCATAGGGCGTTTTTGAGTTCTTGAGTCAGTCCGGACAGGGCACCTCGCAACCGGAATGCATCACACGGCCCCTTTCGGGGCTTCCCGCTGGGGCCGCCCTGATCGGGGCGGGCCCAGAACTCGGGCGATCGACCAGCCCTCGGCTGGTCGAAAACGCCGCCCTCAAACAGGCTGGGCCCTTGTATCCCCGATCAGGGCGGCTCCAACGGCGTGTTCAAGCATTTCCGGTTGCGAGGTGCCCTGTCCGGACTTCATGGCATGAATTATTGCAGCGCCTTTTTCTAAAAGACGCTAATCCTTGGCCAAGGTGGCACGATTGTTCGATATGATCAGAACGGTAATCATTAACGGTCAGGGCCGTATTCGTCTGCAGGTGTTTTGATCACCGCGTCAATTGCCTGCGATCTTCAGGGCTTTGCGGGGGGGCGCGCGTTGGCAGGTGCTTGAGCACGCCGTTGTTTTACCCTGCAATGGGGGAAAAGGCCCCAGCCTGTCTGAGTGCGAATCGACCAGCCGGGGGCTGGTTGATCGCACGAGTTCTGGGGCCGCCCCATTGCAGGGTAAAACAACGGGAAGCCCGTCAGGGCCGGGCGATGCACCTGCCAACGCGCGCCCCCCCGCAAAGTCCGGCTCAAGAAACCACCAGCGTTTCATGTGGCTGTAATTTGCTCAAGAAACCACCAGCGTTTCATGTGGCTGTAATTTGCTCAAGAAACCACCAGCGTTTCATGTGGCTGTAATTTGCTCAAGAAACCACCAGCGTTTCATGCGGCTGCAATC
>JAAYGT010000196.1 GCA_012727555.1 Alcaligenaceae bacterium | reverse complement strand
GCGCTGTTGTCGTCCATGAGCAGGCAGGGCACCTTGCCCAAAGGGTTGTGCTTTTGAATTTGTGAATCTTCAGCCCACACGTTTTCGAGCACGAATTCGTAGTCGAGCTTTTTTTCCGCCATTACAACACGGACTTTACGAACAAACGGGCTGGTGTACGAACCGACAAGTTTCATGACAAATTCAACAATACAAGACCAAAAAAAAGTATATCAGTAACCTCAGGGCATCTTCGACTGGCAGCCCTCTGTATGGGGTTTTCCATGGCGTTTGCGTGTGAAAGTGTGGTTTATTTGTCGTGTGCGGGTGTTTGCTACCTGACGTTTGATCATTTCTGGTGTAAATGCGGGTGGTAGAATCGCAGCTTGATCTTTCTGTCTCTTTTCTGCCATGCACATTGCTCCTGATCTTAGCGTTCTGAATGCGCTTTCTCCCCTTGATGGCCGTTACGCTGCCAAGTGCCAGCCCCTGCGCGAAACCCTGTCTGAAGCCGCTTTCATGGCGCATCGGGTTGAAGTGGAGGTTGCGTGGCTTATCGGTTTGTCCAATGCTGGTCTTCCCGAACTGCCGGCTTTTTCACCCGCTGCCCGTGCCCGCCTGAATGATCTGGTGCAGAATTTTTCGGAAGCTGATGCTGGCCGAATCAAGGCGATCGAACGCACCACCAACCACGATGTGAAAGCCGTTGAATATTGGTTGAAGGAACAAGTGGCCGATGACACAGAATTGTCGGCTGCGGCGGAATTCATTCACTTTGCCTGCACATCGGAAGATATCAACAATACTTCGCACGCTCTTATGCTCACGCGGGCGCGTGCCGGTTTCATTGTGCCGCAGTTGAATGCACTGTGTGCCGCACTGAAAAACTATGCGCATCAGTTTTCCGACCAACCCATGTTGTCGCGCACCCACGGCCAACCCGCCAGCCCCACCACCCTGGGCAAGGAATTTGCCAATGTGGCGGCGCGTCTTGAGCGCGCCATAGCCGCTATTGAAGCCGTGCAACCGCTGGCCAAAATGAACGGCGCCACGGGTAACTACAACGCCCACCTTTCTGCTTACCCTGAAATCAACTGGCCGCAGTTCAGCGCCGGGGTACTGGAAAACCTGGGTCTGGTCCAGAACCCGTACTCTATTCAAATTGAACCTCACGACTGGATGGCGGCGCTGTTCGATGCCGTTGGGCGTGCCAACACCATTTTGCTCGACTTGAACCGCGATATCTGGGCTTATATTTCGTTGGGTTACTTCAAACAGCGCCTGAAAGAAGGTGAGGTCGGTTCATCCACCATGCCACACAAGGTTAACCCTATCGACTTCGAAAACTCCGAAGGTAATCTGGGTCTGGCCAATGCCGTGCTGCGTCATCTGTCAGAAAAATTGCCGGTATCCCGCTGGCAGCGCGACCTGACCGACTCTACTGTGCTGCGCAATCTGGGCGTGGCGTTTGGTTACTGCGCCGTGGCCTACGATGCCTGCCTGCGTGGCCTGGGTAAACTGGAATTGAATGCCGCCGCGATTGATGACGATATCGACGCCTGCTGGGAAGTGCTGGCTGAACCCGTGCAAACTGTCATGCGTCGTTACGGCCTTCCCCAGCCTTATGAACAGCTCAAGGCACTGACACGCGGCAAAGGTATTACCCAGGAAGCCTTGCGGGAATTCATTCAGGGTCTTGACCTTCCCCAAGAACCCAAAGCCCGTTTGCTGGCCATGACACCGCGCAGTTACGTGGGTCTGGCGGCGGATCTGGCCAAGGCCATCTGATCCAGGGCGAGCGCTCTTTTTATCCATCGCAACAAATCCGCATGGTGCTGAATTCACCGGCGGCATAAAGTGGCTCCCTGATCAAGGGTCGACCCCATCGGCCCCGGGAGCCCGTTGCATGGAAAAGGTATTGGAAGGTTGTTTATCACACTGGCAGGTGTCCGAACCGATGGAGTCGGACGCCTCGTACAAGCTGCTGTTCTCATCTCCTGACGTGGTACGTGACCTGGTGCTGGGCTTCATACCTGACCAGTGGCTTCACAGCCTGGATTATTCCACCCTGGAAAAAGTACCGGGCAGCTACGTAACGGACGACCTGAGGCAACGAGCCGATGACGTCATCTGGCGCGTGCGGGCCGATGGCCAATGGATGTATCTGTATCTGCTCATCGAGTTCCAGAGCCAGGTTGACCCCTGGATGCCGGTGCGTATCATGACGTACGTGGGCTTGTTGTATCAGGACCTGATCCGTCGGGGCGAGGTGTTGGCTGGTAAAAAGCTGCCGCCGGTGTTACCGGTGGTGTTGTACAACGGCAGCACACGCTGGACAGCTGCCACGGACATCGCTGACCTGATTCCCCGCGCACCGGGTCTGGTGGCCCGTTTCCTGCCGCAGTTAAAGTACCTGCTGATTGATGAGAACCAGTACACCTGTC
>JAAYGT010000195.1 GCA_012727555.1 Alcaligenaceae bacterium | reverse complement strand
GTTGAATACCGGCCGGCTGATAAACTCTTTTTCAGGGGGGTGTTCAACCGGCAATTTCATGTAGCCGTCGATTGATCCCAAAGATGTCTTTGCACTCTGGAACTGCATGAGCAAACTGGCTACTTTGGTGAACGGGCCAATGCAGCGACCTGCAATCATGGACGAGGCGATGATCCCGCCTACGGTAAGTTCGGCATTCTGCGCCAGGTAAACACCAATCACAACGACTGATACAGTCACCAGTTTCTGTATGGCCTGAACCGCATTGACCGTCAGTGTGGTGGCGAGCTTTGTACGCGATCCAACCTGGGCCAGAAATTTTGTGGAGCTTTCCCAGTTTCGTTGAGCATAGCCCTGGGCATTCAGGGTCTTGATGGTTTCCAGGCTGCCCAGTGATTCAACCAGTACGCCATTGCGCTGAGAGCTGGCCTGAAAAGACTGGGAAACGAGTTTCTTGAGCCTGAACTGGGCTACCAATGAAATGGCGGTGATGGCTATGATCCCGACCACAGGGGGAACTAACATAAATGGAGAGATCCAGCCCAGCACACCCAGAAAAATGCATACGAACGGAATATCGACCAGTGTGGTGAGACTAGCCGATGCGATAAAGTCGCGGATGGATTCAAACGACCGCAAGTTAGCCGCAAACGAGCCCACCGAGCTTGGTTTGTTGGCCATCCGGATGTCCATCACACGTTCCATGATCAGGGCAGAAAGGCTTATATCAATACGTTTACTGGCCGTGTCGACAACATGCGAGCGTACAACTGACAAGAGCAGGTCGAAGAGAATGACCAGCGTGATGCCAATCGCCATGGCCCAAAGGGTTTCCAATGCGTTATTGGGTACGACACGGTCATAAACATTCATCGAAAAAAGGGGCATTGCCAACGCAAAAAGATTGAGCAAGCCTGCTGCGATGATGGCATCACGATACAGAGCTGCATTTGCGAAAACTGCCCGCCAGAACCAGTGACCAATCGTGCGCTTTTGTGTGTTTTCCGTTGTGCGTTTGTCGAATTTGAACTGTGGGTGTATGAAGCAAGCCAGCCCGGTGTAGTCAGCCTCGAGGGTGCGTGTGTCAACGGTGACCGGTGCGCCCGCTTCAGGATATTGAACCTGGCAAGTACCACCGTCTACGGCCAAAAGGACACATGCCCTTTGATTTTTCAGCAGCAGCATGGCAGGAAGCAAACCGGCAGGCAGCTGGTTCAAACTGCGCCGTGCCATGCGGGCCGAACAGCCAGCCCGCGCAGCAGCCCGCGGTAAAAGGGATGGCACAAGTTTGTTGTCCACCAGGGGTAAACCACCCGACAAAGCCTGTGGCGAACACGGGTTGCCGACCAGACGCACAATATCGGCCAAGCAAGCAAGAAGGGGATCGTCGTGTGCCAAATGAGGTGGAATACGCCAGTCGTCTCCCGGCATTCCCTCATTGGGTCCGTTCTCTTCTTCGCCAGAGTCTTGTCGGTTTTCCTCAGATCGGATCCTGGAATCCGCCAGGGTTGCGTCTTTGGCGGTGTGTTGAGTTTCAGGCGCAGCAATACCCTCATCTGAAGGTTCAGCTAAGGATTTCCGGGATTCGGTGTCAGCAGATTTGGTCGATGGCGTCTGGGTGGTAAGAACTTTAGTTTCTTCAGAGGATGCCGTCATCGTCGCTCAGGAGATTCAAAGAGTTGCGGAGCTTTTGGCGCGCCTGTTTGCGGCGATTTATCTTTTCCAGTGCCTGTGGAGGCAGATCGGTAAGCCGGAGGGTTCCGTTGGCGATCAAGACATCAATGAGATCCTCAAGAACCCGAATGAAATCTGAATCAAGCTCAGAGAGTTCGACGAGCTTTTTCTTGTCGTGCTGCATACTGGCTCCGAAGATGGGTGTTAGCCCACGTGGACTACCGCCCTGATTTGCTTGCAGCCCTTATTATAGGGGGTAAGCCGTCATTCTGGTATACCAGACCACCGGGAGCCAGGTTTTTTGTGTCAGGAATTGGAGCGGCACAAGCCTGGATGACTTCATCGGGAAGAAGCAATTCACTGGATTCCGCCGGGCGAGTTCCCAAAGGTTCTGCCAGGCCCAGTTCGGGCAAAAGACGGTGTGCAAGCGCAAGCCAACGGTACTCAAGTTTCAGTAAGTCATATTCGCCATTCAGGCGTGCCCTGCGGGAATCAAAGAGTTCATTGGCGGTATCAAGCAGATCGAGCAAAGAACGCTGGCCAATCTGAAATTGTTGTTCTGCAGCAACACTCACCTTTTCCATGGATTTTTCGTGGTCTTTAAGGAAAGGCAACTGTGCGCGCGTACGTTGGATGTCATTCCATGTGGTCGAAAGTTCTTGTTGCAGGTTTCTGCATGTATGATCTCGGACGTTGCGCGCAGACAACGTTTGAGCGCTACTCTGCCTGAGGCGCGCCGTGTCGGAACCTCCTCTGAAGAGAGCATAGTTCATGACGACTTCCACACGGTTGTTCAGCGCGCCATAGTTACTGCTGGTTGGGTTGTCGCGTTCTGAGCTGGTGGATGCACGGAGTTCGAGCGTAGGACTGAAATTTCCGCGTGCTGCGTCCGTACTTGCCTGGGCCGCCTGCACCATGGCTTGTTTTGAAAGAATGTCGGGATTATTTCGAATGGCCATGCCGAAATTGGTCATTTCCGAGGCTGTAGGTAACCGGGGCTCGGGTACGGGTGCAATGTGCTTGGGCGGCAGGTCGCCCATTAGCCTGCGATAACGCTGGTTGACATTGTTCAGGTTGTTGTTTTCGGTCATCAGGTTGGTTTGAGCCAGCGCCAGACGTCCCGCCGCGTGTTCTGTATCCACCCCCCGACCCACACCGGAATCCAGTCTTTCAGACAAAAGACCCAGTGTTTTTTTATGGATGTTGTAGTTTTCTTGGGCCAGTTCGATCATGTGCCGATAACGAACGACATCAATGTAGGCATTAACAGCCTCATTCGCAACGGCGTCTGTGGTTGTCAGTAGATCGTAATAAGTAGCCAGTTTCTCCAAACCTAGTTGTTTGACTGTATTGCGTGTTGCGTTGCCATCGTAGAGTAGCTGGCTGAGGCCAAGGTTCATGCCGCTACGGTTCCAGCTTTCACTCGATGGAGGTTGTGGAGAACGGTATCGCCAATCGTAACCGGCCTGTCCTTGGAAATTGACTTGGGGCATGAGCCTGCCCCGGTCGATCTCCTGCCCCTGCAAGGCAGCTTGAAAATTCTGGAAGCTGGACATGATTTGCTGGCTACCGAGCAGCGCACGCTCAACGCTTTCTCGAAGGCTGGCACGGGTAGTGCCGTTCGCCAGTTTCAAGTCCTGAAGGCTGGATTGGTTCCATGCGGGTTCGGACGTCGTGCGCGATAAGGCGCTATTTTTGCCCACAGGCGAATTGTTTCCGGGGATGGCTGACGACTTTACCGAAACAGCCTGTTGCGCGGTGTTTTCATCGGACTGGAGTTGTACCAACAACTCGTCAAGTGTCTGTTTCTGTGTGTCGTAGGTTTGTGAGCTATCGGTACTGTACAGACTCTGCAACCACACTGGGGTTTCCAGACCCGCACACCCCGTTAGTGCCACGGGCAAGGCCAGATAAAGGGTGAATGACAATCTGCGCAGGATGGGCTCGGACATTTTTGAACTATTCAGAAAAACGTAACAGCTTTAATGGGAGATGTATGGATCTTGAAAGGTGTACGTTTGATCATGTCATGCAAAGCCCGATTCCATCGCGTCAAGTCTACCCGTTACAAGCTGCAAAAAATTCTTGAAACGAACACAGTTTATTGGAATTTCTGTGGCTATTCCGTGCAATTAAACTCTGACAGCGCGTCAGGGAACAAAAATGTTGTTTTTGTGAGATCTCGGACAACCCAAGGTGACTTAATTCAACGCCCCTGATCCCCCCTCCATCTGTTGCGCCTGAATAATCAATGCCTCTAAATGAGGTGTTGTTTGCAGCGCCAGCACCGGGGTTTCCGGGTTTTCTTCATCCATTTCCAGTTTCAGCACGATTTCCTGGTTCTCAAACGCACCCGGATTCGCCTGAATCATCACATACTGCTTCAGCAGGCGAT
>JAAYGT010000194.1 GCA_012727555.1 Alcaligenaceae bacterium | reverse complement strand
TAAGAGACAGCCGCAGGGCCGTGCGATGCACCCGAAGCGCCCCTATCCCCCGGCAGAACCGTCAAAGAATACCCACACCCGTCGAAGAACCCCAATGCAAGAACCCCAATCACACAAGGTTCAGGCAGCTTGCAGCAGTCTCGCAACCGCCTCCACCCAGTCGGTGGCATGCACACGCAAGCAGCGTTCGGTAAACACATGATCCCGGGCCGCAGCAGCCAGTGAACCGCGTTTTTCCGGCTCCGTGATCATCTGCTCCAGGCATGCTTCCCAGCCACTATGATCAGCCGCCAGCAAACCGTTCACCCCATGTTGAACGGTTTCTTTGTACGGCGTAACGTCACTGAAAATGCCGGGGATCCCCAAAGCACCGTAGTCCAGGAATTTCAGGTCGGACTTGCAGCGGTTGAAGGGTGAAACGCTGAGCGGTGCCAGGGCGAAGTCCCAGCGCAGTTCGCGTTTCATCCAGGGTACGAAACGGTCGTAGGCCACATGGCCTTCCGGGCGTTTGATGCGCACCGGCAGGCCTTCGAACAGGCCGGTGATGGCCGGGCTCTCGGCCACCCCGACCAGTTCCAGGCACACCTGGCCTGCGTGGCGACGCAACTGGCTGCGCAAGGGGGCCAAAATGCCCAGCAGGTCGTGCAGGTGCGTGGGGGTGCCCATATAGCCCATCACCACCGGCCGGCGGTCTTCAAGTGCAAGGTCGGGCGAGGGGCCGAACAGGGTGTCATCGATCTGGTTGGGTACCACCACGCAGTTCGCGTTCAGGCCGCGCATGCGTTCAGCCAGAGGGGCGGTGGATACGATCAGGCCATCGGCGTGGCGGGCGAACAGGCGTACGGCGTTCAGGGCGTTGCCGGGCAGGGGCAGGCCAAGCAGGTCATCGTCAAGGGTGTACAGCAGGCGTGCCCCTTGTGCGCGAATGGCCTGGACCAGTGCCTGGGCCTGTTGCACGGTGGTGTCCGGCTTCCACAGGCGTTCCACGATCACGACATCGACCGGGTGGGGCGGCAGATCGGTGCCCCAGGTTACGGTGTAGGGCATGTGCAGGCCCGGGTAGCTCAGCGGGCGCAGCAGGCGGATCATGGAGCAGCCATAAGGCAGCCCATCGCTGCCATGCTGAAAGAGAATGTGCAGTTTTTTCATGCGTGTACAGGTTCCCGGTTGAACAGGGCATTGGCCACGCGGCGAGCGCTGCGGGCCGCACTGTGGCGCGGCGCTTCGGCCAGGGCGGCCTGGGAAAGGCGTGTGCGCAGGGCGTGGTCGGTGGCCAGGCGCAGGGCGGCATCAATGCAGGCCTGGGTGTCCTGGGTGTTCACCAGCAGGCCGTTCACTTCATGCTGCAGGAACTCACCGGTGCCGCCGCGCACGGGGGCCACCACGGCCACCCCACAGGCCATGGCTTCCAGGGCGGTCAGGCCCATGGCCTGGTAGGTGGACAGATCCAGGAAGATGTCACTGCCATCCAGGGCAGCGGCGACGCCTTCGGGTGACAGTTCTCCCAGGTTGGTGTGGGGGAAGGCGGTGTCCATGCGGGCCAGGTGGATGTCATCGGGCGGCACCCCGAAAAAGCGCAAATGCACACGGTCGCCCAGTTTTTCATGCAGGGTTTTAAGCACCTGCAGCGTCAGTTCAGGCGAGCGACGTGGTGTTGAGGGCCGCACCATGGCGATCACGTTCACAGGTTCGCCGGCCGATTTCGGCTGTTGAGGCATGAACAGACGGGCATCGTAACTGCAGCCGACCACGTGGGAATCGACCTGGCGCTGATTGAGCAGTTCGTTGTGGTTCCAATGCGTTTTCGTGATGCGGATCAGGTTGGGCAGACCGGTGTAGCTGTTCCAGGCGCGGGTGTATTCAGGGTCGTCCTTGCTGAAGAAATAGGGTTCGAAATCCTGAATGTAGTAGGCAGCACGAACGCGCTGCTCGTTGCGGCGCTGGAAGCTTTCCGCGATCCATTCCACGGTGACATACAGGGTGGCCACCACGGCATCGGCATAGTCCAGCAGGGGGTCAAGGTGGGCGGGCGATTCGATGTATTCCACCGGGACGCCCAGGTTGGGGTGGTGGAATTCGAACCAGTGACGGTGGCGTTCCAGGTTGACGATGCGTGCATCAACGCCCAGGGCGATCAGGGCCCGGGCTTCCTGGATAACCACGTTGCCCCCGCCACCCGATGACGTAACGGGCAGAAGGAACAGTACTTGGCGGCCCTCCCAGGCGTTGGCAACGGTTGCGGGCAGGCTGGTTTCCGGACGGTCGGATGCGTTTTCCTGGCGATCGGGGGCGCTGTCTTCGGCCGTGCTGTCGGGCTGTTCGCCCGTGCTGCCAGGCGGGTTGCCGGCGGCGGGGTAGAAGGCCGATTCAGCAGCGTCTTCCCAGGCGATGGCCACGCGGGCACGCAGCGCGGCCAGTGCGGGGCTGGCGCGGGTCAGTTCCACGCCGGCGCCAATGGCGGCATCGCCGTGTTTGCGTGACAGCGCTTCGCCGGCCAGTTTGCTGAGCACTTTGCGGCGTTCCGAGGAATAGCTGCGCGACTGGGCGTGGAATACGTAGGCGTCGTCGGCCACGGCCAGTTGCCAGCCGGCCGCGGTGGTGCGCAGGGAGTAGTCGTTTTCTTCGCCATAGCCTTTGGCGAAGGTGTCTTCGTCGAACACCCCGACGGTGTCGATGACTTCACGCCGGATCATGTAGCAAAAGCCGTTCAGGAACCCGACGGACGGGTACTGGCAGCCTGACACAGACGCGATCAGGCGGGCCATGTCATCGATGCTCATGCCTTCGGGCAAGGGGTTGTCGGCCCAGTCGCCTTCGTCATTGAAAATGACCGGCACCGATTGCCATGAGGCGGTGTTGCTGACAGGGCCCACCACGCCGATGCGCGGCGAGGAACGTGCGCAGCGCACCATGCGGTCGAGCCAGTCGGGGGTGACGATGGTGTCACTGTTGAGCAGAACCACGTAGTCACCTGTGCTGGCGCGCAGGCCCTGGTTGGCGGCCAGGGTGTAGCCTTTGGCCTGTTCGTTGCGGATCAACTGAACGCCTTGTTCCTGGGCGAAGGTGCGGACATAGGCGGCCGTTTCTTCCTGACTGCCGTCATCGACCAGAATCAGGCGGTAGGGCGCCGCCGTGTGGCGCAGCACGCTGTGCAGGCAGTTGCGCACGTCGTTGGGGGCATTGTGAATGCACACCACGATATCGACGGTTTCGGTGTGCGCGGTGAGCGGCTCGGGTTGGCGCCGTAAGGGCAGGTTGCCCATTGCTGCCGCGATTTCCTGTGGTGGTGGCGTGACGGGTTTCAGGGTGCGCAGGGCACCGATCAGGCCATCGTGCTGTACCTTCTTGACCAGGGCTTTGCCGGTTTCACGCCAGCCGTAGGTTTTGCGGTAGCTGTTCAGGCGGGCCATGCCGGTGCGCGCGGTGTGGTAGCCGGTGCGCAACACGGTTTGCTGACGGGCCCAGCGTACGGGCGATGTCAGCGCGCGGCCCAGGCGGTAGCTGAGCGACAGTTGCAGTTCGCGGGTACCTTGGTGGGCCTGGTTCAGGGCCTGTTCCAGACCGCGGATATGTTGTTCCAGGGCGTGAACGGCCTGTTCCACCGCCTGCTTTTGTTCTTGCAGTGCAACGATGTTGGCGCGTTCTTGTTCAAGAAAACCCATTGCCGTGGCCAGGCGCTCTTGTTCTTCCGCATACATGCGGGTGCGGGTGGCAATTTCACGTTCTGCGTCGGCACGGGTAGCGTCCAGCACTTCCTGGGTGTGCAGGCGGCGCGTGCGTTCTTGCCACACTTGCCACAACAGGGCCGATGGCGAACCACCGGCATCGTCGATTTCCTGCCAGGTGGCCAGCTGCGTGCGGGTGGCCGGATCAAAAGGTGCTGTGATCAGGGCTTTGTCGGCGTCTGACAGGTCGCGGAAGGCGCGTCGTTCCAGCTGGTCGATGGGGCTGCCATCGGTGTAGGTGCCGAACGAGTACGACTGCAGGAAGGGCTGCATGGCCTGGGCATTGGCGTCGATCGCCTGGGCGTAGGCGTGGGCTAGCTGGCTCAGGGCCGAGCCGGGTTCGGCGCGTACGCGGTTCTGGTGACGTGACAAGGCATCGGGCTCGGCACGGGTGAAGCCTGAAAAGTGGAAGAACACCAGCGGGCCGTCGCCGGTGAGCCAGCCGTCCGTTTCGCTGTGTTGCAGCGTGCGCTGGCCGGCATTCCAGTAGGCGTAGTTGTACCCGTGGTGTGGCCAGATACAGGTTTCGGGAATGAAGCTGGTGATCAGTGCACCGTAGAACTGGTCCACAAAGTAAAAGTGGTCAGGGTGGAAGATGCAGTGATCCGTCAGGCGTTCCGCCCACCAGTCCATGAACCGGTGGGTTTTCGGGGTGTTGGCAAAGCCAACGAAACCAAAGTTGAACTGCCCGCAGCGTGCCATGTTTTCAGTGCTGGGCAACAGGCTGTCGTTGGGCAGGGGTTCGGTGATGTGCGGGGTGACGACCGCCGGATGACGGCTGAGGACATCCCACAGGGCGGACAGCGGTTGGTAAAGGCAGGTGTCGGGGTCAAGGTAGATGACGGCATCCGACCCCTGATTGAACAGGGTCTGAAAGACAAACGGTTTGACCGCCGTGTTGAATTCGGTGATGTCGTATTGAAACGCCATCCGGTCCAGATCGGGCAGGCTCAAGGCCGACAAGGGCATCACTTCGCAGTTCAATGACTGGGCCAGTGTTTCGCGTTGTTCGGCGGGCCACTCGCGTTCAACCAGCACTAGTACGCGGCGCGAGTCCGGTTCATGGGCGGCAAGGGAGTCGAGCAGTACTTTGGCGGTCGGCAGGTAGTTGGCCGAACAGATCGTGAAGATCGTGTGCTTCATGGGGTCACCAGGCAGCGCGCGAACAGGTTCGCGACGGTTTTTGGGTCAATGAAATTGTGGCAGCGGGTGCCACCAAAGCGTGGACAGGTCAGGCGGCTTCCGCAGGGTGAGCAATCGAGCCCGCAACTGACGGCCAGGTAGCCGGGTGCGGCATGCGCCAGGTTGATTTGACGGGTTGATGCGTACAGGCACACCGTGGGTACCCCCAACTGCTGTGACGCGTAGTGGCACGGAAAGGAGTCCATGCCGATCAGCGCGTCGTGCTCAAGAATAAGCGCGCGCAATGCCGACAACGTTGTGAACGCGTGCGTGGGTACGTTGGCCTGCGCGTTGGCGAAGGCGCCGAGTACGGACACCTGACATCCCAGGTCGAGCAGGTGTTCAATGAGTGCCTGCTGGTGTTCAGGCGGATACACTTTCAGCGGCCAGCCGCCGTCAAAATGCAGCAGCACCCGTTTGCCGCGTACGGCCGGCAAGTTTATGGGAAGGTGGTCGGGCAGCCCGGGTGGTGTCTCTGTTGCCTTGACCGCACCCTGAGTTTCGGCAGGATTTTCTGCTGTGGTAGTGTTGCCGGTCGGGTTTTCCGGGTTATGCAGCGGGTTTTCAAGAGTGTACAGCGGGTTTTCCGGGGCCAGATACAGGCTGGTGCCAGTGGGAAAAGCGGCGGTGTCCGCTGTTTCTCCGATTAGAAACGCCAGTTGTGCGGCCAGCGTAAAGTCGGCATCGATGTAGCCGCGTACCGGGCGCATATACAACAGGCCGGCATCCGGAGGCAATACGGGCATGACAACCTGTTCAAAATACAGGATGTCATCGTTCAGGGCGTGTGATGCCGATGCCGCCATGCCCCGAGCCGGCAAGGGGCCGTCAACGGTGATGCAGGGCAGGTCGGGCAGAACGTCACGGGCAATATCGGCGTAGGCCTTGTGGATGACCAGGCCGTCAATGCCGGGGGTGCGTTCAAGCACTTTCAGGGCCAGTAGAATGTCGCCGGCATGGTGTGTTAGCACACCCCAGGTGGTGCGGGTACCCGTTTTCAGGTTGCGCACACGGGCCCGGGCGACGTGGCGGGCCATACCCGACATGCCTGGAAAGTAGGGCAGGGCAGGCTCAAGGCTGAAACCGGGTGGGGTGCGGACCCGCTGCACGGTGCAGGGGATGTTCAGCGCATCAAGCAGGGTTTGATCAAGTTCTGCGTCGGTGGTGCTGAGGTCGCGAACTGCTTTGTCGGCGGCCAGGGTGATCACATGCCGGGCCGGCACACAATACGCCAGAATGTGGTCGTTGTAGTCCACCAGCAGGCGCACGGCAGGGCATCCTTGTGTGGTATGGGCTACGTCTGCACGTTCAGCCAGTTCGGCCTGTACCAGGGCCAGGCAGTCGCTGGGTACCTGGTGTGCCGGGTTCAGCAGCACAACGGTCTGGCCACGGTGCCAGCGGGCGGCCGTGGTCAGCAATTCGGCCAGGTAGCGCCCCGGCAGGGCTGCAAACGAAAACGGGATGCCTGGCTGACCGGGTGCGCGTGCCACCGGTACGTTGACCATTTCCAGAAAGGGGTCGGCCGTACGTGGCAGGCGCCAGGCCGTGCTCCGGGTGTTCAGGCGCACTACAAGCAGGGGCTGGGCAGGTGTCATGGGATCAGTTCGCAGGGTGGGGCGTGGCAATGCGGATATCGATCATGGGAATACCCACAATGCCCGTGCTGACGCTGGCGCAGAGCGACTGGATGATCAGGGCATCGTGCAGCCAGTGGTGTTGGACGTGGTCGTGCTGGGTGCCTTCGGCCACCGAGGCCGTGAGCGAGTATTCGCCGGCCGGCAACAGGGGCATCTGGAAGCGGAAACGTCCTTCCTGGGTTTCGCCCTGGCGGATGGCCACGGGTTTGCCCAGGGTGGTGATGCAGGTGTTGTCGCCAAACAGGATCTGGCCCCGTTTGTCTTTGAACTGGAAGCCGACAATGACCGAATCGGCATCGATCTGGCTACTGTAGACCACCACCAGTTCGACAATTTCACCCCCGGTGATGCTGGATGTGGCGGTGCCATCGGCTTGCTCCAGCCAGATGTCTTCGATGCGCATCTGGCCGGTGCCGAAGCTGTCGGCGTCGGAAAAATTCTGCACGGTCATGGCGTTGCGCAGGGGGGAGTCTTTCAGGATTTCCCAGCGCGGGTCGGTAACGATTTCGGCGGTGGTGTCGATGGCCTGGATGCGCTTGACCACTTTCGGGGCTTCGGTGGCGCGGGCTTCGCGGGTGTCTTTGCGATCCTGGCGGTAGATTTCGGCGTTGTAGTCTTTGCAGATGTCGCGGGCCGGGCCGATGGCGCGCAGGGTGCCTTTTTCGAGCCAGATGGCACGTTCGCACAGGCTGGCCACCGCCGCGCTGTCGTGGCTGACAAACAGCAGTGTGCCGTTTTCACAGAAGCGGCGCAAAAAGCGCATGCATTTTTGGGTGAACAGGGCATCGCCGACTGCCAGCGCTTCGTCGATGATCAGGATGTCGGCATCGACGTGCGCAATGACGGCGAACGCCAGGCGCACATACATGCCCGATGAATAGGTTTTGACGGGTTGTTCGATGAAGTCGCCAATGTCGGCAAATGCGGCAATGGCGTCAAAGCGTGCGGCGATCTGTTCGTGGCTGAGCCCTAAAATAGAGGCGTTCAGGAAGACGTTGTCGCGCCCGGTGAATTCCGGGTTGAAACCGGCACCCAGTTCAAGCAGCGCTGCCACGCGCCCCCGCATTTCAACCTGGCCACCCGAGGGGGTGAGTGTGCCGCACAGCAGTTGCAGCAGGGTGGATTTACCCGCCCCGTTGCGCCCGATGATGCCAACGGTTTCGCCCCGACGTATTTCGAAGTTGACATCGTGCAGCGCCGCGAATTCCCGAAAGAACTGACGGCGCCCCCGAAACAGCATTTGCATGAGCCGCTGGTGCGGCTGTTCGTAGATGTGGTAGTGCTTGCTCAGGTGGGTTGCACGGATGGCAATGGTGTCAGAGGACATCGGCAAACCCCTTGCGTGTTTTCTGGAACCAGGCATAACCCGCCCAGGCAGCCACCAGACCCATAAGAGTGTGCAGTGCCAGTACACCCCAGTCGGGCCATTGGCCGAGCATGACGATCAGGCGCAACTGCTCGACTGGTGTCGTGAGGGGGTTCATGTTCATGAGTGGCTGGTAGGCTTCGGGAATCATGCTGACCGGGTAAAAAATGGGTGACAGGAACAGCAGCAGGGCGCTGACCAGGCCGGTGGTCTGGGCGATGTCGCGGATGAAGACGGTGGTGGCGGCCAGAAACCAGCTGACGCCCAGGCACAGTAACAGCAGCGGGACCAGCACGAAGGGCAAGGCCAGTACGGTCAGGGACAGCCCGCCATTCAGGGCGGCGGCGGCCACAAGCAGTACGATCAGGCTGATGGCCGTGTGGAACAGTGCGCTGCTGACCACAATGACCGGCAGGATTTCCAGGGGGAAAACGACTTTTTTGACGTAATTGGCGTGATCGATCAGCTTGGTGGGCGCGCGCGACAGGCAATCGGAGAGCAAGCCGTGCACGATCAGGCCGCAAAACAGGTTCAAGGCAAATTCGGTGGTGGTGCCGGTGCCACCCCAGCGCGCCTTGAAAATACCGCCAAACACGGCGGTGTAGACAACCAGCATGAGCAAGGGGGTAACCAATGACCACGCGATGCCCATGGTGGAGCCCTTGTAGCGCCCCCAGATTTCGCGGTTGGCCATGGATGCCAGCAAACCGCGCTGCTTCACAAGCCCGCGCAACATGGCAACGGGGCTTATGGAAAAGGATTGGTCGTACACACGTTCCCCGATTGTGACAAAACCGGAATTATACTCAGGGGACACCCATTAGCCTTTCTTAGCAGCTGGCCGGGCTGGTCCGGGGACAGACCACGGTTTCATCGGCAGGTCCTGTTTGTCGTTTGCGTTACACCTCGGGCCGATGAAACCGTGGTCTGTCCCCGAAAAAAAACGGTGCCCGGCGCCGTACACCCGATGCTTCCCAGTCCAGTGCGTAGTTCAGCAGGGCTTGTTCGCTGTGGGGGGGGGCTAGCAGGTCCAGGCCAATGGGCAGGCCGGTGGCCGAAAACCCGGCGGGCAGGCACAGGGCCGGCCAGCCCAGCACCGGGCTTAGTGCGCAATTCTGGCCGGGTTGGCGTTCGCCGATCCGTACTGGTGTGCAGCGCAGTGTGGGGGAGGCCAGTACGGTCACGTCATGCGTCATCATCAACTCCGTCACGAATCGGCGCACGGCGCTGCGCTGCATGATCGCCTGTGTCCGTTCGGCGGTATCCCGATGCGCGGGCTGATCCCGCAGGCGCAGGGTGGCGTCCACTTCGGGGTGGTGGGCGTTGTGCGCCAGCAGTTCAGTCAGTGAACGCACGGGGGCGGCCTGGGCCTGCAGGTAGTCGGCCAGGGCGAATTTGAATTCGTGGGCGGTCAGGCTGGCCGCCTGCGTTTGTGTTTCCAGGGTCGGGGTTTCGATGGGCACCACGGTGGCGCCCAGATCACGCAGGGTGTCCAGCGCAGCCAGTACGCAGTCGGAGGTTTCCTGTTCGTGCGCTGCGTTGCCGAACAGCGAAGTCAGTACGCCGATGCGAAGCCCGTGCACCCGACCCGGTTGCAGTCCCGCGCGGTACGAGGCGGGGATCCAGTGCGCCGCTTGCCAGGTGGCAGGGTCTGATGGATCAGGGCCAACGGTGGCATCGAGCATGATCGCCAGATCCCGTACGGTGCGCGCCAGCGGGGCACCGATGTCCTGTGACGGGCACAGCGGGATGATGCCGCTGCGGCTCGACAGGCCCCAGGTGGGGCGCAGGCCGTACAGGTTCTGGCAGGCGGCCGGTACCCGGATCGACCCGCTGGTGTCGCTGCCCAGCCCGGCCACGGCATACGATGCTGCCACCGCCACGGCAGTGCCGCCGCTCGAGCCGCCCGGAATATGTTCGGGATCGTAAGGGTTGCGTGTGTGACCCGACAACGACGAGGCGTTGGTGATGCCGGCGGCCAGTTCGTGCAGGGTGGTTTTACCCACGATAATGGCGCCGGCCTGACGCAGACGCTGAACCTGCCAGGCATCGTGGCGTGGCTGGAAACCGGCCAGGACCCGGCTGCCGCCGGTGGTGGGCATGTCGTGGGTCTGGAAATTGTCTTTCACGACCACGGGCAGACCGTGCAGGGGGCTATGTACCATGCCCTGGCGCCGCTCGGCATCGCAAGTCTCGGCCTGTTCCAGCGCTCGCGGGTTCAGGTGCAGCAGGGCATTCAGGCAGGGCCCGGCCTGATCGTAGGCGGCGATGCGTTGCAGACTGGCCTGCACCAGGTCGATACTGCGCAGCTCGCCCCGCTGCAGGGCCTGCTGCAGCGACTCAATCGATTGTTCGTACAAGACGTCCATTGTTTTTTTAGGGGGACAGACCACGGTTTCATAGAAACCGTGGTCTGTCCCCCTCCTATTGAAACGGTGTCGGGTCGATGGGCGTGGGCTGGCGGTTGATCAGGGCGGTGAGCAGGGCGGCGCTGCCGCAGGCCAGGGTGAACCCCAGGGCGCCATGGCCTACATTCAGCCACAGGTTGTCTGCCTGCGGGCAGGCACTGATGATGGGTTTGCTCTGCGGCGTTGCCGGGCGCAGACCGGCCCAGGGGGTTGCCCCGGAAAGATCCAGGGCCGGGAAGGTGTCCATGACTTGCCGCTTCAGGCCGTCCAGGCGATCCGGGCGCAAGGCGATGGTTTCGTCGCCGATGTCGACCATGGCGGCAATGCGCAGGGTGTCGCCCAGCCGGGCATACACGATGCGGCGCTGGTAGTCGGTGACGCTGATGTCGGGGCTGGTGTGCCGCTGACCATGCAGCGGAACCGTGAGGCTGTAGCCTTTCAGGCCATAGATCAGCGGGTTCAGGCCCAGGGGCCGCAGCAGGTCGCGGCTACCCATGCCGTTGGCTACGACGTAGGCATCGGCCTGTACGCTGCCGTTTGATGTGCGGGCAGCCACGATACGGCCCCCTTCCCGCTGCAGGTGATTCACGGTGGTGTTCATCAGGCAACTGACACCCGGCATGGCCTGCAGGCGCTGGAACAGGGCCTGGGTGAACAGGTTGCAGTCACCGGCTTCTTCGTCGGGGGTGAAAATGGCGCCGGCAATGGCGTGGGCCATGCCTTGCAGTGCAGGCTCCAGGGCCAGAACTTCATCGCGTGACAGAATGCTTTGGTGTGAGCCCAGGGCCGCTTGCTGGCTGACCTGCTGGCGGGCGGATTCCACCTGCGCCGCATCGCGGTAAACAATCAGCTTGCCGTTCTTGCGCAGGTTGAAATCGAACGGGTCTTCGTTCATCCAGTCGTGCAGTATGTCGCGGCTCAGGTATGACAGGGTGAGCATTTCTGCGGTGGTGCGTGCGGAATGCGTGGCCGTGCAGGCTTTCATGAAGGCCAGCAGCCAGCGCCATTGGTGCGGGTCAAGGCGGGGGTGGAACCGCAAGGGGGAATCCTGGTGCAGCAGCCAGCCGGGCATGCTCGTCAGCACACCGGGACCAGCCAACGGGGCTACGTAGCTGTAGCTCAGCTGGCCGCCGTTGGCTTCGCTGGTGAGCCGGGCAGGCCCTTGCAGCGCATCGAGCAGCGTAACAGTGTGGCCGCTGCGGGCCAGTAAATAGGCCGATGTCACTCCGATGACACCCGCTCCGATGACGCAAATATGCATGACAGCCTGCTGTGCTTGAAAATGCACAGATTCTGTGCATTGGCTGATCAGGCGTCAATTCCAAATGCGGGGTCACCCATAACTTTTTGCCATGCCTGTTCGGCGCAGGTTGTTTTCAGGATGTCGAGCAGCAGGGTGTGCTGGGCCGACATGGGGTCGGCGGCATGCACCATGGCATTGATGGGCACCGGCAAGGGCGGGGACAACCGGTTCAGGAACAGGCCGGGCCGCAACATGGCACGTGCCGTGATCAGGTCGACAATGGTGTTGCCGCAGCCGGCCTCGACCATGGCACAGGCCACGTAGTGGGTTTGGACTTCGGTGATCACGTCGAGTTGCAGGTTCTGTGCGTCCAGCGCCTGGTGCAGCACAATGCCGGACGGGTCGCGGGCCTCAAGTGCGATGAACGGCTCGCGGGGGATTTCGGACAAGGGAATCGGGTTTTGCCGCACACTGCGCGACACCAGCACCAGTTCGGTCTGGCCGAGCGGAATGCGTTTGATGCCCGGACGATCTGCGGTGTCGTAGGTGACGACCAGATCCAGTTCCCGGGCCTGCAGGCCTGCAACCAGTTCGCTGGTGTGATGGGTGTTCAGGTGGAATGTGATGCCGGGTTGCCGTTCGTGTACCCGCCGGATCACGGTGGGCAACAGCCCCAGACCGACGGCAGGCGTGCTGCCGACCCGCAGATGGCCTTGCTGCAGATGCTTCAGGTTGTGCGCAAGCGTGCGCAGGCTGACCAGTTCCTGTTTCAGGCGGGCAATTTGCGGGGTCAGGATGTCGGCTTCGCGGGTGGGGTGCAGTCGGCCCTTGATGCGTTCAAACAGTTTGTAGCCCAGGCGTATTTCAGCGTTGGCCAGCAGTTTGCTGGCGGCCGGTTGGGAAATGTGCAGGGCTTCGGCCGCTTCGGTGAGCGATCCGGTACGCAAAATGGCGTCAATCAGTTCGATATGGTGCAAACGCATGCGCGGTATTTTTCGTTGATCCAGATCAAGGCCATAACCAAAGGTTAACACTGCCCCGTTTTTCGTTATTGGTTATTTTTTGGAAAGCCACTGTATCATGCCCTTTCAAAAAAGCGCATGACCCGGTCTGTGTCACGCTCAGTGCCGGTCGTGGTTGTACCACCCAGGAGATACGGTTTTGAAAAAAGTGTTCTGTGCCGCGTTGGGGACTGAAACCAACACGTTCTCGCCCATGCCCACCAGCATGGACAGTTTCAAAAGCAACGAGTATTTTCCGGCCGGCACCTATCCGGACCGCTCCGGATTCTATGGCGCGCCGTTGTGTGTGGCCCGCCGTCGTGCGGCCGAGTTCGGCTGGCAGGTTCAGCAAGGTTTGATCACATCGGCCCCTCCGGGGGGCATCACCACCCGGGCAACCTACGAAGCCCTGCGCGATGAATTGCTCAACGACCTGCAGCAGGCCTTGCCGGTTGACATGGTGCTGCTCAGTTTGCACGGTGCCATGGTGGCCGATGGCTACGACGATTGCGAAGGCGACATTCTTGCGCGTGTGCGCCAGATGGTGGGTCCCCAGGCGATCATTGGTGCAGAACTTGATCTGCATGCCCACCTGACCCGCCAAATGGTCGAGCAGGCCAATGTGCTGGTGCTGTTCAAGGAATACCCCCACACCGACATTCTGGAGCGTGCCGAGGAACTGGTTGATGTCTGTGCGCGTGCGCTTGAGCAACAGGTGCGCCCGGTGCCTGCCCTGGTCGATTGCGACATGATCGTGCCCATTCACACTACGCGCGAACCCGGCAAGCGCATTGTGCAGCACCTGCAGAGCTTCGAGGGCAGGAACGGTGTGCTCACGGTGTCGCTGGCGCATGGTTTTGCCACGGGCGATGTCCCCGAAATGGGTACCCGGGTGCTGGTCTATACCGATGGCGATGCTGCCGGGGCCCAGGCCCTGGCCCGCCAGCTGGCCGATGAACTGATCGCCCAGCGCGACACTTTGCAGGTGCCTTACCGCAGTATCGATGAAGCCATCGATGAAGCACTGGCCTTCAATGGCGGGCCCGTGGTGCTGGCTGATCGTCCCGATAATCCGGGCAGCGGTGCGCCGGGGGATTCCACCTTTGTGCTGCGGCGCCTGATCGAACGCGGGGTGCAGAATGCGGCCCTGGGCCCGTTGTGGGATCCCGTGGCCGTGCGTATTGCCTTCGATGTGCAACCCGGTGCCACCTTGCCCATGCGCATCGGCGGCAAGATCGGTCCGTTGTCCGGTGACCCGGTCGATGCCCTATGCACCGTCAAGGCCCTGGTGCCCGATCTGATCATGACCGGGCTGGGCAATGCGCCGGTGCCGATGGGCGACGCTGCCCTGGTCAATGTGGGGGGCGTCGACGTCGTGCTCACCACCTTGCGCAACCAGGCCATGAACACTGACCTGTTCTCGCAACTGGGCTGCGACATCACGACCAAAAAAATCGTGGTCGTGAAATCGGCCCAGCATTTCCATGCTTCGTTTTCCAAAGTGGCGGCCCACATCATTTACGTGGGGGGCCAAGGGGTGGCAACGCCTGAATGGCACACCTTGTCGTACAACAAGATCAAACGCCCGAAATGGCCGATTGATCGCTAGCGGTAGCCGGTGCGCGGCAGGGGCTGTTGCGCCGGGTGGTTTTGCACAGAGGGCCCAGAGACGCCCCTCCTCTTTTCATTCAACGGAGAACACAACAATGACGACAAAACGTTTTTTTGCACCGCTGGCAATCACTCTGGCCGTGGCGGGTATGGCGTACGGGGCAGGAGCCCAGGCGCAGACCGTGCGCATGGTGCCCTATGCGGATCTCAAGATTCTCGACCCCATGTTCACCACCTCGTATGTAACGCGCAACTTTGCCTACATGGTGTACGACACACTGTTCGCCATGAATGCCAAGGGCGAGCCCCAGCCGCAAATGGTCGATACCTGGACAACATCCGACGACAAGAAAACCTGGACATTCAAGCTGCGTCCCGATCTTAAATTCAGCGATGGCACCCCGGTCAAGGCGGCCGATGCTGTGGCTTCGCTCAAGCGCTGGCAGGCGCGCGACAACATCGGTCATGCCATGACCCGTGCCGGTGGCCAATGGAGCGTGGTGTCCGACGATACCTTCAAACTGAGCCTTGAGCAGCCGTTCGGCCTGGTCCTCGACGGCCTTGCGAAGGTGTCCAGTTACCCCGCGTTCATCATGCCCGAGCGTCTGGCCACGCAACCAACAGGCAAGCCGCTCACCGAGGTCGTGGGGTCCGGGCCTTACCTGTTCAAGCGCGAGGAATGGGTGCCGGGCAACAAGGTGGTATTCGAGCGCAACCCGGCCTATGTGGCCCGCACGGAAGCGCCCAATGGCCTGGCCGGCAGCAAGCAGCCCCAGAACGCGCGTGTTGAATGGGTGATTCTGCCTGATTCCAACAGTGCTGTGGCTGCCATGAAGAGCAACGAAATCGACATGATCGAGCAGGTGCCGCCTGATTTTGTCACGATGCTTTCGAATGATAAAAACCTGATCACCGGCCAGTTGAACAGCCAGCAGGTGTATGTGGTGTTCAACCATGCCTTCCCGCCTTTCAACAATGAAAAGTTGCGCCAGGCGGTGGCCCATGCGGTTGACCAGAACAACACCACGGCGGCCATGGGCTATCCGGACAGCATTCGCGTGAAATACTGCGATACCTTTTTCATTTGCGGTAGCCCCAATGCCACTTCTGCCGGTTC
>JAAYGT010000193.1 GCA_012727555.1 Alcaligenaceae bacterium | reverse complement strand
GGACAACAAGTCTCAGAAGGACAACAAGTCTCAGAAGGACGACAAGTCTCAGAAGGACGACAAGTCTCAGAAGGACGACAAGTCTCAGAAGGACGACAAGTCTGAGAAGGACGACAAGTCTGAGAAGGACGACAAGTCTGAGAAGGACGACAAGTCTGAGAATAACGACAATTACGAGAGTCCAAAGGATCCCGTTCATTCTGTCACCACAACTCAGGGCCAAAACCCGGGCAACCTCAAATCTGTTGGAGCTTCAAAGTTTGATGGTGAAAAAGGTCAGGTGCCAAGTGGTCAGGCAAAATCAGCATCCGATCGTTCAAGCTCCGATGACGATGATCAGGCGTCTCTTCTGGATGAAGGTCATGATGATTTGTGGGTCTTCGATGATGATGGCTATGCCGGCAGTGCGTTGACGATTGCTAAATCTACTTCAGGCCGCCAAGGTTCAGACGAAGCTGCTGACGATGACACCACAAATGCACTTAGTCACGATGATTTGCTGCAAGGCTTAAAATCTGAGGGTGGCAGTCACGACATGGATGATTTGCTTTCAGGCTTGGGTTCCAATAAGGAATCTGGGAAAGGTCCTGAGTCCGACGTTGTTGGCAAAGATCAAAACTCTTCGGGTAAAGATTCTGCATCTTCTACAGATAAAGGCAATGGAAAATCCGGTGACACTGATAAATCTGAAACCAGTGCCAAAGCTGAGAGCTCCGTGTCCAAGGACGATGGTAAAGACGGTGCGGCTAGCGATGGTAAAGGTGCTGATAAAGGTGCATCCGCATCTGGGCCTGCAGGGAATGATCAACAACTCATGGATCACATCAACGAGGAAATTAACAATGCATCAAATCCCGACTTATGCTGATGAACATGGTATGAAAAGGTAGTCACACGCTGAAGTCCGGACCATTCTTTCAACGTCTGACTCAACGTACCCTGACATGTCTGGCCATCGTGTTTCTTTTGATTACGGTGGTTTGGCATGTTGGGGTTTCGGCATTTGATCCACGTATTGATCTACCTAGAGCCACCGCCTTTGTGCGTGAAAAATATGGGGAATCGGCTCAAACGCGCGTAGAACGCTGGGTTGAACAGCTTGAACAGCTTAAGGGTAAATCCGAGGAAATGCAGCTTCGTTCAGTCAATACTTTTTGGAATACGACCGTGCGTGAAGCAGAAGACAGCACGCTCTGGCGTCAGGAAGATTACTGGGCAACCCCGCTTGAGAGTCTGGGGCGTCAGGCTGGTGATTGTGAAGACTTTGTGATCGGTAAGTATTTTTCTTTGCTGTATTTGGGCGTGCCCGCCGACAAACTTCGGTTCATTTATGTCAGTGCCACACTTAACGGTCCAAGTGGGCGCAAGACTATTGCCCATATGGTACTGGGGTACTATTCGAAACCAGATGCGGACCCTCTGGTGCTTGATAACCTGAATACCGAGATCCTGCCGGGCAGTAAGCGTCGCGATCTAAAGCCCGTCTTCAGTTTCAATGCCCAGGGTATTTATGTGCCTGGCAAAGCCAATGCCTCAGCAGACCGACTCGGTCGCTGGAGTACGTTGCTTACACGCATGCGTGAGCAAGGTTTGCCGGTATGAGTGTTTTTTTGCAAGGCTTCAGTCTCTATGTCACTTCTTCATCGGTTGCTGATCAGCGTTACGGTTGTGGTTTTGTGCATACTCGTTGGTACACTTTCCCTGAGTATCGGTTCAGCGCGTGATTATTTGAATGGACAATTGCGATCCCAAGGGGAAAATGCGGCATCGTCCCTGGCCTTATTGCTTTCCCAGCCTGCCAACGATGACGAAGCGAGTCGTGAGTTATTGATGGCCGCTCTGTTTGATACCGGCCAGTTTCGTGCAGTGCGTTTTATTGGCGTCAATAACGAAATCCTTTTTGATCGCATGCAGCCTGGTCGATATGCGGATCGCGCGCCTGATTGGTTCAATGGCATGTTGCCTCTGGAACGTCCGATCGCTGAACGCGATGTTAACGATGGTTGGCGGCAACTGGGTACGCTGGTCATTCAGGTTGATGACGCCTATGCGCGCGATGCACTCTGGTCCAGTAGTGTACGTCTTTTTGTTTTTGTTTCAATTGCTGGCCTGTTCTGGGCGCTATTTGCTGTTTTTCTGGTTCGTTGGCTTAAAAAAGCCTTGGCGCGTGAAGTCGGTGCCCAGTTGCAGGCGCTCACGCAGCGCAATTCTGAAACAGAAAATACCGGGCCAGTCATGGATGAACTCAAAGGTGTCAGCTCACTCATCAGCACGGTGCGCGAGCGAGTCATGGCTACGGAAACCGAGCTTGAGTCACGCATTGAGTCGTTGACACTGGAGTTGAACCAGGATCCAGTTACTGGTTTGGCGAACCGCAAGTTTTTCATTAATGAATTACGTCGCGCTTTGCAGGGTACCGAGGAAAGTTCGGCTCACGGGCAGGGGCATGTACTGATCATGCGCTTGCGCGACCTTGTCGCCTTGAGCAAAGCCATTGCTCATGCAGAGTTGGACGATTGGTTGCGTCAGATAGCTCGTCATGTTCAGGGTGTCACAGAGGCAATGCCCGACCCAAAACCCTATGTGGCTCGCCTGAATGGTTCCGATTTTGCAGTTCTTATGCCCGAACTGGATGGGCCGGAGGCTACACGTCATGCTGAGCGTTTACGTCAATTATTAGTGTCAACGCTTCCTCCTGGTGCAGCAGGTACTGCCTGTCGTTGGGCTTTTGCTTTGGTCGATTATGTAGCGGGGAACCAGATTGGTCCAACGCTGGCACGTTTGGACTATGCTCTTATGAGGGCTGAAAGTGCAGGGCACGGTTCGATTGAGTATTCGGCACTTGCTGATGCGAATCCTGATGCATTACATGGCGGGTCCGAGTGGCGTGCCTTGATCACGGAAGCCGTTGAAAGTGGGCGGTTTTTCATACAGGTGCAGGCAAGTCGGTATGGTTGGCATTCTGCTCAGACAGATGTTGTGTCGCCTTCCAGGCCCCTACGTATTTTTCATGAGGCACGGCTCATGATGCACGATGGCAACGAAAATTCCGAACCTCTTTCTGCTTTCCTGTTCATGCCACCTGCAGTGCGCCTGGGGTTGTCGGGTGCTTGCGATGTTCAGGCAGTCCGATGTGCGCTTGACTGGCTTGCCCAAAATGCGGGTGACTTGATCGTCCGGTTTTCCTTGCCGTCTTTGTTGCCTGCGCAGTTTCGCGCCGATGTGTCTGGTTTGTTGGCGGATGCCCCAGAAGAGATCAGGGGGCGTTTGTGGTTTGAACTGGATGCACATGGCCTTGTCAGCCAGGGGGCAGAAGTTCGTGAGTTTTGCTCAACAATACGGCAATTGGGGGTTCACATCGGCCTGCGACGGTTGGGACAACAACCTGAAGCGCTGATGTTTCTGCATCTGGCTGCTGTCGATTATGTAAAACTGGGCGGTGATTTCATTACGGGCCTGACCAGGAGTCCAGGCAGTCAGCACGTCTTGTCTGCGGTCATGCAAACCACCCGTGATCTTTCCATTCAGGTTTTTGCGGACGATATTCCTGATAGCACAACGGGCCGTATGCTGAATGATCAAGGTGTCCTGACTCGCCTGGAGTAGGGTAAAGACTGGTTGTCGCAAGCTTGCCCAGGATCAGGTTGAGAAGCACTAGAACCTCGTGGGGGCTTCAGCTGGGCATCTTTCCGTTTTTGGAGGTTGCTCTTGAACCCTTGGGGGCAAGGGCAAGAGAACCACGCTATTCAGGGTTGAATACCGTGCACCTTGAGCGCAAGCCTAAGACGGTCTTGCACACCCAGTTTTTCAAATACAGATGACAAATGTGCACGAACGGTTCGTTCCGTAATATTCAATCCGTCGGCAATATCCTGATTCGATTCACCTCGAGCAGCACGTTGAGCCACTTCTGTCTCGCGCTCTGTCAGACCTGTTGACCACGCCGGCGCGATCGGCAAGCGTTGATCCACTTGACGCAGAATACGAGACATCAGGTCACGTCCGATCCATAGCGCGCCATTTTGTACAGACAGCAGTGCGGCATCAAGGGTGGGAATGTGCGCGTAAGCGTGTATAAGGCCCGCACAGCCAGCCTGGAGTGCTGATGCCGTATTTTCCGGGTTGGGCATGGTGCTGGCTGCCAAAATGCGCAAATCTGGCGTGACTCCTGCCCAGAAAGGATCAGACCAGCCGGGCAAGCCGGGAAGGCCGGTATCCAGCAGCACCAGGGAATGCCCCAGTTTGGCCCAGCGCTTAAGGTCTTCCGGCGAAGTTCCGCGCGCCGGCAACCACTGGTTGGTATCCAGCTTGCGCCATTGCGTCCATAGGTTGGAATCGTGGGTGACCAACAGTACAGAACGACGCGTATCCGCATTGATACCGGCGATCGGATTACCGTTCTCTAAAGGCATTTTCTTTGGCACGCAAAATAGGTTTCAACAGGAACTGCATGACAGTACGCTGGCCGGTCATGATATTGACATCGGCCACCATGCCAGGAATGATCGGGCGCTCATCATCGCCTACGAATGTTTTATCAGTGCGTACTTTGACGTTGTAAAAAGCATCACCTTGTTCGTTGGCAATGGTGTCCGCACTGATTTGTTCAACTTTTCCATCAAGACCGCCATAAATATTGAAATCGTACGCGGTAAATTTGACAACCGCGTTTTGCCCCACATGTAGAAAACCGATATCACTGGGCTTGATCCGGACATCAAGCAAAAGGCTGTCATCTGTTGGAACAATATCAAGAATGTCGCGACCGGGTTGAACAACCCCTCCCACCGTATTAGCCATCAGTGTGCGGATAGTGCCGTTGACCGGCGAGCGAACTTCGGTCAGTCGTACACGGTCTTGCAAGGCCAGTTGGCCCTGAGTCAGGGCTGCAAGACGTGCTCTGATATCGGCCAGTTCGCTGCGCGCCTGATTTCGAGTAACCAACTGTGACTCCTCGATTTTACTTTGCGCTTCCTGAATGGAAGCAACCAGACGCGCACTTTGAGCCTCAGCAGCTTTTTCCTCACCGCAAAATTGTGAAACATCACGTTCAAGGCGCAAAAGATCCACCTCTGAGACAGCACCACTTTTCAGCAGCGGTTTGGTCAGATCCAGTTCACGACGCGTAAGGGCACAACTCGCCTTAGCCTGATCCAGTTTGAATTGCACCTCTCGTAATTCTTCCTGACGCTGTGTAAGTTGTTGTTGAGCTATATCAATGGTCGCTTCAAGTTCACGCGTTCTTGTTTCCCAGATGCTACGCTCGAGAATGACCACGTCGGGGGCTTCCTGCACGACTTCCGGGGGAGCCCTGAATTGCCCATTGGTTGCCAGGGCTTCCAGGCGTGCTGCTTTTGCTTGTAACGCCAGAAATTCAGAGCGGCTTTCACCCAGCGAAGAGGTGTAGCGCGTGGGATCGATGCGCAAAAGCACTTGACCTTCAGTAACTCTGTCACCCGCACGCACCAGAATTTCCTCTACGATACCGCCATCAAGACTTTGCACCACTTGAACCTGGCGGGAGGGTACGACTTTTCCTTCACCGCGTACGACTTCATCAATGTTGGCGTAAGAGGCCCAGACCAGCAGGCTGGTGACTGCAAGCATGGAAAGCCAGGCCAGTGCACGTGAACCCCGGGCGCGTTGTTCGTTGATCAGGTATTCGGCATCAGCGACCAGGTCGTCCTTGACAATATCAGATGCGCCTGATTTGATGCTCATGCTTCACGACCTCCAGCGCGTCCGACACGGCCATTACGCAGAGCCTCAACCACTTGATCCTTGGGCCCGTCGGCAACAATTTTGCCTTTGTCCATGACGATCAGGCGATCGACCAAGGCAAGCAATGCGGTACGGTGGGTTACCAGTAAAACTGTTTTGTTGGCGCATGCCTCTTTGAGGCGTGTTTTCAGGCTGGCCTCGCTCTGGTTATCCATGTTGCTGCTGGGTTCATCGAGCAACACGATGGGTGGGTTGTTGATAAGACCACGAGCAACTGCAATCGATTGCCGTTGCCCGCCGGAAAGTGAATCCCCTCTTTCTCCGATCATCATGTCGTAACCATCAGGGTGTTGGTCAGCGAATTCGTCAATGCCGGAAACCCGCGCGATGGAAAGAATATCGGCATCCGTGGCAAATGGGGCGCCCAATGTCAGGTTGTGCTTGAGCGTTCCGTAAAAGAGCACAGGGTCCTGGGGTATGTGGCCCACCACGCGACGAAGGTCGGAAGGGTCAATCTGATTGATGTCAATGCCATCAATCAGAACGGCGCCTTCAGTGGGTGCGTATAAGCCCAGAATCAGCTTTTCCAGTGTGGTTTTGCCCGACCCGATGCGTCCGATGACGCCAACTTTTTCACCTGCCTTGAGTTTGAAACTGATGTTGCGCAATACCGGTTGACGCGTGCCTGGGTAGGCAAATGTGACGTTGCGAAATTCAATCTCACCGTTGAATACCGGCCGGCTGATAAACTCTTTTTCAGGGGGGTGTTCAACCGGCAATTTCATGTAGCCGTCGATTGATCCCAAAGATGTCTTTGCACTCTGGAACTGCATCAGCAAACTGGCGACTTTTGTGAAGGGGCCAATGCATCGGCCCGCAATCATGTACGAGGCAATGATCCAGCCTACGGTAAGTTCGGCATTCTGCGCAAGGTAAACACCGATCACTACGATTGATACCGTCACCAGTTTCTGTATGGCCTGAACAGCATTGACGGTCAGTGTGGTGGCGAGTTTGGTACGTGATCCGACCTGGGCCAGAAATTTTGTGGAGCTTTCCCAGTTGCGTTGAGCATAGCCCTGGGCATTCAGGGTCTTGATGGTTTCCAGACTACCCAGTGATTCAACCAGTACCCCATTGCGCTGAGAGCTGGCCTGAAATGATTCAGACACCAGTTTTTTGAGCCGGAACTGTGCAACAAGAGAAATGATCGTGATGGTGATGATCCCGACCAGGGGTGGCAACAACATGTACGGTGAAATCCAGCCCAGTACGCCCAGGAAAATGAACACGAAGGGGATATCGACCAGGGTGGTGAGACTGGCGGACGCGATGAAATCGCGTATTGATTCAAATGAGCGCAGATTGGCCGCAAAAGAACCCACCGAACCGGGCTTGTTGGCCATGCGGATGTCCATGACCTGTTCCATGATCCGGGCTGAAAGATCAACATCGATCCGTTTGCTGGCCGTATCGACGACATGTGAACGGACAACGGACAACAACAGGTCGAACAAAATGACCAGAGAGATGCCAATGACCATGGCCCACAAGGTTTCTACCGCGTTGTTGGGCACAACACGATCATAGACATTCATGGAAAAGAGTGGCATGGCCAGCGCAAAGACGTTCAGCAGGCCGGCGGCAATGATGGCGTCGCGATACAGTGCCCCGTTGGAAAATACGGCACGCCAGAACCAGTGCCCTGTGCCACGATTGTTGGTACTGCCTGAGGCACGTTTGTCGAACTTGAACTGTGGGTGTACGAAGCAAACCAGTCCGGTGTAGTCGGATTCGAGGGTACGTGTCTGGACAGTGACCGGTGTGCCGGTTTCGGGGTACTGCACCTGACACGTGTCGCGATCAACGGACAGAAGAACGCAGGCTCGCTGGCCGTTGAGCAGCAACATGGCAGGCAGCAGTCCGTCTGGAAGCTCATGCAGCTTTCGACGTGCCATACGTGCAGTACAACCGGCACGTGCTGCCGCACGAGGCAGCAGTGAAGGTACCAACCTGTTGTCGATAAGCGGCAAACCGCCCGACAGTGCCTGGGGTGAGCAGGGGCTGCCAACCATGCGGACAATATCGGTCAGACACGCCAGAAGCGGATCATCGTGTGCCAGGTGCGGAGGAACCCGCCAGTCACTTTCCGGAGGTGGCGCGGGTTCTTGTGTGCCGTTTTCCGGTGCTCCGTTTGCATGACCTTCAGCTGCCGACAGTCGGGTGGTTGTGTCTACCGGGTTGTCGGCTTCCCGGGAACCCGCTGTGACGGCCATGTTTCCTGATGAACCTGTGGCTGTATTCCTGGATTCGTTTGAAGGTGAGGCTGCCGATGGCTTCTGCGTTGATGAAACCGTGTTTTCTTCAGAGGATGCCGTCATCGTCACTCAGGAGATTCAAAGAGTTACGGAGTTTTTGACGCGCCTGCTTGCGACGGTTGATTTTTTCCAGGGCTTGTGGCGGAAGATCAGTGAGTCTGAGTGTGCCATTTGCAATCAAGACATCGATAAGATCTTCAAGAACCCTTATGAAATCTGAATCAAGTTCAGAGAGTTCCACAAGTTTTTTTTTGTCGTGCTGCATACGTGCTCCGTGAACTGGCGTCATACACCGGAGCAGTTACCGTCCGGTCTTGGCCACTGGGCGTATTGTAGGCGGTAAGTCATCGTTCTGGTATACCACACCAACCGGTGCAAGGTTCTTGGTATCAGGAAGCGGCGCAGTGCAGGCGTCAATGACCGTATCAGGCAGGTACAGTTCGCTGGATTCTTCCGGGCGTGTGCTTAAAGGTTCTGCGAGTCCGAGCTCAGGAAGAATACGATGTGCCATGGAGAGCCATTGGTATTCGAGTTGCAGCAAATCGTACTCTCCGTTCAAACGGGCTCTGCGGGAATCAAACAGTTCGTTGGCGGTATCAAGCAGGTCGAGCAGCGAGCGCTGCCCGATCTGGAATTGTTGTTCAGCAGCTACACTGACTTTTTCCATTGATTTTTCGTGATCAATCAGGAACGGAAGTTGTGCACGAATACGTTGAATGTCATTCCAGGTGGTTGCGAGATTTTGTTGCAAATTTCTGCAGGTATGGTCTCGTACGTTGCGTGCAGACAACGTTTGGGCGCCTGTTTGTCTAAGACGGGCTGTGTCAGACCCCCCCCTGAACAAGGCGTAGTTCATCACAACCTCAACCCGGTTGTTTAATGCGCCATAGTTGCTGCTGGTTGGGTTGTCGCGTTCCGAACTCGAGGATGCACGCAGTTCAACGGTTGGGCTGAAGCTGCCACGAGCGGCGTCGGTACTGGCTTGTGCGGCCTGCACCATTGCCTGCTTTGAGAGGATGTCGGGGTTGCTGCGAAGTGCACGACTGAAGTTTGCCATTTCCGATGCGGACGGCAGGATGGGTTCCGGTACAGGTGCCATGTGCTGCGGCGGCAAGTTGCCCACCAATCTGCGATAGCGCTGTTGCACATTGTTCAGGTTATTGCTTTCAGTCATGAGGTTGGTTTGAGCCAGCGCCAACCGTCCAGCCGCCTGCTCGGTGTCGACACCACGACCTACACCCGACTCCAGCCTTTCCGACAAGAGGCTAAGTGTTTTCTTGTGAATGCTGTAGTTTTCCTGGGCCAGTTCAATCAAGTGCCGGTAACGAACTACATCGATATAGGCGGTAACGGCCTCGAGAGCAACACCGTCCGTGGTTGTCAGAAGGTCGTAGTAGGTGGCCAGCTTTTCGAAACCAAGCTGTTTGACTGTATTACGTGTGGCGTTTCCATCGTAAAGCAATTGGCTCAAGCCCATATTGAACCCGCTGCGGTCCCAGCTTTCGCTTGAGGGGGGTTGAGGCGACCTGTGTCGCCAGTCGTATCCGGCCTGGCCTTGGAAATTAACCTGGGGCAAAAGCCTGCCGCGATCAATTGCTTGCCCTTGCAGGGCTGCCTGAAAGTTCTGAAAGCTGGATTTGATTTGAGGACTTGCTAGCAATGCGCTTTGGACGGTTTCTCGTAGTGTGGCATCGGGTGCACCATTACCTTGTTTCAGGCCCTGGAGACTCGCCTGGTTCCAAGCCCCTTCGGACGATGCGCGCACAGCACTGTTTTGGGTACTGCCAGGTTGTGAACGGTTCCCGGGAGCACTGTCTGGTTTGCCGGCCATGTTGACTGTGCCGTTCGAGGGCGCTTTTTCAGATTGGAGTTCAGCCAGAAGCTCATCGAGCGTTTGTTTTTCTGCGTCGGTTTGCCCTGTGCTTTCTGTGCCGTAAAGGCGATGCAGCCAATCAGGCGTTTTGACGCCGACACACCCGCTCAAAGAAAGGGCGGTTGCAAAATAAACGGGATATAAGAACCAACGCATGCGGGGATCAGAAGAAACGAACGACACGAGCGTGTCTGCCAGAGGACTTTCCGGGGTACGCGTGTGTTTTCAATGTGCGTGTGGTCATGGTACTAAATGCCCGTTCCTGTGATTATGTGTGGCACCTGTTTCAAGTTGCAGAGACAGTTGTTTCAAGTTGCAGAGACAGTTTATATGGGTAAAAAAACCAGATCAGTGTATTTGAACTTCCCAGGTCATTCCACGCACACAGGGTAGTGTAAGGCCTCAGTGCCTGAAAACGTTGTTTTTATGAAACTTTGAATAAAGCCCAAAGGTATATGGCTAATTCAACGCCCCTGATCTACCCTCCATCTGCTGCGCCTGAATGATCAACGCTTCCAGATGGGGGGTTGTTTGCAGCGCCAGCACCGGGGTTTCCGGGTTTTCTTCATCCATTTCCAGTTTCAGCACGATTTCCTGGTTCTCAAACGCACCCGGATTCGCCTGAATCATCACATACTGCTTCAGCAGGCGAT
>JAAYGT010000192.1 GCA_012727555.1 Alcaligenaceae bacterium | reverse complement strand
GCAGGCTGACACCACGCCGGGTCTGTTCCTCGTAAAGGAAGGCTTCGATCAGCAGCGATGTGGCCAGGATCTTGTTGCGAGGCGAGTAAAGCAGGTTGGCCCGTGGTACGTGGGTGGCACAGACCGGCTTGCATTTGCCGCAGCGCAGGCAGTCTTTGATGGCGTGCGAAATGGAGCCGATTTCACTGCGTTGCATGATCAGGGACTCATGGCCCAGCAGGTTGAAGCTGGGGGTCCAGGCGTTGCGCAGGTCGGCTTCCGGCATAAGCTTGCCGGCATTGAAATGGTTGCCCGGATCGATGCGGCGCTTGTAGTCCTGGAACGGTGCCAGTTCTTCCTCGGTCAGGAACTCGTATTTGGTCAGGCCAATGCCGTGCTCGCCGGAAATGACGCCATCAAGGTCGCGCGCGATCTGCATGATGCGAACCACGGTTTCATTGGCCTCGCGCAGCATGTCGTAGTCGTCGGAGTTGACCGGGATGTTGGTGTGCACGTTGCCGTCGCCTGCGTGCATGTGCAGGGCCACAAAAACACGGCTTTTCAGGATGCGGTCGTGGATGGCCTGGATCTCGGCCAATACCGCTGCACAGTCGGCCCCGGAAAACAACCGTTCCATTTCAGTTCGGATTTCGGTTTTCCAGGAAGTGCGGATGGTGCGGTCTTGCACGACTTCAAAGACACTGGTTTGCGGCTGGGATTGCAGGCGTTCACGCAGCTGGGGCAGCAGGGGTTCGTAGCCCAGGGCGGCCAGTATATCCAGGCTGGGCTCCAGTGCGGCATCCAGGTTGTTCAGTACCCATGACCAGCGATTACGCACGGTTTCCAGCGCGCGCAGGGCATCGCGGGTTCGACCCGCCAGCACTTCGGCGCGGGTGTGTTCGGCATCGTCAACACTTTCGGATTTGCCAATGGGCAGATCCGGGCCGCCCAGGAAGCCTTCAAGGGCATCGATCAGGCGCAGCTTGTTGCGGGTGGACAATTCGATGTTGATGCGTTCGATGGCATCGGTGTATTCACCCATGCGGTTGAGCGGGATGACGACGTCTTCATTGATCTTGAACGCGTTGGTGTGGCGGGCAATGGCGGCCGTGCGTGAACGGTCGAGCCAGAAGCGTTTGCGCGCTTCGGCGCTGACCGCCACGAACCCTTCGCCGTGCCGCGTGTTGGCGATACGCACGACTTCGCTGGCTGCTGCGGCAACGGCATCGGGATCATCGCCGACGATATCGCCGATGAGCACCATTTTGGGCAGGGTGCCCCGTTTGCTTTTTGTGGCGTAGCCCACAGCGCGCAGGTAGCGTTCATCCAGGTGTTCCAGACCAGCCAGAATGGCGCCGCGTTCGCGACCGGGACCATCGAGGTAGTCTTTGACTTCCACAATGGACGGTACGGCGTTGCGTGCCTGGCCGAAGAATTCCATACAGACCGTGCGCGTGTGCGCCGGCATGCGATGCAGTACCCAGCGTGCGGCAGTGATCAGGCCATCACAGCCTTCTTTCTGGACGCCGGGCAGACCGGCCAGGAATTTGTCGGTGACGTCTTTGCCCAGGCCCACTTTGCGAAAACGTTGCCCTTCGATGACCAGGGATTCTTTGCGCAGCAGCATCTGGCCGGGCGCATAGGCGCCATCGAACCATTTGAGTTCGAATTCAGCGTGCGCTGCATCGTGAATTTTGCCCAGGTTGTGGTTGATGCGCGTGACCTCAAGCCAGTTGCCGGCCGGATCGACCATGCGCCACCAAGCCAGATTGTCGAGCGCTGTGCCCCACAACACCGCTTTTTTACCGCCTGCGTTCATGGCGACATTGCCACCTACACAGGACGCGTCAGCCGATGTGGGGTCAACGGCGAAAACGTACCCTGCCGCATCGGCGGCGTCGGCCACGCGGCGGGTGACGACCCCCGCTCCCGTCAGAATGGTACGTACGGGTTCGTCCAGACCGGGAAGTTGTGTGGCTTCAACGGCACCGATGGCGTCAAGCTTTTCGGTATTGATCACCGCAGAACGTGGTGTGAGCGGAATGGCGCCGCCGGTGTAGCCGGTGCCACCCCCGCGCGGGATGATGGTGAGCCCCAGTTCGATACAGGCGCGCACCAGCGCGGCCATTTCGTTTTCGTGGTCGGGCGTTAGTACAACAAAGGGGTATTCCACGCGCCAGTCGGTGGCATCGGTTACATGCGATACGCGCGACAGGCCATCGAATTTGATGTTGTCTTTGTGGGTGATGCCGGCCAATCGTTTGATGACCCGTTTGCGTAATTCGTCGGTTTCGTTGAATTCGCGGTCGAAATCGGCAACGGCCAGGCGTGCGGCCGAAAGCAGGCCTCCCACTTTGCTGTCACGTTCGGTGGCCTGAGCATCGCGGCGCCGGTCGACTTCGTTCAGGCGGTGGTTCAGTGCCTGAATCAGTTGCTGGCGCCGTTTGGGGTTGTCGAGCAGGTCGTCGACCAGGTAGGGGTTGCGGCGTACAACCCAGATGTCGCCGAGCACTTCGAACAGCATGCGTGCGGAGCGCCCTGTGCGGCGTTCTTCTCGCAGTTCAGACAGGAGCCGCCAGGCATCGTTGCCGAGCAGTCGCACTACGATTTCACGGTCGGAATAGGACGTGTAGTTGTAGGGGATTTCGCGCAGTCGAGTGTGTGTGGCGGGCTGTGTGGCGAGGTGTTGGCTTGCGATGGGGGCGTTCATGGCTGACGTGTGGGGTGGGTCGTGCGGACCCTGGATCAGGGATTGTGCATTAGTGTAAACCAGTAGGGTTTTGGGCGGGGCTTTATCGGGTTTCTTTTGTCGGGGCGTGACTATGCTTTGTTTGCTTCAGGTTTCTTTCATTGGGGTGTGTTTATGCTGCGTCCGTTTCAGGTTTCTTTAGCCGGGGGGTGTTCATGCCTCGTTTGTTTCAGGTTTCTTGAGTCGGTCCTGGTGGGTGCGGGGCAGGCCGGGTGTGCATCACACGGCCCCTGCGGGGCTTCCCGCCGCCGTCAGGCTGCCCGGGGCGGGGCCAGAACTCGCGCGGTCGATCCGGTGGATCGACAAGCGTCGCGCTCAGACAGCTGGCCCCTTGAATCCCCGGGCAGCCTGCCGTCGCCGGCGTGTTCAAGCACACGCGGCCCGCCCCGCACCCACCAGGCCCTGTCTGAAGTGTGTGGTTGAAACGGTGGTTTTTTGGGCGATCCGGTGTGGTGTTGAATGCTGTGTGGTCTGGCCGGGCGGGACAGAGCGATCGGTGTTTTCAGAAAGATCAGGATCTACCGGGGCGTTGCAGGGCACGGATCTACCGGATGCTGCCGAAGTTGGATGCTGCCGAAATGCCAGACGTTGCAATACACCCGGCGCGATATAAACAGTGCGACATAAACATTGAATGGCATGGATTCCGGAACACTCCGCCACGGCGACCTGAAATGCCACGGTGACCTGGAATGTCACGGTGACTTGGGATGTCATGGTGAAGCGCAGCGTCACGGCGAACCGGAACGCCACGGCAAATCGAACCGGTGGCCGTCATGAGCCTCGTGCCAATGGACGTACTGATCAGGTCCACCGCAGCATTGCGTGGCGTACCTGCGCAGACTCGTGCCAATGGACGTACTGATCAGGTGGGTGGGCCTGTGCGGGGGCGGGGGGGCTGCTTGAGCACGCCGGAGTTTGCGTACAGAATGGGGGAATACGGGCCCGGCTGTCTGAGCGTGCGACCCAACGGGTCGACAGCGCGAGTTCCGGGCCCGCCCCATTCTGTACGCAAACTCCGGGAAGCCCCGCAGGGGCCGTGCGATGCAGCCCCCCCGCCCCCGCACAGGCTCACCG
>JAAYGT010000029.1 GCA_012727555.1 Alcaligenaceae bacterium | reverse complement strand
TGCGTGTTCTGGCCAACAGAACCGTCAAGAAACATCCACAGCCTTCCCGCGATGCACCGCCAGCCAGACGGTCAGCTTGCCGGGCAAGGTTCCAGCTACCCGGTGCCGGCACCCTGCCGGCAACCAGGTTTTATGTACTGGCATACCCGGAGCACAAGGGGTCATGCTTGATGGCTGCTCACACCTGGCCCATGTGGAACAACCGGAACGCTTCATGCAGGTGGTGCAAGCCTTTCTGGCTACTTTCCCCGCAGACACCGACAACATTCCCTCAGCGTAGACCTTGTTTCCAGGAAAACGCACCTTTGGCTTCAGGTTTGCATGCATCGAGCCTCGCAAACGGGTTATCTACACACTACAATCGCTGCATACCACAAGGCACGTGTCAGGCATCTTGCAGGTCCCTGACAATCACCGTCATCATCTATTACCCTGAAAGTAACCAACCAAGGCAACTTTATGAATATGCTTAAAAAACTGGGCCTGATCAGCGCCCTTGCCGGCGCCTTCACGCTGGCCGCACCCGTGGCACAAGCCGCAGAATGGCCCACCGAAAAACCGATCACCATCATTGTGCCCTACGCAGCGGGCGGTTTTGCCGACACACGCATGCGCATGCTGGGCCAGGAACTGGCCAAAGAACTGAACGCCAATGTGGTCGTTGAAAACAAACCCGGTGCTGGTGGCGTTATCGGCACGACCGAACTTGTTCGTGCCAAACCCGATGGCTATACATTGGGCAGCGGCAATCTGGCCCCGCTGGCGGTCAACCCTACCCTCATGGGCAAGCGTGTTACCTACGATGTACAAAAAGACATCGCGCCGGTTATTCTGATTGAAGAAAGCCCGCTGATCCTGAGCGTGAACAAACAGGTTGCGGCCAAGAATGTGCAGGACCTGGTTGCACTGGCCAAGAAAGACCCTGGCGCACTGTCATTCGGCTCGTCGGGTGTAGGCGGTGCACACCACCTGTCGGGCGAATTGTTTGCCGGTACGGCCGATATCAAACTGAACCATGTGCCCTATAAAGGCGGCGCGCCTGCAGCCACTGATCTCATGGCCGGCCACATCGACATGATGTTCGAAATGGGTTACGCCGCCATGCCGGCCATCCAGGCCGACAAGGTCACCCCGTTGGCTGTAACCAGCAGCAAGCGCCTGGCTCTGCTGCCCAATGTACCTACCATGGCCGAAGCCGGTGTAACCGGGTTCGAGTCATACAACTGGCAAGGCATTATTGCCCCAGCCGGTACGCCACAACCTGTCATCGACAAACTGAATGCCACATTCAAGCGCATTCTGGAAAAACCTGAAGTGCGCAAGGCATTCGATGAAACCGGCGGCCAGATCGCCGGCGGCACACCCCAGGATTTCGCACGCTTCATTCAAAGCGAAAACGAAAAATGGGCCAAAGTGATCCGTGATGCAAATATCTCGGTGAACTGAACAACACGACGGCAGGATCAGGTGTCCGTCTGCGCCTGACCTATCTGTGGCACGGTGGCCAACACCTGTTCCTCAAGGGTGTTGCCACTGGCCCACGCGCAGCGTCTGCGCTCGCCGCGCATACGGTAATCCAAACCAAAACAATCCAGCCCAAGCACCTGTAATTCAGGCGGCGCATGCTGCTGCGCAAGCGCAACCAAGCGGGTCTCGTCGGCCAGTGACACCACAGGCAGGTCCTGCAGAGTGCCGGCATCGAGCCACCCCATGCGGCCAACCCCGGCTATGTACCGCAACCGCACTGGATTCAAGCGAAAAAACATGAAGTCAAGTGTCAGGTACAACGCAGCGTCCGGCTCATAGCGGGTGTAACGTTGAATCAGTTCCGGAACCGGCTCGAAACGCTCGGCATCGGCAACCAGGGTGAGCCGTTCTTCATTCTGGATACGTGTGACCGAAGATGCCGCAAGCGCAAGGCTGGCCCGAGGATCCTGCAACAGATTCCGGGTGTGCTCGGCCAAGGCACTGACCAGCAAGACGGGCCTGTGCTGTTCATCGAGCACATTGGGCACGGCGGTGGCATAGGGGTAACCGGGCAACTGACTGGAATGCGTGGCCAGCGTGGCGTAGTGTGCGCCATGCAGCAGGTGCACAACAGGGGCATTTTCTGTTTTCATCGCTTTGGACGGGAAACTCCGGCCTTCAGGCCGGCAAGAAGATCAAGGTTCGAAATGACGGCACAACTGCCAAACACGCAATAATCACGTATTGAACGCGACAAATCAACCGCCCGGGAAGCCCGGCACAACGGCAAGACTTTCCCGCTAAACTTGATGACAATGACACAATACCGGCCAGACACACACGGCCGGCCTGCCCTTCGGTGCTCTGCACGCTTCACGAACAACGCATACCCTTGAATCTGAACGAACTCCACTGGATATGGCTCCCCCCTGCTGCGGCCTTTGCGGCCTGGTCAGGGTTGAAATGGTTACGCAAGGAACTGACACCATCCCCCCTTGAACACCCGCCGGCGCCGAGCGGTATTGCCGAGTGCATTGAGCGTGTGACCATACCCACACACAACCGGAAAACCCTGTTTGCGCAATGGATACACCCCTGCCCGTCAGGCCCTGATGCACAGGCGGTGGCTTCGGGTATTGCCATTTTGATGCATGGATGGGGTGGCAATGGCAGCCAGCTGATGCCGGCCGCGCGTGCACTTCACCGCCAGGGGTGGCATGTACTGCTACCTGATGCACGCAGCCATGGCCAAAGCGAATCGGACACCTTCAGTTCGCTACCACGTTTTGCCGAAGATATTTCAGCCACCCTTGACTGGGCACGACACACGATCACCGATGCCCGACTGCCTGTACTGGTGCTGGGGCACTCGCTGGGCGGTGCCGCTGCCTTGCTGTGTGCCTCACAGCGCTCCGACATTCAGGCCGTGATCAGCGTGTCGGCCTTTGCCCATCCGGAGCAGGTAATGCGACGCTGGCTGGCCGAGTACCGTATTCCGTTCTGGCCCTTGGGCTGGCTGGCGAACCGCTACATCGAGCGCGTGATCGGCCACCGTTTCAGTGCCATTGCGCCCGTTGAATGCATTCGAAAAATCAATTCAAAGGTGCTGATCGTTCACGGGGAAAACGACACCGTGGTTCCGGTCGAATGCGCCTGCCGCCTGCAGCAAGCAAGCGTATCGGCACGTTTGCTACGTGTACCCGGCACCCATGAACACTTTGACAATGAAGCGCAGTTGTACCGGACTATGGCTGACTGGCTGCAGGAAACCGGTGTGATCAACCCCGATACGGCAGCGAAGGAAGCGCTGACGGTGGCGCCATACCCGTTTGCGTAACAGTATCGGGCAATCTGAAGACAGCCATTGCCTGAACCAGATCATTGGACTGCCCTTTAAGACTGGCTGCCGCAGCCGCCATTTCCTCGACAAGGGCAGCATTTTGCTGGGTGGCTGTATCCATACTGCTGACCGCTTCGCCCACTTGCAAAACGCCGGCGCTTTGTTCAACACTGGTACCGCTGATCTCAGCCATGATGTCAGTGACACGCTGAATGGCCTGCACAATTTCCTGCATGGTTGCACCGGCCTGATCCACCAGCTCGGTACCGGTGGTTACCCGGTTGACACTGGTATCGATGAGCCCCTTGATTTCATTGGCAGCCTGGGCACTGCGTTGTGCAAGGCTGCGAACTTCACTGGCAACAACCGCAAACCCTTTGCCTTGTTCCCCGGCTCGGGCGGCTTCAACGGCAGCGTTCAACGCCAGGATATTGGTCTGGAACGCAATGCTGTCGATCACCCCGATGATATCGGCGATCTTGCGCGAGCTTTCGTTGATCTGGCCCATCATGCCGACCACCCTGTTGACGACATCGCCACCACGCACCGCAACATGCGAAGCCTCTTCGGCCAGTTGATTGGCCAGCCCGGCACGATCGGCGTTCTGACGCACGGTAACGCCCAATTGTTCCATGGACGCTGACGTTTCCTGAAGCGCACTGGCCTGGCTTTCGGTACGCGAGGCAAGATCCTGGTTGGCCTGGGAAATCTCGGCACTGGCCGATGCCACGTTCTGGGCCCCCTGCCGGACAGTAGTTACAAGCTGAACCAGCGAGTCTTGCATTGACTTGAGTTGAGCCATAAGGCTTTGTGCGTCGTTGGGACGCACACGAATACTATGCCCCAGATCGCCCTGTGCCACCCTGCTGGCAATTTCAGAGGCCTGTGAAGGTTCGCCCCCCAAAGGCCGCAATACCAGTCGATCCAGCAACAGGCTAAGCCCGATCACCACCAGACACACGCTGCCGATACCCAGCAACACGGCGACCCATTGCAGCTGCACAATACCGGCCAGCATTTCCGATTCGACAACGGTGGCGAGCATGACCCACGGTGTGGCCGTTTCGCCAACACGGACAGGCACATAGACACGGGTCGTTTCCTGACCATTCAACCTGGGGTCATCGTAAGAATAGAGTGCCACGCGCCCGGCACGCGCCGTATCGAAACTTTCACGGGACATATTCAGCACACTGGCCTGCCCCCCGACGTTGTTGCTTTCACGGTCGGCGACCACAACACCGCCGTTGGACACCAGTGAGGCGTAGCCGGAATCGTAGATTCGCACGGCGCCTACCAGGGTTTGCAGATCAGACAAAGCGATGTCAATACCCGCCACCCCCAGAAAAGTACCGGAACGCATGATGGGCACGGTGAGTGTGGTGATGAGTACCTGACGGCCACCGACCGGATACAAGTAAGGTTCAAGCAACACGGGCCGCTGCTGCTGTTTTGCCAGCAGATAATAGTCACCCGCACCTGGCTTGTCGTAGTCAACCAAGGGCTCTACAGTGGCTTGCCCGCCCCCGCGATTCCAGTAAGGAATGAAACGACCCGTGGCATCGTGGCCTGGCTGGCCTGCATACTGGCTGTCTTTCTGATCGAAGGCGTTGGGCTCCCAGGCTGTCCAGACCCCCAGAAACCCCGGGTTCGAATCGAGGACCTGCCGGAGTATGGCCTGTGCCGCTTCGCGCGAGGCCAGCCCCTGGGTTTGCAGCCCAAGAAAAGACTGGCCCAGCAAATGCGCGGAATCAAGGGCCTTGTTCAGCACCGTGGCAACCTGCGCACTGTTGCTTTCAGCCAGTTGTTGCGTGTAGGCTAATGCGGCTGCACGTGTCGTGTCGGATGCCTGCCGGATCAATAATGTGATCGTGAGTGTGAAACTGGCAACAACGATCGAGACGATCCAGATCAGCAACGTTGTTCTCAAGCTGAATTTGCGTTTTCCCACTGCCATGTAATTGCCCCATTTTTGTACATTTTGACCCGCGATTATAGGGGCAGCACAAACGCGAAAATGCATCAGGTTACATAGCGATACCTTGCTGCAGCGAACATAAAAAAGGGGCCCAGAAACCGGCCCAGCTATAAAAACGCAAGTCGGGGCAAACCAGGCACGGCCTTCATCAAAGGAGCCGGCTATTCCAGTAACGCCCTGAACCGTCCCGTCATTGGCATTGCAAACACAGGCAGCGCCTACAACCCCTGTCACGGCAATGCGCCGCAACTCATCGAGGCCATCAAGCGAGGCATTCTCATGGCGGGTGGTCTGCCCATGGATTTCCCCACCATCTCGATTCACGAAAGTTTTTCATCACCCACCAGCATGTACATCCGCAATCTCATGGCCATGGACACCGAAGAAATGATTCGTGCCCAGCCCATGGATGCCGTTGTACTGATCGGCGGCTGCGACAAAACCGTACCTGCACAGCTCATGGCTGCCGCCTCGGCAGGCATTCCCGCAGTGCAGCTGGTGACCGGCGCCATGCTCACCGGTGGGCACCGGGGCGTGCGTGTGGGCGCCTGTACCGATTGCCGGCGTTACTGGGGCAATTACCGGGCCGGTGAAGTGGATGACAACGAAATTGCCGACGTCAACAACCAATTGGTACCCAGCGTGGGCACCTGCTCTGTCATGGGCACGGCCAGCACCATGGCCTGCATTGCGGAAGCGCTGGGCATGATGGTGCCCGGCAGCGCCACGCCGCCCGCGGTCACGGCCGACCGGATGCGGGCTGCCGAAGCCTCTGGCGCACTGGCTGTGCAAGCAGCACGTACCGGCCTGACACCCGCACACATCATGACCGACAAAGCCCTGGAAAATGCCCTGCGGGTTCTGCTGGCCATTGCCGGCTCCACCAACGGCATCATCCACCTGACCGCCATTGCGGGCAGGCTGGGCTACGGCATCGACCTTGAACGGGTTGATGCCATGAGCCGTGAAACGCCTGTCCTGATCGACCTGAAACCCTCCGGCCAGCATTACATGGAAGACTTCCACAGGGCCGGTGGCTTGCGCAGGCTGCTGCACGAACTGCGTCCACTGCTTCACCTGGATGCACTGACCATCACCGGTCGCACACTAGGTGAGGAACTGGATGATGCGCCACCTGTGTTCCCGCAAGAGGTGATCCGCACCATCGACAACCCGATCTACCCGCAAGGGGGAATCGCCGTTCTGAAAGGCAATCTGGCCCCGGGTTTTGCCATCATCAAGCAATCGGCTGCCTCGCCACAACGCATGGAGCACGAAGGCCGGGCCGTTGTCTTTGAAAACATGAAAGACATGGCCGAACGCATTGATTCCGATGATCTGGATGTCGCACCGGACGACATTCTGGTGCTCAAGAACATTGGTCCGACCGGTGCACCGGGCATGCCCGAGGCCGGCTACATGCCCATACCGCGCAAACTGGCCCGCCAGGGTGTGAAAGACATGGTCCGGATCTCGGACGGACGCATGAGTGGTACAGCGGCCGGCACCATCGTACTGCACGTCACCCCGGAATCGGCCGTGGGCGGGCCGCTGGCCGTTGTACAAACGGGCGACCGCATTCGACTTAGCGTCACGAACCGCACACTGGATCTTCTGATCAGCGACACAGAACTTGCACAACGCCTGCAGCAGTCGGGAATCGAACGCCCCAGCGCGCCACGCGGCTACAAAAAACTGTACCTTGATTCCGTTCTGCAGGCCGACAAAGGCGTTGACTTCGATTTTCTTGTATCGTGCGAACACAAAGGCAACTTGCCCCGCTAATCTGATCTTGCCATGGACACTGTTGTTACCGCCCTGCCCCTGCACCTTGTTGTCAGAACCCTCGAAGAAGACATCGTTCTCGGTTACCTTCACCCGCGCGAGCGCCTGATCGAAACCGATCTGATGAACCGGTTTGGCATCCTTCGTCACACCGCACGAACGGCGCTGGCGCGGCTGGTTCAACTGGGCCTGGTAGAACACCGCAAGAACGTGGGGGCGTGCGTCCGTTCGTTTTCACACAGGGAAGTGATGGAACTGTATGAAATGCGGGAGCTGCTGGAATGCGAAGCGTTGTCGCGCATGCAATGCCCTGCCCGCACCGAAGACATTGCCACACTGACCGCAATGCAACAGGCCCACGACCAGGCCGTTGAGCAGCGTGATGCCCGTCAGGTGTTCAGGGCCAACATGGCGTTTCACACCACGCTGTTCGCTCTGTGTCCCAACAAGGTGCTGGTCGAAGCCATTCGAAACTACGCTGTACAAACCCATGCCATCCGGTCAAGCCTGGCCAGGCTTGACCATGCCCAGGACAAGGCACGTGCCGAACATCACGCCATGATCCAGGCACTGGCACAGGGCAACCGCACCGAATTGCTGCGTCTTGGCAAACAGCATCTGACCCCTTCCCGCGATGAATATCTGGCCACCAACAAGGCCTACATGCATTCTTTTACAGGTTGATCATCATGACTCATGTTTTTCTTGGCGCACCTTCAAACACCCATGCCGTTGTTGTCGGCGGCGGGATCATGGGGGCCGACATAGCCGTCGTACTGTTGCGCGCCGAATGCCAAACCATCGTTGTAGAACCCAATGAAACACGCCATGCCGCCGCCCGCACGCAAATTCACGACAATCTGAAAGCCATCGGGCGGGAAGCTTCGATCAAGTTTCTGTCGTTTGCGAAATCAATTGATGACATCGACTGGGCCAGCACCCAACTCATGATTGAGTGCGTTCCTGAAAAACTGGACATCAAACAGGCGCTTTTCAAACGTCTGGACGCTCTGGCACCTGAAACGACCGTTCTGGCCAGCAACAGCTCAAGCTTTGCCATCCGCCAGATTGCCGAAGGCTGCACCACCCTGCAGCGCATGATCGGATTGCACTTTTTCATGCCCGCCCATCTGGTGCCCTTGGTTGAAGTGATCCACGGCCCGGGTATGTTGCCCGTGCTTGCCGAGGAATTGACCGCATTCATGCGCCGTTGCGGCTGCGTACCCATTCAGGTGCGTCGCGACGCCCCCGGCTTCATTGGAAACCGCTTGCAGCACGCTCTGGGCCGTGAAGCATTTTCACTGATCCAAGACGGCGTCGCCACCGCCGAAGACATCGACAACGCCGTGCGGTTCGGTTTTGGTTTCCGCTATCTGGCCGCCGGGCCTGTACTGCAGAAGGAGCATGCCGGGCTGGACACCCACGCGGCCGCCGCAGCCACCATCTATCCTTCGCTGTCGAATGTATCCCAGCCCCCTGCAGTCTTGGCCGACAAACCTCGCCAGAACAAACTGGGCATGAAAACGGGGGAAGGCTTCTACGCCTGGACAGACGAAAGCATTGCGGTTGAAAAGGCCCGGTACAACCAGGCGCTCAGGGCGGCATTGCAGATACTGGCAAACGACCTGCCACCGATTGAACCTTGACGGGCCGGAACAGGGCCAGCGAGCCTTGTTCCGGGCTTAAAGCAATAAAAAAAACGCCAATCCCGAAGGACTGGCGTTTTTTTGAATTGGTTGGTGGGTCGTGCGCGGCTCGAACGCGCGACCAACGGATTAAAAGTCCGGTGCTCTACCAACTGAGCTAACGACCCAACCGAAGAACAGCATTATGAAGATATTTTTTCTGTGTGTCAAGCGCTACGGCGAAAAAACTTCTTTTTTTTGCGCTTGCCCGAAAAAAAATGCCTGTAACCCAAAAACTGCAGGTTTCAGACCATGGCCCGAATGAACGATACTGGGTACACTGACCCGAACGCCAAAAAACCAACCCGCGAATTCTACCCGTCAGTGTGCCATGCAATCAACAAAAATCGTCACTCTTCATGTCATGTCCGACCTGCACATGGGCAACAGCCCTTTTCAGGCCCCCGAAACAGCGGCCGATATCGTTATTCTTGCTGGCGACATCAGCCGCCCCAAACAGGCCATTTCCTGGGCACAGGGCTTCAAGCAGCCCGTCATTTATGTGCCCGGCAATCACGAGTTCTACGGCGGCAGTCTGGAAGGCACACTGCACGAACTCAAAACCCTGACACAGGGTAGCCATATTCATGTTCTTGACAATGAAAGCATCACCCTGCACGGTATTCGCTTTCTGGGGTCAACGCTCTGGAGCACCTTCAACCTGTTCCCGGAGCCTGACACAAAATCGCGCGCCATCGAACAAGCACTGGAACTGGTGCGCGACTTTTCAGTCATCAAATCCGATATACACACAGGCAAACCGTTCAGCCCCGATCTCATGAATGCGCTCTACGAACGCAACCGGGCATGGCTGAAACAGGCGCTGGATACCCGCTGCCCGGAACCGACCGTGGTCATAACACACCACGCACCCTCGTTGCGCAGCGTGAATCCGCGCTTCAAGGGCTCACTGCTCAATGCCTGTTTTGCCTCTGAAACCGATGATCTTGTGCAAGGCGACAAGGCCGTGCTCTGGATACACGGCCACATGCACGACTGCCTTGATTACACCTTGAACGGTACACGTGTGGTGTGCAACCCACGGGGCTATTTCCGCGACGGCATCCCGGAAAACCCGGCGTTCAACCCGGCATTCACCGTCAGTGTCGTAACTGATCACTGACAGCATCAACCACCAACGGGCTGCCGAACACCACGAAACCTGCTGTGCCGACTGATCAGCGCGCCCTTGAAATGCGCACTTCGGCACCACGGCGCTTGACCTCCAACCCTTCCGAGGGAAGGATCTTCAAGCCTTCGAGACCCTTGATATAGCTGGAACCCTGCATTTGCATGACACGGATCTTGTTGCGCATGACGACCGGGCTATGCTCGGGCATGCCAAACATCCAGACCTCTTCGAGCAAACGAGCCGAATTGAAATCAGAGGTGCTTTCAGTCGCGGGCCCCAGACACAGCATATGGCCCTCACGGCCAAACACAGGGATGGAATCGAGCCCGACATCAAGCGTCCAGACGGTTCCACCTTCGTAGCGCCAACCGGTATTCAGATCCCACCATGCAGAACCTTCCGGCAGATAAACACGAACCTGCGAGCCCGACTGCATGACAGGGGCCACCAGCAAGGCCGGACCGAACATGTACTGGGTATCCCAGGCCTGGGCCATGGGATCCGACGGGAACGCAAGCGCCATTGAACGCTGCACCGGCAACCCCGTACGAACAGCGTCTTCAAGAATGCCCAACACGTAGGGCACCAGACGGTAGCGCCACTGCAACCAATGCTGCACGCAGGCCTGGGTGGCATCATCGAAGGCATCCGGCAAAAGCGCCGGATGCCCCTGAAAACTGAAATTACCTGAAAATACGCACATGGCCAGCCAGCGCAAATACAGTTCAGGTGTCATGGGCTGAACAGAATGTGCGTATGAACCAAGACGCTGCATGTGCAATGGAATACCCGCATCACCCAAGGACAACGCCTGACGCAATGAGAGCGCCATGGCATCCCAGTCATTCCCTAGCCCGGGCCCCGATTGCCACGCAAAACGCTGGACAGCCGGGAAAAGATCGGCACTGAGCACCACGCCTTCCTGGGGTGTCTTGTGCCCGGCGAAGGCATCGAAAAGGGCTTTGCGCACGAGCAAGGGATACTGGGTGCGCAGCACAGCACCGCATTCGCCACCACGCGCGGTGACCGTATCGGGGATATCGAAACGGGCATCGCAAACCGGCGCACCGAGACCGTCGTCGAACATCTGGCGCAAACGCTCCGACCATAATTTGTAGACATCTTTGTGAGTCAGGTCAAGCAGCCCGAAGGACCGCCCACCCGTAATTTCACACCCCGGAAACACAAACGCCAGTCCGTCGTCATCGTTGATCAACAACCAGCCACGGTCTTCCCATTCATCGAACAAACCAGTGCCATGCAGCACCCCGGGGAAGGTTGGTGCAGCCAGTTGCACATTCAATGACTGAAAATCGGAAAACAGGTCGCGGGCACTGGCAACCCGTGAAGCGTCCCATTCGATAACGGCTTTGTCGGGCTGGAAACCAAAAGGAGCCGGCGCAGCAAGCCGGATGGCATCGAGCCCCAGATGCCGCTCGCGGAACTGCCTGGCAATACCCAGCGTCTCGGAAACGGCCTGACCCGGCAGCTGATCGAGCCACACCCCCATGGGCCAAAGCCCCGGCTGACCGGCGCGCCCCGTAAGCGCAGTGTACTGATTGATGATTTCTGCAGGCTCCCCCACGAAAATGAAAACATCAAGCAGGCTGTCATGAACCCGAACGCGGAACAAGTCGGGATCTGTAGCGCCAAGATCGTACTCGACACGGCTGAAGGTGTTGAAATAGACCCCCCAGCCCCGAGTGCTCCAGAGCAATGACACGGCATTGTCGGCCGGCACATCGGACACATGGCGCGACCCGCGATGGTCGAGATCGGCAACCCCCAGCGCCCCCCCATGAAGACAGTCATCAGGATGCAGATGCCATTGCCACTGCCAGACATCGGGTGACTGCGGATTATTGCAATGCACCAGAGAGCACGGTTCGGCGCCCAGTACGCATTCGCTCCCCCTGTACAGCGACACCCCCATGGACTCGCGCACGAGCTCAAGCGCAGCATCACCCTGCTCAAGACGCCAGCCATGCAAAGGAGGTGACACAGCCGAAGTTACAACGAGCTCGCCAACCGGTTCATGGCGGGCCAGCAGCATGTCTGTATGGGCTTGTGCGCGTGCAGTGATTTTTTCCGGAGAAACAACGGAAGGCGTACCCGCGCGAACGCGAAACACGCCGGGAGCATGCGCTTCGATACGAATGAGCAAACCCGATTCGGGCACGGAAAAATCGACACTGGTCGACTTCGATGCCAGGAAATCCAGGGCATTAAGGGGTGAAAACGTGTCAGGGTCAGACTTGGGCGGCACAGCGCAATCCTCGGGGCTAAACCCAAAAGCATTCAAAAAACCGTTATTTTGACGGATTTAGGCCATAAAACAAAATGGTGTGGCAGTTTTCGATCAAATAATACGCCAGGTTACCGACCTTGCATCACAAACAACCCATAAAGATATACCAATCTGCGGGCTGGCGGCCAGCCTAGCGCACAGCGAGTCGGTTCATGAGCTCACGCTCAAGCGGCAGAGGTTCGTGGAACCAGTCGGCCGCCAGCAGATCGCCGGCCAGCGCAGACCATGTAAACCCGCGTGAAGCATAGGCGGCAGCCACCCAGAGCCCCGGGAGCCCGCTGACCGGGCCAATGACCGGCAAACGATCCGGAACACTGGCCCGCCAACCAGACCAACCGCTTACGGCCCCGGAAGGTGCACCGGCGGGTGCCAGCCACGTGCTGGAGGCGGGCACCAGGGCACGCACTTTGTCGAATACCTCATCGCGGCCCGCCTGTGTCAGCGGGGCCGGCTCGCCGTGGCGGCGATAAGTACTACCAACCAGCGGGTAGCCGTTCACGGCAGGCAACCAGTAACCATTGCCGGCAATAATGGCGGCGGGCGGACTGGCCGGGTACGCTGGATAGTCGTACACCTCGCCGGCCAATGGCGTGGCATTGGCCAGTCGGGGAAAGTTCGCTGCATTATGCACCGTTTCCAGAAGCCGGCCTGCCCCCAGGGCATTGGCCAGAATTACCCGGTCAGCCTGCGCCAGCACACGGCCATCCTCGGCAAGCAGCGACCACCCGTGTGCCGCGCCGGGCTGCAATGCAGCAACACGCACAGGCAGGCAGGTTACACCCGCCGCCCCGAACACGGCGGCAAGCAATGGCTCGGGGAAAACCTGCTGACCAAACGGAAACCACACACCGCCGTAAGGGACATCGACCCCGACCCGTGCTCGAGCCTGAAGGGGATCAAGCCAGCAGACCCACGCTACGGGCAAGGCCAGCTTCTTCAGGGCAGCCTGGTGCAGGGTGACGTCCTGTACCGTCCGGGCTGGATACAAGGTGCCACACACACGAGGGCGGGCACCGGGTGCCAGTTGCTGCCAAACCTGTGCGCTGCGCAGCACACCGGCACGGGACAGCCGTGCCTTGATGTCATCCGTCTTGTTGAACTGGGGAGAGACCGCGACCGCACGGTGGCCCTTGTGGGTACCACCCAGCCCTTGCCCCAGCACCGGATCAACAACCGTCACCTGATGCCCGCGCCTGACCAAGGCATGCACGATGCCCGCAGAGGCAATCCCCGCACCAACAACCGCCACGCTCAACGCGCCGGAACAAAGAGCGATTGATTGCCCCAAACCATCGCGCAACCGTGCGGTGGTCATGTGACGCTTGGGACCGTAGCCTGGTTCGCGCTGCACCAGAAAACCGCTGTCTTGCAGCGCGCGCCGCACATGCCCTGCCGTGCACCACGTTGCCGCAGTTGCCCCCGGTGTTGCAAGACGCACCAACTGACTGAACAATGCCGGCGACCACATGGCCGGATTGACACGTGGTGAAAATCCGTCGAGAAAAAAAGCGTCTGCACGCGCACTGGCCTGGCGTGCCATGCGCTCGACAGGGCCGAACAACACCGTGAGCGTCAACGCACCCTGTTCGAATTCGAGCCGATGAACCCCGGGCAGCGGCACAGGCCAGGCACGGGCAAGCTCAAGACCTCGCGCCAGCGTCTCGCCGGCAAAAGCCCCCTGAACATAACGCGCCATGTCATCCGGGCTGAAGGGGTGCGCCTCGAAGGACACCACATGCAGCCTGGCACAACGGTCAGGATCTTCACGCCACGCCTGCCAAAGAGCAAGAAAATTGTGCCCCAGACCAAAACCTGTTTCGCAGACCGTGAAGCTGGTTTTACCCTGCCACCGCCCAGGCAAGCCGTTGCCACGCAGAAAAACATGGTGGGCCTGGGCCAGGGGATTGGCATTGGGGCGATAGATATCCCCATACGCCGCACTGAACGGAACCCCTTGGGCATCAAAAACGAGCGAAGCGGGGGTCAGGGATTCAGAGAGTTCAGCCACAACCTGTTCAACCACAAAAAGACATAATTGATAACGTACAATCGCGCACATACCTACGGCACTTGCGTTTCAAGGCATCAAACGGCATGCATACTGACACCTTCCCCATCACTTCGTACCTGGAAACCGCCGTGACAGCCGCGCATGCGGGTGCGGCCATTCTTCAGGCCTATGCCGCAAATCGCGGCGAACTGGTCATTGACACCAAAATGCGCAATGACCTGGTGTCGCAGGCAGACCGCGAAGCCGAAAATGCCGTACTGGAAATCCTGAGGGAACGCACGCCCGAACTGGGCATTGTCGCCGAGGAAAGCGGCGGCCAGACTCACGGAAAAGCCACCTGGTATATTGATCCGCTCGATGGTACCACCAACTTCCTGCACGGCATTCCGCATTATGCGGTATCGATCGCGCTGGTTGCACATGCCGGCACCTGCATCAACGGCGCAGCCCCCCTGCAGGCCGACACCCCGGTGGTCGGTGTTGTCTATGACCTTTGCCGCGAAGAATTGTTCACAGGCCTGCTCGGTTCGGGCGCCTGGCTCAATGGCCATCGCCTGCAGTGCTCCACAACCCAGTCCCTTGAGCACGCCCTGCTGGCCACCGGCCTGCCGTTTCGTGACTTTTCCTTCGAAAGCCAGTACATGCCCATGCTGGACCAGGCCATTCATTCAACACGGGGTGTGCGCCGCCTGGGCGCGGCCGCCCTCGACCTGGCCTGGGTTGCGTGCGGCCGCTACGATGGCTACTGGGAAATGGGCCTCGCCCCCTGGGACGTTGCTGCAGGCACCCTGATTGTGCGCGAGGCCGGAGGCATCGCCAACGACCTGCACCACCAGGAAGCCTGGCCACGCAAGGGAAACATCTATTCCGGCAATGCGGTCATCGGACAAAGCCTGTACCGCATGATACAACCGTACCTGAGCCTCTGAACCTTGCCCCCCTGGAGAACAGCATGAAGCTGACCGAACCCATCCTTCACTGGAAAGATGAAATTGCACAGATTCGCCGCGATATCCATGCACACCCGGAACTGGCGTACCAGGAACACCGAACGGCCGAACTGGTGGCCAACGCCCTGACCAGCTGGGGCATTCCCGTGCATCGGGGCCTGGGCAAAACAGGCGTTGTGGGCACGATCCACGGTCAAACCGACAACGGCCGGGCCATTGGCCTGCGGGCCGACATGGATGCCCTGCCCATGCAGGAATCCAACCAGTTTGCGCACGCCAGCCAGCACCCGGGCGTCATGCATGCGTGTGGCCACGACGGCCATACCGCCATGCTTCTGGCAGCTGCCCGCTACCTGGCTCATCACCGCAATTTTGAAGGCACGGTGCATGTCATCTTCCAGCCCGCCGAAGAAGGACACAGCGGGGCCAAAGCCATGATCGACGACGGGCTGTTCAACCTGTTTCCCATGGATGCCGTCTTCGGCATGCACAACTGGCCTGGCATGGCGGTCGGCAGCTTTGGGCTCAAGCCCGGCCCGATCATGGCCTCAAGCAACACCTTTGCCATCGAACTGCAGGGCAAAGGCGCACACGGTGGCATGCCGCATCTGGGTATCGACCCGGTCATGGCTGCTGTGCAGGTGGCCCAGAGCCTGCAAAGCATCATCACACGCAACCGCAATCCGCTTGATCCCGCCGTACTCAGCATTACCCAGATTCATGCAGGCTCGGCCGACAACGTTGTGCCCGAAAATGCACTGTTGCGCGGCACAGTGCGCACCTTTTCCACGGCAACACTCGACCTCATCGAAGAACGCATGCGGGACATCGCCAACCAGACGGCACGAGCCATGGGGTGCGAAGCCACACTGACGTTCGAACGCAAATACCCGCCCACCATCAACGACGACCAGGCCGCGCACTTCTGCGCGAATGTCATCCAGGACATCGTCGGCCCGACACATCTTGTCCAGCCTGTCGAACCCTCCATGGGCGCCGAAGACTTCGCGTTCATGCTCCAGGAAAAACCAGGCTGCTATGTCTGGATCGGCAACGGCACCGGAGATCACCGCACGCCCGGACACGGCGCAGGCCCCTGCATGCTGCATAACAGCAGCTACGATTTCAACGATGACCTGATTCCGCTGGGCGCAACCTACTGGGTTGAACTCGCACGCCGCTGGCTGTCACAACCCGTCTAGTCGCACGCTGCACCAAGGCTTCCCATGACTCTCCCGAACGAGCAGACCGAAAGCACACCCATCGTCATCCCGCGGCGCCTTGACCCCGAAGACGCTCACATGGCGCTGCAGAAACTGCAGGACATCCTAAAGCGCCAAGAGGTCGTCGAATCCCTGACACACCGCCAATACGAAGACGACGACCGCTCCAACCTGCTCGAAAGTCTGGTGCATCGTCAGCACGAAGCCGAGATCAAGGCGATCATCAACGACCTGCACCCAGCCGACATCGCCTTTATTCTGGAATCGCTGCCTGTTGATGAACGACAGGCTGTCTGGAGTCTGGTCAGTGCAGAACACGATGCCGATGTTCTGCTTGAAATCGATGACTGGGCGCGGGAATCGCTGATCCAGTCCATGGACCACCACGACCTCATCGCAGCCACGGGCACGATGGACGCCGATGAGATCGCTGACTTGGCCCCTGACCTCCCCCCTGAAGTCATTGCCGAAGTGCAGAAAGGCCTGACGGACGCAGAACGTGCCCAGTTGCTCGAAGCCATGGGCTACCCCGAAGATACCGTGGGTGCCATCATGGACTTCGAAATGGTACGCGTGCGGGAAGACGTTACCCTGGAGGTTGTGCTGCGCTACCTGCGACGCCTGGGCGAACTGCCTGATCACACTGACCAGATCTTTGTGGTTGACCGAACCGATAAACTGCAGGGCACACTGAAGTTGACAACACTCCTGGTCAGCGAACCCGAGCAACTGGTCTCCGATGTCATGGTCACGGATTACCTCACGCTCAATCCCCTCGACTCCGACGCTGAAGCGGCGGGTGCTTTTGAGCGCTACGACCTGGTGTCCGCACCAGTCACCGACGATCAAGGGCGCCTGATCGGCCGTGTAACCATTGCCGAAGTGGTCGATGTCATTCAGGAAGACTCTCAAGAACAGGCACTTTCACGCGCCGGCCTGCAGGAAGAAGATATCTTCGCGCCTGTACTTGATGCCTTGCGCAACCGTGCCCCCTGGCTGTTGATCAACCTGGCCACGGCGGCCACCGCGTCACTGGTCGCGTCACGTTTCGAAGACACCGTCAGCCATATCGTGATTCTCGCCTTTCTCATGTCGATTGTGGCGGGTATCGGTGGCAACTCGGGCAACCAGACCATGACCATGATCATCCGGGCACTTGCCGTGGGTCGTGTCTCTGCCAAGAACACGATTCAACTGGTCAAGCGCGAACTGACCGTTACCTTTCTGGTGGGTGCCTGTGGCAGCCTGGTGGCGGCAGGCTTTGCCTGGGCCATTTCAGGCTCGTTGCCTATCGCTCTGGTCATGATGGGCGCCATGATTGCAAACATGCTGATCGGGGCAGCCCTCGGAGTCCTGATTCCCATATTGCGGGATCGCTTCGGCAAAGACCCTGCCGTGGGCTCATCGGTACTGCTCACTTTTGCCACCGATTCGCTTGGCTTTTTTGTATTCCTGGGCCTGGCCACACTGTTTCTGATCTGAAGCAACGTTCTCACAGACAACATCGACACACCGAATGGACAAGAATAACTTTGATGGCGTTCGTATCGGGTTGGCCCTGATCGTCACCCTTTCACACATCGGCTCCCTGACACAACTGCCGGAGTTCCGGTTTCTTGAAGTCGTGTTCAACTCCAATTTTGCTGTCAAGGGCTTCTTTGCAATCAGCGGTTTTCTGGTTACCAAAAGCTATCTGTCCAGCAAAAGCCTGGGAAACTATATTGAAAAAAGGGCTCGACGTATTTATCCGGGGTATCTCTGCGTCATTCTGTTCTGCCTGCTGATCGGCACCATCACCACCCACCTGCCTTTAACCGAATTCTTCCTTTCAGGCCAAACATGGCGCTACCTTGCCAGCAACCTGGTTTTTCTGAATTTTCTGCAACCAGGGCTGCCGGGCGCCCTGGAACAGAACGCCTTGCCCGCACTGAACGGATCACTCTGGACCATCAAGATCGAAGTGATGCTGTACGCCTGTGTGCCGTTCATGGTGTATCTGGCACGCAAATCACACCCGGCACTGATGTTCCTGGTGCTCTATCTGGCAAGCGTTGCCTGGGTCTATTATTTCAGGTACCAGTACGAGGGGGCCCAGGCGGCCGAACTGGCACGGCAATTTCCAGGCCAACTGGCTTACTTCTGTACAGGCGCCCTACTGGCCACCGTGCCTGTGCTCATGCAGCATCTGCGCTGGCTTGCGCTGGCCACACTGATTGGCCTGTTTGCCATCAGTTCGCCCTATGCACGTCTTTTGCTGGATCCGATCGCCTACGCCGTGATCGTGATTTTCCTGTCAACGTCTGCATGCCGCGACTTGAATCTTGGAAAATTCGGCGATGTTTCGTATGGTATCTACCTTTACCATTTTCCGATTGCCCAATTGCTCATTGCCAAAGGCGCCTTTGCCCTTGCGCCCTGGATCAGTCTGTTTGCCACCGTCGCCCTGACCTGGGCAGCCGCCTGGCTATCGTGGCACTACATTGAGCAGCCCTGGCTGAAACGACGCCTGCACACCCTTGAGGGCACACCCTCGACCGTATGACCGGGCACTGAAAACCCGGTCCCGATACGCACCTGAAACGCGCCACAAATAATACGGCCCGGCCCCGAAACCCCGGAAAACAGACGGGATACGGGGCCGGGCCTTTCAGACCGGATAAACCGATTGAGCGTCAGCTGATCCTGCCGTGGCACTGCTTGTACTTCTTGCCGCTGCCGCACGGGCACGGATCGTTGCGGCCAACCCGAGGAATGGCATCGGCCTGCCCGGCCAGCTTGCCGGCCTGCCCTTCATCAAGACCAGGATCTTCGCCACTGAGGGCCGCATCGTAGTCGGCATGATGATAACTGACATGCGTCAGTGATGGCTCAGGCTCCACGGCCTCGACCTGCTCGCGCGTTTGCACCTTGACGGTCATGAGCACACGGACGACGTCGTCGCGGATGCGGTCGAGCATGTCGGAAAACAGGACAAAGGCCTCACGTTTGTATTCCTGCTTGGGGTCTTTCTGGGCATACCCACGCAGGTGAATGCCCTGACGCAGATGATCAAGAGCCGACAAATGATTGCGCCAATGGTTGTCGATGGCTTGCAGCAAGACCGAACGCTCGAAGGGCAACCAGCCTTCACGACCAACGAGATCAACCTTGGCCTGATACACCACGCCCGCATGCTCAAGAACCTGCGCAAGCAAGTCGTCATCGGTCAGGTTGGGTTCTTTTTCGAGCATCTCGACCAGCGGCATGACAATGCCCCATTCGGACTCAAGCGTGGCTTGCAAGCCGGCAACATCCCATTGTTCTTCCATGGTTTCTTCGGGAATGAAGGCACGGAACTGGGTGGTGAGCGCAGCCGCCCGCAAGTTGGCCACGCTGTCGCTGACATCGGCGGCCTCGAGGACATCGTTGCGCTGGGCATACAACACCTTGCGCTGATCGTTGGCAACATCGTCGAACTGCAGCAACTGCTTGCGGATATCGAAGTTGCGGCCTTCCACCTTGCGCTGGGCTGATTCGATGGAGCGCGAAACCATTTTGGCCTCGATGGGCTCGCCTTCGGGCAAACGCAGGCGATCCATGATGGCACGCACGCGATCGCCCGCAAAAATGCGCATGAGAGAGTCATCGAGCGACAGATAGAACCGTGAAGAGCCTGGGTCACCCTGACGACCTGCACGCCCGCGCAACTGGTTGTCGATACGACGGGATTCGTGGCGTTCTGTACCGATGATGCGCAAGCCACCCGCCGCCTTGACAGCCTGGTTCATGGGCTCCCACTCGGCACGGATCGCAGCGACTTTTTCTTTCTTTTGCTCATCGGAAAGTTCGGGGTCGGCGCGGACAAGATCGACCTGTTTCTCGATGCTGCCACCGAGAACGATGTCGGTACCACGGCCGGCCATGTTGGTGGCGATGGTGATACGCCCCGGTTTGCCGGCCTCGGCCACGATCTGGGCTTCGCGTGCATGCTGCTTGGCGTTCAGCACTTCGTGTGGCAGTTTGGCCTTGGCTAGCAACCCGGACAACAATTCGGAGTTTTCAATACTGGTGGTGCCAACCAGCACAGGCTGGCCACGCTCGTGACAATCTTTGATGTCGGCAAGAATGGCGTTGTATTTTTCGGCATCGGTCTTGAACACCTGGTCGTTCTGATCGATACGCTCCATGGGGCGGTTCGTTGGAATAATGACCGTTTCAAGCCCGTAGATTTCCTGGAATTCATAGGCTTCGGTGTCGGCTGTACCGGTCATGCCGGACAGCTTCTGGTACATGCGGAAATAATTCTGGAACGTGATCGAGGCCAGTGTCTGGTTCTCGTTCTGGATCTTCACGCCTTCCTTGGCTTCAACCGCCTGATGCAGGCCATCGGACCAGCGGCGACCCGTCATGAGACGGCCAGTGAATTCATCGACGATGACGATTTCGCCGTTTTGCACAACGTACTGCTGATCACGGAAGAACAAATTGTGGGCACGCAACGCCACCATCAAATGGTGCACCAGGGAAATATGACGCGGGTCATACAGAGACTCTTCTGCCGGCAGAAGGCCGATTTCTTTCATGAGCTCTTCGGCACGCAATTGCCCGGCTTCAGATAAATGCACCTGCTGGCTTTTTTCATCGACCCAGAAATCACCTTCGGGCTCGGGTTCGTGCGGTTTCGGCTCAGACGCCATGCGCACCAGCATGGGCGGAACCGCATTCATGCGCAGGTACAGTTCGGTGTTGTCTTCGGCCTGGCCTGAAATGATCAACGGGGTACGGGCTTCATCGATGAGAATGGAATCGACTTCATCGACAATGGCATAGAACAGACCACGCTGAAGACGATCTTCCGCGCGGTATTCCATGTTGTCACGCAGGTAGTCAAAACCGTATTCGTTGTTTGTGCCGTACGTTATATCTGCCCTGTAGGCGGCGCGTTTTTCTTCGTTGTCTTGCTGGGGTACCACCACCCCGACCGACATACCCAGAAAATTGTAGAGACGCCCCATCCATTCGGCATCACGGCGAGCGAGGTAATCGTTGACGGTAACGACATGCACCCCTTTACCAGCCAACGCATTCAGATACACAGGAAGCGTGGCCATGAGTGTCTTGCCTTCGCCAGTACGCATTTCTGCGATCTTGCCGTTGTGAAGGGCAATGCCGCCGAGCATCTGGACATCGAAGTGACGCATGCCGAAAACACGCTTGCCTGCCTCACGTACCACGGCAAAGGCCTCGGGCAGAAGATCATCGAGACTGGCCCCACCTTCGATGCGTTGCCGGAATTCCTGGGTTTTTGCGGCAAGTTCGGTGTCGGACAAAACCTGTATTGAAGGTTCAAGCGAGTTGATCTTGCTGACTTGCTTGCGGTACTGCTTCAAGATACGGTCGTTACGCGTGCCAAAGATCTTCTTGAGGATAGAAACCATAGGTGTTTCATTCGCAGAGCGGTGCGCGCAGGCACAGCCCTTTTGCCTGTTGTTGGGTTGGCGGGCATGCCCGCAGGAAACGCTACAGTTTAACGCACCTGCGGTGAGTCGGCATCGGTTGTGCCGAACACCTTTGCCAGCAAAGTTTCAGGGGCTTCTGTCTGGTCAAGGAACAGACGGGGATCAAGAGGCTCACCGGCCATACGCACCTCAAAGTGCAGATGAGGCCCTGTCGAGCGGCCCGTAGAACCAACCCGGGCAACCATTTCACCTTTGGTCACGACCTGACCCAGCTTGACGTTGATGGACGAAGCATGCGCATAACGCGTGACAAGGCCGTTGCCATGGTTGATTTCAACCAGCTTGCCGTAGCCGGTATGGTAGCGGGCTTCAGTAACAACCCCGCCGGACGCAGCATAGATGGGAGTGCCCCGAGGCGCTGAAAAATCAAGGCCTTCGTGCATGGAATGGCGCCCCGTGACTGGATTGCGGCGCCAGCCGAATGACGAGGTGAGGTAGGGATAATCGACAGGCCGAAACGTGGGCAAACTGGCCTCGAGCCCGGAGCGCTGCGTCAATACGGCATCGAGAAGCGCAAGGTGATCCTGTTTCTCGGATAACTGCCGGGCCAGACGATCAAGCTGCCGCCCCAGCCCTTCGGCTGACCAGACCGTTCCGGAAGGCACCGCCAGCTCTTCGAAGTCGGCCATGGCATCATCCGTTGCCTGATCCTGCAACACGGACGACTCGAACTGCTCCGAAAGGGTGTCTTCATCGTTTACGGACAGGCCCGACTCTTCCGACGTGTTTTTGACACCTGCGACATCGGCAAGACGTTGCCCCAACGCATCGATCGCAATCACTCGCGCCTGAAGATCACCCACCTTTTCGGCCAGCAGATCCAGATTCTGGCGCAACATGACACTGTCACGCTCGGCGTGTTCGCCAGGATACAATCCGGCCGCCAGGATCTCGGGCTGCGTTTTCTGAAGGCTTGCCTGCATCCAGGCACCGGCGGCAGCCGAAGCCAGCAAGGCCGAAACCGACACCAGGGCCATCAACACGACCCTCAAACCTTTCTTGCTAGAATGATTCTGCAAGACCATTACTCCTTGATTCATTCAGACGCAGCGGCACCATAGCCTCTGCGTCGCCTCACGAAGGCTCACGCATCACATGTCGCTCACCCCGTCGGGCCGCTCCCGCTCAGCATCGCTGGCGGTGAACTGGTTAAGCACCAACCCGGAAAGCGCCACCGTCTTGGCAACGGCACGCCAGTTGATGGCTATAGAACAAAACCTGAAACGCCAGTTACCCTCGGCGTTCGCCAGCGCCTGCCGTGCCGCCCGACTGGACCAACACTGCCTGACACTGGCCGTGCCCTCGGCCGGTTTTGCCGCGAAATTGCGCCAGATGGCGCCACGCCTGATCGCCGACCTGAACGCCGCAGGATGGAACATTACCGAACTGGCCGTGAAGGTACAAGCGGGGAATCCTGTCAGCGTGACACAAAAGCGCGTACGGGATATCGAACCCCTGGGTCAGACATCGCTGGCAGCCTTCAGAAAACTGCTCGAAACAACGCCCCCGGGGCCATTGGCTGATGCGATCAACCGGCTTCTGAAACACCACGGCGGGTAAGCCAGACACCAAAGGCGCACACGAACACGCCATGGGCCGCAAAGGAACGCCCACACGGGATACCTGCAAGGCCCCTGTGGACAAAAAACAGTCAAGGCGAATGGGTTTCAGGCAAACTTCCAGTCGTGCACAAACGACTTGGGCACCTGGGCACCCGCTTCTTCGTAGGTGACGATTTCCCAGGCATCCTGGTTGGCCAACAGGGCTCGCGCCAGCTGATTATTAAGCCCGTGTCCGGACTTGTAAGCCACATAGCGTGCTACAAGCGGCTTGCCAATAAGATAAAGATCACCGATGGCGTCAAGGATCTTGTGTTTGACGAATTCGTCGTCGTAACGCAAACCGTCGGAGTTCAAAACACGGTATTCATCCATGACAATGACGTTGTCGAGACTACCGCCACGGCCAAGACCTGCCGCACGCAGGGCTTCAACTTCGCTGGCGAAGCCGAAAGTGCGCGCCCGCGCAATGGTTTTGACGTAGGAATCTGTTTCGAAATCAACTTGGGCCGTATTGGCCGTTGAACTGATCGCCGGATGGCTGAAATCGATGGTGAACGACAGCGCATAGCCCTCATAGGGCTCAAGACGCGCCCACTTGGCATCCGCACCCTCGCCCTCGCGCACTTCAACAGGTTTGAGCACACGCAGAAAACGCTTGGGCGCGGCCTGTTCCTGAAGGCCGGCCGAGCGCAACAGGTACACAAACGTACCGGCGCTGCCATCCATGATGGGCACTTCTTCGGCGGTGAGATCGACGTGCAGGTTATCGATACCCAGGCCGGCCAGCGCCGACATGATGTGCTCGACGGTTGACACACGGACGTTACCCTGTTGCAGCACGGATGCCATGCGGGTATTGCCCACCTGATCGGCAGACGCGGGCAGATCGACCACGGAAGGAAGATCGACACGATGAAAAACAATACCGGTATCGGGGGCAGCCGGCCGAAGAGTGATCTCGACCCGGCGCCCGGAATGCAGACCGACACCTTTGGTGCTGATAGCTTTCTGGATGGTGCGCTGACGTAACATGATGTGTTCGACCATACCCGCTGTCTTGCAGACGCACTGTAATACGCACGCAACAACAAGCGGACTATAAAAGAAAGAGTTTACCTGAAATACGGGTTTACCACTAAGACATTTATGTTTCAGCGGACTTCAAAAAACGCGTTCAGAACGCACGAAGACAGGGTCGGCGCGGGGGAAGCGCCAACCCTGCAAACCCTTGGCGAGAACACCAAAGCGTTGGAACAACGGTGAGAGAGTACGTTGTGCCTGAAGTTTCAGTCGGCCTGACGGCGCAAAAAGGCAGGAATATCAAAGTGATCCATGCCCGCAGTCTCCAGGGCGCGTACCTGGGCTGAGGCTGCCCCACGCGGGTTGCGAATGACAACCGGCACTTCGGGTACAGCTGCAGCGGCTCCGGCACCCGCGACAGGCAGGTCATCCGTTCCTGTGCGGCGCTCTTCAGCCTGACTATGGACCAGCTGTGGGCGCGCCACTTCTTTGCGCCCCAGCCCCGTTGCCACAACGGTGACACGCAGGTTCTCGCCCATGGATTCATCGTAGGCCGTACCGAACACAATGGTAGCCTCTTCGGCCGCATAACTGCGGATGGTGTCCATGATGTCACGTGTTTCGCGCATCTTGAGCGTACGGCTGGCCGTGATATTGACCAAAATGCCCCGCGCGCCATGAAGATCGACCCCTTCCAGCAACGGGCAGGCGATCGCTTGCTCGGCGGCAGCACGTGCGCGGTTCGTGCCTGAAGCGATGGCTGTCCCCATCATGGCCTGGCCTTGCTCACCCATGATGGTCTTCACGTCTTCGAAGTCAACGTTGACGTTACCCTCGACGTTGATGATTTCCGCAATGCCGGCACACGCATTGTGCAGAACGTCATCAGCCGCCTTGAAGCAATCTTCCTGGGTGGCGTCTTCATCCATCAACTCGTAAAGATTCTCGTTCAATACCACAATAAGAGAATTGACGTGCCTGGAAAACTCGTGAATGCCTTCTTCAGCCATCTTGGTGCGCTTGGGACCCTCAAACGAAAAAGGCTTGGTGACCACACCAACGGTCAGAATACCCAGCTCTTTGGCAACTTCGGCCACAACCGGCCCTGCCCCGGTACCCGTACCGCCCCCCATGCCGGCGGTGATGAACACCATGTGGGCACCATTCAACGCAGCGCGAATTTCCTCGCGTGCGGTTTCGGCGGCGGCACGGCCCTGCTCAGGGCGGGCACCGGCGCCAAGCCCCGTACGCCCCAGGCGAATCTGCACCGGCGCCTGCGTGGCCGCCAGCGCCTGGGCATCGGTATTGGCACAAATGAAATCAACACCGCTCACGCCGGAACGGATCATGTGGGCAACCGCATTGCCACCGGCACCGCCCACGCCGACCACTTTGATCACAGTGCCGTTATTGCTGGTGTCGAGCATCTCGAACTTCATCATTTTGACTCCCTCACATAGCCAGGAAAATTAGAACTCATCCCCGATTCATCTGCAGGCAATGCGGGCGGAGCCCCCGCATTGCCGGACAACGTCTACTTAAATCAATTCACAAACCACTCACGCATACGGGCAAGCAGCGTCTTGAATGAGCCCTTCTGCTGTGCAACTTTTTTACCGCGGGTACGCTGCAGGCGAGCCTCGGTCAGCAAGCCCATTACGGTGGAAAACCGCGGATTGTGCATGACATCGGCCAGGCTGCCTTCGTAAGCCGGCACACCAATACGAACCGGCTTCAGAAAGACATCTTCCGCCAACTCGACAATGCCGGGCAGCAAGGCCGTACCGCCGGTAATGACAATGCCCGAAGCAAGGACATCTTCATAACCAGACTCACGAATGATGTTCTGCACAAACACGAACAGCTCTTCGACCCGTGGCTCGATCACCGCACCCAACGCCTGGCGTTTGACCTGGCGATTAGGTCGATCACCCAGGCCAGGAACCTCGATGTAACCATCGGAGTCCGCCAGAGACTGCTTGGCTACCCCGTAACGAATCTTGATCTCTTCTGCATCTGGTGTAGGTGTACGCAACATGGCGGCAATATCGCTGGTGATCTGATCGCCGGCGATCGGCACCACCGCCGTGTGGCGAATGGCACCGCCCGTGAAAATTGCAACATCGGTGGTACCACCACCGATGTCCACCAGCACGACACCCAATTCCTTTTCATCAGCCGTCAGGCACGCCATGCTGGATGCCAGCGGCTGCAGGATCAGATCCTGAACTTCCAGGCCACAGCGGCGCACACACTTGACGATGTTCTGGGCTGCGCTGACCGCTCCGGTCACGATATGGACAAAAACCTCAAGGCGCAGGCCGCTCATACCGATGGGTTCCCGGATATCTTCCTGGGAGTCAACCCGGAACTCTTGCGTGAGCACATGCAAGACCTGTTGATCGGTGGAAATATTCACTGCCTTGGCCGTCTCGATGACACGTGCCACATCGGCGGAGGTCACCTCTTTGTCCTTGACGGCCACCATGCCTGTTGAATTGAAGCTGCTGATGTGGCTGCCGGCAATGCCTGTATAGACTTCGCGGATCTTGCAATCCGCCATCAGTTCAGCCTCTTCAAGTGCGCGTTGAATGGAATTCACCGTGGCCTCGATATTGACCACCACACCCTTGCGCATGCCCTGGGACTCGTGCTGACCAAGCCCCAGCACTTCGAACCGACCCTCTGGCAAGATCTCTGCCACAACGGCAACCACCTTGCTGGTACCAATGTCCAGCGCAACGATAAGATCTTTGATATCACGCGTCATAATTTTTATCTACTTGCCAGAAGCGGCACCTGCCGGCGCCAAAGTAATTGCAAACCCGTTCGGATAACGTAGATCCGCACTTTTCAACGTATGGCCCTCGATCCTTTTCATCAGGGCGGGCCATGCCAGTACAAACCGTTCAATACGTGCAGCAAACGGCACCGCACCGGATCGACCATGCGGATCGGCAACATCGGCTGCCGGATCACGCCCGAGATTCAGATAGGTACCTTGAGACAACGTTACATCCCACGCATAGCGTGGGCTGAGTGTAATTTCCTGCACCCGCAAACTCAGTGGAGAAAACCAGCGGGCAAGTTCGGCATAACGCTGAACGACCAGACGCTCGGAATCCTCGGGGCCGTTGAGCTGCGGTATGAAAACATCATCGGGCAGCTCGCCCTGATTGGCTGTAAACGTTTCACCCCAGGTGTTGATCATCTGGTTTTCGTTCCATAGCGCAAGAGGCTGGTGTTCTTCTATACGGATGCTCAGACTATTGGGCCACTGACGTCTGATCTGGGCCTTGCGCACCCAGGGCACGGTTTCAATCAGGCGACGCGTGGCGTCGAGATTGATGGAAAAGAAATTGCCAGTTATGCGCCCCGCAACAGCCGCGCTGACACTGGCCGCCGAGATGTAGTCGAAGGCGTCGCCTTCCAGTGGTTCGATGTGCAACGTACTGATCGCAAAATACGGCCGTTGTGTAACCCATGCAAACGCGCCGGCAACCAGCGCCAGCACGGCCAGAACGGCCAGTGCATTTGCGATCAGGTTGGTCAGACGGGGATCCATGGCCGTGATTTCCTTCAGGCGCTGTGCGAGCGCACTTTGCAGGAAGCCGCATCGAGCAGGGCGACACACAGGTCGGCATAGCTCATACCCTCGGCCTGCGCCCCCATGGGCACCAGCGAGTGGCTGGTCATGCCGGGCGACGTATTCATTTCCAGCAGCCAGGGCTGACCCGACGCATCCAGCATGAAATCGGCCCTGCCCCAGCCCTCACAGCCAAGCGCAACGTAGGCTTCTTCCGCCAGACGCTGCAGACGGGCTGTCAAGCCAGGCTCAATGGGCGCCGGACACAAATAACGCGTATCGTCCGAAATGTATTTATGTTCGTAATCGTAGTTGCCTCCGGGCGCCACGATTTCAATCACGGGCAAAGCACGGGCTCCGGCGCCTTTTCCAAGAATCGGCACGGTAAGCTCGCGCCCCTTGATGAACTGCTCGGCCAATACGCTGGTGTCAAAACGGGCAGCACACGCAAAGGCAGGTTCGAGCTGCTCAGGCGTATCGACTTTGGTAACCCCGAGCGTGGAGCCTTCGTGAGGCGGCTTGAGAATCATGGGCAGGCCGAGTGATGCGACCGCTTCGGCCAGATCATCGCGTGAATGCAAGACCCTGAACGCAGGCGTGGGTAAACCATGCTGCAACCAGACCTTTTTGGTCATGATCTTGTCCATGGCCAGCGAGGAAGCCAGGGGCCCACTACCTGTATAGGGCACACCCAGCAACTCAAGAGCCCCCTGAACGGTGCCATCTTCACCATAGCGTCCATGCAGGGCAATGAAGACGCGATCAAAACCTGCCTGAGCCAGTTCCACCAGCCCCTGCTCGCCGGTATCGAACAAGTGCGCATCCACGCCCTTGCTGCGCAACGCTTCGCACACGCCCTTGCCGGACATCAAAGAAACATCGCGCTCGGCCGAACGACCGCCGTACAGTACACCGACCCGACCATATTGATGGCTCATGCTGAAACTCCCAATTGACCCGGAACGCGGCTGATTGACCCCGCCCCCATAACCACCACGACATCATCAGGTCGGGCAAAATCCTTGATTGCCTGAGGAAGCTCGGCAACGTCTTCGACAAAAACGGGTTCAACGCGCCCGGCAACCCGCAAGGCACGCGACAAAGCCCGACCATCCGCTGCCACCAGTGGTGTCTCACCCGCCGGATAGACATCGGTGAGCAAGACCGCATCCGCCTGGCCCATGACACGAACGAAATCTTCGAAACAATCACGGGTACGTGTGTAACGATGCGGCTGAAAGGCCAGGACGATACGACGATCAGGCCACGCACCCCGCGCGGCAGCCAACGTGGCCTGCATTTCAACGGGATGATGCCCGTAGTCATCAACCACCGTGAAGTGTCCCGGCCCTTTGGCCGATGTCACCGGAAAATCGCCCACCAGACTGAAGCGGCGTCCGACACCGTGAAAGTCTTCGAGTGCACGGGCAATGTCCGTGTCCTCGACCCCGAGCTCGGTCGCAACGGCAATGGCGGCCAGCGCATTGAGCACATTGTGACGTCCGGGCAAATTCAAACGCACCGACAGGCCGGGCAAAGGACCGGTCGCGCCCTGACGGGTGACCTCGAAACACATGGATGTTCCCTGGGCACGCATGTTCACGGCCCGGATCTGGGCATCGGAATCAATGCCGTAGGTAGTCACTGGACGACTGATGAACGGGATGATCTCGCGCACATTCGGATCATCGCTGCAGACAACTGCCGTGCCGTAAAAGGGCAGTCGGTGGGTAAACTCGACGAAGGCACTCTTGAGCCGGGCAACATCGTGTCCGTAGGTGTCCATGTGGTCGACATCAATATTGGTGATGACCCCCATCACGGGCAAGAGGTTCAGGAAGGACGCATCGGACTCATCAGCCTCGACCACGATGTAGTCCCCCTGCCCCAAACGCGCATTTGCACCGGCCGAATTCAGGCGACCACCAATCACGAATGTGGGGTCCAGCCCCCCGGCGGCCAGTACGCTGGCTACAAGGCTGGTGGTGGTTGTCTTGCCATGTGTGCCGGCCACGGCGATACCCCGCTTCAGGCGCATGAGCTCAGCCAGCATCAAAGCGCGGGGAACCACAGGGATGCGGGCGGCCCGGGCGGCGAGCACTTCGGGGTTATCGGCAGCCACTGCCGTTGAAGTCACCAAAGCGCCTGCCCCCTGAATGTGGCCGGCATCGTGACCAATGAATACGCGCGCACCAAGATCCGCCAGACGTCGCGTAACGGCTGAATCCTGCAGATCGGACCCACTGATCTGATAACCCAGATTGAGCAGGACCTCGGCAATTCCGCTCATGCCGGAACCGCCGATGCCTACGAAATGAATGCTCTGAATGCGATGTTTCATTGTTATGTTCTCTTGACGGTCTGTTCACAGACGTCCGCAATACGCTCTGCCGCGTGCAGGCTTGCGTGCTCATGAGCATGGCGGGCGACCAGGGACAACCCGTTACGCTCGAGATTACCCAGCCATTGCGCCAGCCAATCGGGTGTGAACGATGCCTGGGACTGCAACCATGCACCCTGGCAGTCGCTCAGATAACGCGCATTCGCCGTCTGGTGATCATCAATGGCGTGCGGCAACGGAATGAAAAGCGCGGCAACCCCGACAGCAGCCACTTCCGCGACAGTCATTGCACCTGCCCGGCAAATGACAAGGTCAGCATCGGCCAGCGCCGCCGCCATATCAACGATGAAGGGGAGAACGTCAGCCTGTACACCAAGATCGGCATAGGTTTTCTGGACAACGCTTTGATGCTGCTCACCGGTCTGGTGAACGATACGGGGGCGCTGATCAGGCGGCATCAGGGCAAGCGCACGGGGAACGCACCCATTCAGCGCAGCAGCCCCCAGGCTCCCACCCACCACGAGCACACGCAAAGGCCCCTTGCGCGCAGCATAACGCTCTGCCGCCGGGGCAACACCCAGAATATCGGATCGCACCGGATTACCCACCATCAACCCGCCGGGCAAGGCACCGGGGAATCCGGTCAGTACACGTGTGGCGATACGGGCAAGCCATCGGTTGGCCGTACCGGCCACGGCATTCTGCTCATGCACGACCAAAGGCATACGCCGCAGCGCGGCCATCAACCCGCCAGGAAAAGCCACGTACCCGCCCATGCCCAGTACGACATCCGGCCTGACATGCCCCAGCGCCTTGTTCGCCTGCAGGCAGGCATTCGCCAGCGTAAAGGGCAACTTCAACACGGCGCCAGCCCCCTTGCCGCGCAAACCGGCAAAACGCAAGGGAACCAGATCGATTCCACGCTCAGGTACGAGGCGACCCTCCATGCGCTCAGGGTGTCCGAGCCAGACAACACGCCAGCCGCGCTCTTGCATCCGTTGGGCAACGGCCAGACCCGGCATGATATGCCCGCCTGTACCACCTGCCATGATCAAAAGAGTACGCCGGGTCATGGTTTGCGCCCCCGCATCATGTTCCTGTTTTCGTGATCGACACGCAGCAACAAGGCAAGTGCCAGGCAATTCATCACGATACTTGACCCGCCATAGCTGACCAAGGGCAGCGTCAGGCCTTTGGTAGGCAGCAACCCCAGACATACGCCAATATTGATGAAGGCCTGAACCCCAAACCACATCACCACGCCCTGTGCAACCAGACTGCTGAAAATACGATCCATGGCAATGGCTTGCCGGGCGATTTCGAAACCGCGCCAGATCAGGAAGGCAAACAGCCCCAGCAACGCCATGACACCGACGAAACCGAGTTCCTCGCCAATCACGGCCACAATGAAATCGGTGTGCGCTTCAGGCAAATAGTGCAACTTTTCAACGCTGGCCCCGAGTCCGACACCGAACCACTCACCCCGGCCCAGCGCAATGAGCGAGTGTGACAGCTGATAGGCACTGCCATAGGTATTTTCCGGGTTCCAGGGATCCAGATAGACAAACAGACGCTCGCGCCGCCAGGGTGATAACCAGATCAACATCAGGAAACTTGTAAGAAGAAACAGGATCAAACCGGAAAAAAGTTTCCCGTTCAACCCGCCGATAAACAGAATACCGACGGCAATCGCCACGATCACCATGAACGCGCCAAGGTCAGGCTCCATCAGCAGCGTGGCCCCCACGACCGCCAGCGCCAGCGCCATGGGCATGAAACCACGCAGAAAACTTTGCATGTGATCACGTTTTCGGGCGGTGTACTCGGCGGCAAAGAGCACAATCGCCACCTTCATCAATTCGGAAGGCTGGAAATTCACAATACCCAGTGACAACCATCGCCGCGCACCGTTGACCTCGCGACCGATACCTGGAATCAGCACCACGCACAGCAAGATCAGTGTCACGACAAACAGGGGAATGGTCACTTTTCTCCAGATATCCATGGACACATTCAATGCGGCCAGCATGACGACCACACCCACGGCAAGGAAAACACCATGACGGATCACGAAGTAATAACGACCATAATTCTCGTAGCGGGGGCCATCGGCCAGCGCAATCGATGCCGAGTACACCATCAACAAACCGAAAAGCGCCAATGCGGCCACACAAACAACCAGGGCAAAATCAATGCCCGGCATGGTGGTTCGCCCCGGACGCACCGTATTGATACCCGCGGTGAGATCGGCAAAAAGACTCATGCCACTTCCCCCTGACGCAATGCCAGTTCGTTGACCTCGTCAACGAAGGCCTGCCCACGGTGACCATAGTTGCGAAACATATCCATGCTTGCACACGCAGGTGAAAGCATCACCGCATCGCCCGGCGTTGCAAGTTCAAAACTCGCCTGAACAGCAGACGCCAGCGAGTGTTCGCAGCGTACATTGAGGGGTAACCCCTGTAACGCCTGCGCAATAAGCGGTGCATCTTGACCGATCAGGACAACCGCCTTGGCATAAGCCGCAACCGCCCGGGCAAGGGGCGAGAAATCCTGACCTTTGCCAAGCCCGCCGGCAATCAACACCACGCCACGCCCCATGCCCTCAAGCGCGGCTACGGTGGCACCCACATTGGTACCTTTGCTGTCGTTGATGAAATCAACCCCGCTGACCGAACGGACAAACTCTGCACGGTGGGGTTCACCCCGATACGCACGCAAGGCTTGCAAGGCCTCAGCCCAGCCAACGCCCAGACTACGCACCAGTGCAAGCGCAGCAAGCGCGTTGAGCGCATTGTGTCGCCCCTGCACGTGCAGAGCCTCGGCGGGCATCAGGCGCACGGAACGGCCGGGCAAGCGTAAAAGCGCAGTATCGTTTTTCCGGGATCGCCCTGAGCGAACGACAGGCGCCTCGAAATCGGACGACTCACAGGCCGTGAGCCACTCGATACCATGTTCGGACTCCAGCCCCAGATCACCATCGAGCTCAGGCACAGTTCGCCCGAACGACCGGACATTGGGGTTTGCCAGCGCGTCGACCATGGCCACTGTCAGGGAATCGTCGCGATTCACCACACGCACGCGCGCCATACGCAGCAAACGTGCCTTCGCCTCAGCGTAGGCCTGCATCGATCCGTGCCAGTCAAGATGGTCCTGGGTCAGGTTCAGTACAACGGCAGCATCCGGCACAAGTGATGTAAGGGTGTGCAACTGAAAACTGGAGAGCTCGAGCACCCAGACCTGGGGCAAGGTGTCTTGTTGCAAGCACACGCGCAAGGCCTGCACAGCTGCCGGACTGATATTGCCAGCCGCCACTGCAGTCATGCCTGACGCTTCGAGCAACTGGCAGGTCATGCGCGTGACGGTCGTTTTCCCGTTGGTTCCCGTAATTGCCAGCACATGCGGGGTATAACCTTGGGCGGCAAGATCAAGCAATGCCCGTGCAAAAATCTCGACCTCACCGATGATTTCGATTCCGCGTTGCCGTGCCTGCTCAAGAAAACCGGACACCGGTTGATCAAATGGTGCCAATCCCGGACTGAGCACCACCACGGACAAGCCCTCAAGGGCGGAATCGCGCAGCGCATCCGGGCCCAACCGGTAGTCAATGTTTGCCGCACATTCCGACTGATCGAGCGCCTGGCGGGCAGGCGGTGCCGCACGGGTGTCGAGCACACGCAGGCGGGCTCCCCGCTCAAGGCACCACAACGCCGCTGCCACACCCGTTTCACCGAGCCCGAGGATCAGGTAGGTGCTGCCCGCAGCAACAGAGGGAAATGACCAGGAACTCATCGCAATTTCAGACTCGCCAAACCCACAAGCACCAGCATCATGCTGATGATCCAGAAACGAACCACCACTTGTGTTTCCTTCCATCCGGAAACCTCGAAGTGATGATGCAGGGGTGCCATCCGGAAAATACGCCGCCCCTGACCATAGCGTTTTTTGGTGTACTTGAACCAGGCGACCTGCATCATGACCGACAAGGTTTCAACAACGAACACGCCCCCCATGATGAACAGGACAATTTCCTGACGCACGATGACCGCAATGGTTCCAAGGGCCCCGCCCAAGGCCAACGCACCGACATCACCCATGAAAACCTGGGCCGGATAGGCGTTGAACCACAGGAACGCCAGGCCGGCACCGGCCAATGCCGCGCACAACACCATCAGTTCGGCCGCCCCCGGAATGTAGGGAAACAACAGATACTTTGAATAATCGACACGGCCGACAACGTACGCAAAAATTCCCAGGGCACTACCCACCATTACGGTCGGCATGATCGCCAGGCCATCAAGACCATCGGTGAGATTCACCGCATTGCTTGATCCCACAATCACCAACCAGGTCAAGGCGACAAAACCAAACACCCCGAGCGGATAGCTGACCGATTTGAAAAACGGCACGATCAGATCAGCCCGTGTCGGCAAGGGCATGGTGAACCCACTGGCAACCCAGTCGCGGAACAAAGGCCAAAGCTCAGTATTGGCCGGCGCGGACACCGCAAAGGCCAGATACACAGAGGCAACGATACCGATCAAGGCCTGCCAAAAGAATTTTTGACGTGATGACATCCCCTCGGGGTCTCGATGAACGACCTTTTTGTAATCATCTGCCCAACCGATCCAGCCAAAACCGAAGGTAACCAGCAAAACCACCCAGACAAAACGATTGGTCCAGTCGGCCCAAAGAAGGGTACTGACACCAATCGAGATCAGAATCAGGGCCCCCCCCATGGTTGGGGTGCCGTTTTTCTGCAGATGGGACTCGGGACCGTACGTGCGCACGGCCTGACCGATCTTGAGCTCGGTCAGTTTGCGAATGACAAAAGGACCGGCCACCAGACCGATGAGCAATGCGGTTGCACATGCCAATACCGCACGGAATGTAATGTATTCGACAACGCCAAAGACCCGGAAAAAATGGGTATCGGAAAGCCAGCGGGCAAGTTCAAGCAACATGCTCAGTCTCCCGCCGCCATGAACTCGGGCGAGCGCTCGGCCAAGGCTTTCAGCACCCTCTCCATGCGCGCACTGCGTGACCCCTTGATCAGCACATTCGCCGGCAAACGTTCGAGCAGTGCCGCCATCAGATCGTCAAACTGCCCGAATGAACGAGCCGCCGGACCAAACGCCCGGGCGGCATGGGCACTGGAATCACCCAGAACCAGAAGCTCATCGATACCCTGCTCAAGCGCATAGGCACCCACTTCGGCATGCATGAGCGGCCCGTTATCACCAACTTCGGCCATATCGCCCAACACAAGAATTTTTTGACCTTTCAAGCTTGCGAGTACATCGATGGCCGCACGCACTGAATCGGGATTGGCATTGTAGGTATCGTCAATCACCTGAAAACCGCCCGCCACCCGATGGGGCTGCATGCGGCCGCCTACCGGCAAAAAGGCCTCAAGCCCCCGTGCAATGACAGCCAGCTCGATACCCGCAGCCAGCGCACAGGCAGCCGCTGCCATGGCATTACGCAAATTATGTACGCCAGGTGCACGAAGTGTTAATTCAGCCACCGATGACCCATGATGCAGCACAAAGCCGGTGGAGTCCTGATCAGCCCTGATCTGATCAACCCAGATATCAAAACGGGATTCGAAACCGAAACGCAAAACGGGGCGTCCGGCCGCAAGGGTTAGCCATAAGTCACTGAACGTGTCGTCGCCCGGAAAAACTGCAACACCGTTGTCGGGCAACGCATGGATGACTGTACCGTTTTCACGCGCAACAGCCTCGACTGAACGCATGAATTCCTGGTGCTCACGCTGGGCATTATTGACCAGTGCAACCGTTGGGCGCGCCATCTGGGCCAACAGCGCAATCTCACCCGGATGATTCATCCCCAGCTCGACAACCGCAGCCTTATGAACGGCACGCAAACGCAAAAGCGTCAGCGGGACACCGATGTCGTTATTCAGATTGCCCCGGGTTGCCATGGTGGCATCATCACCATGGGCCGCGCGCAAAATGCAGGCAATCATTTCTTTGGTGGTGGTTTTGCCGTTACTGCCTGTCACAGCGATCAGCGGCAGATCGTGCAAGGCGCGCCAGGTCAGGGCAGCCCGGATCAGCGCCTGACGTGTATCACCCAGCACAAACTGCGGCAGGGGATCGTCACATGCAGATTCGACAATCGCCGCACATGCCCCATTGACACGCGCGGCCTCAATGTAGTCGTGGCCATCGAACGCATCACCACGAAGGGCGATGAAAAGATCACCCGATTCCAGCGTACGCGTATCGGTTGAAACCGGTAGATCCTGACGCCAGGTCAGTGCAAAGCGAGCCCATTCACGATCATCGAAAGGTATCCGGCCCGAGGAAAATTCCTGGTAGGTTTCATGACCCTTACCAGCCAGCAGAATGACATCCGCCGGCTGGGCACGCCAGATCGCCGTCAGAATGGCGCAGGCACGATCAGGCTCGACAACCGGTTCAGCGGGCATGCCCGCAAGCACCTGACTCATGATGTGCGCAGGTTCTTCAGAGCGTGGATTGTCCGAGGTGAGGATGATGTCGTCGGCAAGACGCGAGGCGATTCGCCCCATGACAGGCCGCTTGGCAACATCGCGATCACCACCACAACCAAATACACAGACCAGACGCCCCTGACGAGCCGTGGCCAGATCACGAAGAGCGACCAGCGCCCGCTCAAGTGCATCAGGCGTGTGCGCGTAATCGACAACGACAAGTGGCGCTGCTGGCTGTACACCCTTGACCGGAACAGGATCAACCCACTGTAACCGCCCCTCGACAGGCTGCAACGAAGCCAGGACCCGGGCGACCTTGGGCAGCCCCCAACCCAGGTGTTCAAGCACCGCGGCAACCAGCAACAGGTTGGCCACGTTGTGCTCACCAACCAGACGCGTCAGCAACTGCGCCTGCCCTGAGGGCGTGCTGACATTGAATACCAGGCCATAACGCCCTGCCTGAATTTCGTGTGCCTTGACCTGGGCATCAGGCGCTTCGCGCAACGAATAGGCGGTGACCGGACATGCCGATTTCAAGGCAAAAATTTCTCGCCCGACCGGATCATCAAGGTTCGTGATGATTGCACCGAGATCCTTGCGCGTGAACAAGGCCATTTTGGCCTGACGATAGTTATCAAGCGTGAGGTGGTAATCGAGGTGGTCATGCGTGAGATTGGTGAAGGCAGCCACGCTGACACGAACACCGTCAAGACGCCCTTGCTCAATGCCAATCGAGGACGCTTCCATGGCAACGACTTCAGCACCGGCTTCCCGCAAGGCAGCCAGACAACGATGCACGGTCAGGACATCCGGGGTGGTGAGTGCTCCGCCAAGATTACCGCCATCAGGCAATGTAACCCCCAGCGTGCCAATGGTACCGCAAGGCACGGACTCGGCATTCAGAGCGGCGGCCAGCCATTGAACGCAACTGGTCTTGCCGTTCGTGCCTGTAACAGCCACCACAGAGACCGTCTCGGACGGCCGTCCGTACCACTCATGGGCCACGTGACCGACACAACGACTCAGCCCGGAGACGTACAACACAGGGATGCTCTCAGGAACCGGGCATGGCGGCACGGACTGCGCGTCATGATGACTTGCAGCCGGATCAGCTTCAATCACCAATGACGAAGCCCCCCGCTCAACTGCCTGCAGCAAATAGCGTCGACCATCAGTGGTTCGCCCTGGTACTGCAAAAAAGACATCGCCCGGTGCCACATGACGCGAATCCATGCACAAATGTGCACCGCCAGCGGCATGTGTTCTAAGCCAGGCTACGATGTCGACCTGATTCATCGTGTATCCCTCCGTTCGGGGCCAACAGCCACCAGCGACTTGACCGGCGCATCAGGCGGGACCCCAAGGCGACGCAAACTCCGTGCGACCACCTCTGAAAAAACCGGCGCGGCAACACGCCCGCCGTAATATTCTTTGGACTTCGGCTCATCGATCGAGATGGCCACCACAATGCGCGGGTTCGATACCGGCGCAAAACCGACGAACGAGCTACGGTACAGCAACGTGCTGTACTTCCCGTTGACGATCTTGCGGGCTGTGCCGCTCTTGCCGGCAACACGGTAACCTTGCACCTGAGCCAGCTTGGCACCTTCCGGGCCCGCAGCCGCTTCAAGCATGGCACGAACATCTTTTGCCACCTGAGGCGAAAAAACCTGGTGGCTGACTGCTTTGCCCTGACGACGCAAAAGCGTCAGGGCAACCATATCGCCATTGCGGGCAAAGGCCGTATAGGCATGCGCAATCTGGATCAGTGAAGCCGACAAACCGTAGCCATACGACATGGTGGCACGCTCGATGGGGCGCCACCGTTCCCAAGGCCGCAACTTACCGGCAGCAACACCTGGAAAATCGGCCTGAGGCGTTCTGCCAAAACCCAATTCCGTGAATTTGTTCCACATTTCTTGCGGACTCAGACGCTCGGAGATCATGGCCATACCGATATTGCTTGAACGACGCAAAATACCGGCTGGATCAAGCACACCGTTATGTTTGCTGACATCGGAGATCGTTGCCCCGTAGTAACGGTATTCGCCACGTCCGGTGTCGAACTTGCTGTTCAGGTTGATACGCCCCATGTCGAGTGCCAGTGCGACAGTGAACGGTTTCATGATCGAACCGGGCTCGAAGGTATCGGTCAGGGCCCGGTTTCGCAGTGCAGCACCGCGACGTTGCGTCAGGTCGTTCGGATCGTAGGTCGGCAAGTTTACCAGAGCCAGGACCTCGCCTGTCTTGACATCAAGCACAACACCAGCGACCGCTGTGGCGTTGTTTTCTTCACGGGCGGTACGCAAGGCCGAATAGAGATCAAATTGCAAACCGCTATCAATCGACAGCCTGAGATCCTGACCATTTTTGGGAGGCACAATGTCTTGCACATCCTCGATGATGCGTCCGAGCCGATCACGAATGACGCGTCGCGAACCTGGTGTCCCCGACAGCTCATCGTTGAAATTCAGCTCAACGCCTTCAATACCTTTGTCGTCTGCGTTTGTGAAACCGACAATATGAGCGGCCATTTCCCCTTCAGGATAAAAACGGCGCATTTCCCCCTGCTGGTGGATACCCGACAATTTGAGCGCACGAATTTCTTCGGCAACCTCAATAGGCACCTGCCGCTTGATATACACAAAATTACGGTTTTCATCAGCCAGGCGACTTTTGATCTCGTTCGGCGACATGTCGAGCAGCTTGGCCAAACGCGTCAGATCCGTATCCGAAAGAGTACGTGCGTCGTCGGGGATCGCCCAGATGGCCCGTACAGGAATACTCGAGGCCATGACGACATTACCGGAACGGTCGAAGATCTTGCCGCGCGTTGCAGGCAGCACCAAGGTACGCTCATAGCGTTTTTCACCTTGCTGCTGCAGGAAATCTTTTGATAACCCCTGCAGGTACAGGGCCTTGCCGGCAAGTGCCGAAAAACCCAGCATGAGCAAAATCAGAACAAGACGTGACCGCCACACAGGCATTGTCACGCCAAGAACCGGGCTGTCAAAAAAACGCATCTGCTTCATGGGGCAGCACCTGTCTGGGGAAGCGGGATCAGACCGGGAACCTGAAGATACAAGGTGCGTGCCGGCGTGCTATTGACCATTTCGAGATCGCGACGGGCGATTTCGTCGGTGCGCACCTTGCGAGACAGTTCCGCACGCTCAAGCTGAAGCCGCCGCCAGTCCATGTCGAGCGACAAGACCGTATTGTGAAGCGCTTCGGCACGGACAAAAAGCTGCCTTGCCTGGAACTGGGCGGTAACCAGCGAAAACGCCGAAAGCATGAGCAGCACGGCAACAACCACGCACAGACGCGCCATCAGCGACCCCCCCGGGCAAAAACGGGATCCGAGACCAGATTCATGGCCCGCACGAACGAGGCCCCCTGATCTGCCGGCAATGGGGTGCTGGTACGTTCGGCAACTCGCAACACCGCTGAACGGGCCCGGGGGTTCTCGGCGGCTTCGTGTGCCGAAGGCAAAACACGCCCGAGCGACCACAAGACGGGCTGAGGCATATCTTTTTCGGGAATGGGCAACCGCGCCAACGCAGCAGCAGGTCGCGCAGCGGCAGCAATACACTGTTTGACCATGCGATCTTCAAGCGAATGAAAACTGATCACGGCCACTCGCCCCCCGGGCGCCAGAACCTTCAAAACTGCCGAGAGGGCGTGCGCGAGCTCTTCGAGCTCTTGATTGATGTGAATCCGTATAGCCTGAAAGGTACGAGTGGCCGGGTGTTGACCCTTTTCGCGCGTGCGGACGACACTGGCGACGAGCTCGGCGAGCTCGAGCGTAGTGCGCAGCGGCCTGGATTCGCGGCGAGCAACAATCGCCTTTGCAATCTGGAAAGCAAACCGTTCTTCGCCATAGTTCGCAATGACCTCCTTTAATTCATCGAGACCAGCCTGAGCCAGCCATTGTTCGGCAGTCAGCCCTCGTGTCGTATCCATGCGCATGTCAAGTGGACCATCACGCATAAAAGAAAACCCGCGGCCAGCATCGTCGATTTGAGGTGATGACACCCCGAGATCGAACATGATTCCATTGACCTGTTGAATACCCAGCGCCTGCAGATGCTCCTGGAGCGAGGCAAAGCCGTCGTGAATGACCGAGACCCGGGGATCCGTTTGCTGCAGTGCCATCGCTTCACGAATGGCCTGGGGGTCTTTGTCGAACACGAGCAAACGTGCCTGGGGGCCCAACCGTGACAAGAGCAGACGGCTGTGACCGCCACGGCCAAATGTGCCATCAACAAAAACACCGTCTGCGCTCCCCTTGAACAGAGGGGCCACAGACGCAGCTGAACGCTTGCCAAATCCAGGATCAACAAGTGCCTGGACTGTTGGTTCCAACAGTACGGAACGGTGGGTGAATGTCATGGGAATACTCAGAAAGAAAACTGTTCCAGGATGCCGCCCATGCCGTTGGCAAGGTCTTCGGCTTCACGACGCGCCCATTCAGCAGCATCCCAGAGCTCGAAGTGATTCCCCATGCCCAGCAGCATGACGTCTTTCACCAGTTTGGCGGCAGAACGCAGTTCGGGGGAAACAAGAATTCGTCCCGAACCATCCATGTCGACATCAGACGCGTTACCCAGCAACAAACGCTGCAGCGCCCGGGCAGACATTGGAAAGTTCGCAATCTGCTCTCGCTTGTGTTCCCAGACAGAGCGTGGATACACCAGCAGACAACCGTCTGGATGGCGCGTGAGCGTCAGATGGCCTTGAACCTGTTCAGTGAGCGCGTCACGATGCCGAGCCGGAATGGACATCCGGCCCTTCGCATCAAGCGTGAGAGCACTACACCCCTGAAACACCCCAAATTCCCCCACTTTTTTGCACAATATCCTACTTCCTCCCACTCTACGTGATAGTGCCTTTCCGGTCAAGCAGACCGGGACAATTTCTTCAATAACAACAAGCACTTACACAGGTTTAACAGAAGCCGAACAAAGCCATTTTTTCTTGATAAATCAAGGGATTGGCGAAAGATCTGGAAGCACTGCCTTAGATCGTGCCGTCATGATGCGTCGCACCAAAACAAGGCGAGTCGATCACCCGCGTATCAACGCGCCGCGAAAGACCTGCAACGGGGCTGCAGCAGACGCTGGTCGTCTGTTGGGCCTGGATCGTCGAGAGGGGAAACCGGCTTGGGAAAAATCAGTTTTCCCCGGACTTTCGGATGCGAGAATATCCAGGCCTGCCGACGGCCAGGATGAACAAATGAGCACTGGGTATCAATGTGCAGAGGCGTGCCTGAAAGGTAAACAAATGCGACCGCAGCGGATCCCGGGAAGAAAACACGGAAAAAGGCGTGCGATGACGGAACATGAAGACGGGACAGGTCTGTAGGCCGGATTCTGTACATTGGGCAAGCCCAATGGACGATCATTCCTCTGGGCGCGCCATTACTGACGCGCTCTAGCCACCTACCCGCATGCTCGGGCGGGCCGCCCTGTACGGCCAATGGCCGGGCGCATGCCTATTTGGTGTTGCTCCGGATAGAGGTTACCGCGTTTCACCCTGCAACACTGCACGGAAAACCGCGCAAAGTACGGAGATGACCGTACCTGTGCGAGCGAAATGCTCGCCCTTGCTGCAGACTCGTCTCTGTGGCCCTGTTCCTCGGTTTGCACAATGTTGCCACCGTGTTCACCGGACGGCTGTTAGCCGCTACCCTGCCCTGTGGAGTCCGGACCTTCCTCGGTGTCAAAAACACCGCGATCGCCCGACCTGCCCCGAAGTCATAGTGTAACCTGCGACAATAACGTTTTTGGCACCACACACCGGTTTTTGCATCCGGTCATCGAATTTACCCATGTCCGCCACTACCCTGCTCAGCTTTTCCAATCTGCAACTTGCCTTTGGCCACCACCCGCTGCTTGATCACGCAGAACTGGCCATACAACCCGGAGAACGTATTGGCCTCATTGGTCGTAATGGCGCGGGGAAATCATCGCTGCTGAAAATCATCGACGGACGCATCAGCCCTGATGACGGGGATATCATGCGGATCAGCGGGCTTAAGGTGGCCACCGTCGAGCAGGAACCAGAGCTTGATGACACCCTGTCTGTGCTTGAATACCTGACAGGCGACATCACTCAATCCGAAGACTGGCAACGCCCTGCCCGCGCCGGCGCACTGATCGACCAACTCGGGCTTGACCCCGATGCGGGCATCGCAGGTCTGTCCGGTGGTATGCGCAAACGGGTGGCACTGGCTCATGCCCTTGCCGAAGAACCAGACCTGTTGCTGCTTGATGAACCAACCAACCACCTTGATTTCACAGGCATTGCCTGGCTCGAAAAGTTGCTTCTCACTGCGCGATGCAGCGTTGTCATCATCACCCATGACCGCCGCTTTCTCGATGCCGTTACCACACGCATTATCGAACTTGACCGCGGGCAACTGTTCAGTTTCCCGGGCAATTTCTCTCAATGGCAACAACGCAAAGCCGAATGGCTCCAGGCAGAACAGCAACAAAATGCCAAATTTGACAAATTCCTGGCTCAGGAAGAGGTCTGGATACGCAAAGGGGTTGAAGCGCGCCGCACCCGCAATGAAGGCAGGGTACGACGCCTGGAACAGCTCAGGCGCGAGCGTGCTGCCCGGCGCACTGTTCAGGGCAATGTCAACCTGGCCGTTGCAGAAGGCCAAAAATCAGGAAAACTGGTTGCGGAACTCATCAATGTTTCGCATAGCTACGGCGACCACTGCGTGATACGTAATCTTGATCTGACCATCATGCGAGGCGATCGCATCGGCCTGATCGGGCACAATGGCGCGGGTAAAACCACACTGCTCCGCATTATCCTGGGCCAGTTGCAACCCACAGAGGGTACGATCAGGCTGGGCACCAATTTGACCATAGGGTATTTTGATCAAATGCGGGAGAATCTCGACGAAAATGCGTCTCTGGCCGACACGATCAGCCCGGGCAGTGAATGGGTTGAAATCGGCAACCAGCGCAAGCATGTCATGAGCTACCTAGAGGACTTCCTGTTCCCTCCGGCCAGGGCTCACTCACCGGTCAGCAGCCTGTCCGGTGGAGAACGGGCGCGGTTGGCACTGGCTCGCATGTTTGCACGTCCGACCAATATCCTTGTGCTCGATGAGCCAACCAACGATCTGGACATCGAGACACTGGAACTGCTCGAAGAATTGCTCCAGGACTACAGCGGAACAGTCTTGCTGGTCAGTCATGATCGTGCATTCCTGAACAACGTCGTCACCCAGACTCTGGCAGCCGAAGGTGACGGGAAGTGGGGTGAATATGTGGGTGGCTACGACGAGTGGCTGGCACAACGCCCTCAGAGCTCAATGGCTGAAGAAAGCCAGCCGAAATCGCGCAAAAAGGAAACACCCCAGGGAACCCCTCAACCGGCCGAGCGAACGCGGCAGAATCGCACAGGACGCATTACGAGCTGGGAACAAAAGGAACTTGATGAACTACCCGATGCCATCGCGCGCATTGAGCAGGAGCAAGCGAATCTAACCGAAAAACTATCCGATGGCACCCTTTACCGCGAAGGGCCAGATGAAGTCGAACGGATCAATACACGCCTTGCCGTGCTTGAAACCGAACTGGAAAAATTATTCGCCCGATGGGAAGCACTTGAAGAGAAGAAACAAAACTGATCCAGACAAGCTGGATCAGTGTTCTATACGCAGCGTTGGCCCGATGGCCGCATGCCAATCTACCGCGCTTCAGTCATCGACCATCCATGCCAATGACTCACCCGCCGCAAGGGGCACAACCTGTGTATCGGCCATGGGCAGTTCGGCAGGAACCTGATACGCTGCGCGTTTGAGCGTCAGGGTGCCGGAGTTGACCGGTAAACCATAGAACGCAGGCCCATGCAAACTGGCAAAACCTTCGAGGCGATCAAGCTTGCCCGCCGCATCGAAAGCCGTGGCATAAAGCTCCATGGCATGCAGGGCCGTATAGCAACCGGCACAGCCGCAATCATGTTCTTTGAGCCCCTTTGGATGCGGTGCACTGTCTGTACCCAGAAAAAATCGCCCACTACCACTTGTGGCTGCCGCAAGCAAAGCCTGTCGGTGCTTTTCGCGCTTCAAAACAGGCAAGCAGTACCAATGCGGCCGTATACCGCCCTTGAACAAAGCATTACGGTTGTACAACAGGTGGTGTGCGGTGATCGTGGCTGCCACCGGCCCTTCGGCTTGCTCTACATAGGCAACGCCATCCGCCGTCGTTAAATGTTCAAAAACAACCTTAAGCGCCGGAAATCGGTGCCGCAACGGCACCATGACTTTGTCGATAAAAACCGCTTCACGGTCAAAAACATCAACATCGGGATCGGTGACTTCGCCATGAACCAACAGAGGCATGCCTGCGTCCTGCATGATTTCAAGCACAGGCGAACACTTGCCAAGAAGATCGGTCACCCCGGCATCGGAGTTGGTGGTAGCACCCGCAGGATAAAGCTTGAATCCGTGCACAAACCCACTTTCCCTGGCTTTAACAACCTCATCGGGTGACGTGTTGTCGGTAAGATAAAGCGTCATCAAAGGCTCGAACGGGTGCTTGTGCGTATTTTGCCGCGCAACTGCTGCAGCAATGCGATCACGGTAAGCTCGGGCCAACTCGACTGTAGTGACCGGCGGCTTAAGGTTCGGCATGATGATTGCTCGCGCAAACTGATGCACAGTATGCATTACAACCGACTCAAGCACAGCACCATCACGTAAATGAAGGTGCCAGTCATCGGGTCGTACCAGGGTTATGGAATCGGGTTTTTGTGCATCCGTACTCATGCAGGCTCCAGGGCTTGGTGAAAAAAGTCGGAAATAACGTGTCAGTATAAAGCAGTCATTGGTGGATCATTTACCCGCCCACAAGGATCAGCGGTTAAAATAAGCTTCAATTCGGCGGCTACTGTCCGTGCCGCACGTCTCGTCATTCATAATTTTCCGTCAGGAGCCTCGTTTACATGGCAACATCCGCTAAGCCCGCTCGCAAGCCCAACGCTGCATTCATGAAACCTCTTACCCCTAGCGAAACTCTGGCAGCCGTCATCGGGCCTGAAGCTGTTCCACGCACGGAAGTGACCAAAAAAATCTGGGATTACATCAAGCAGCACAACCTGCAGGATCCCGCAAATCGTCGCAACATCAATGCCGATGACAAACTGCGCCCTCTCTTTGGCAAAGATCAGGTTTCCATGTTTGAATTGACCAAACTGGTCAGTACTCACCTGAAGTAAAACCGAAGGTTGACCCTTCCGTTTGAATATGAAAATGCCTCGGCTTTCCGAGGCATTTTCATATGTTCAAGCCTTGTGCACACAAGGACTGCTCAGTCGAAACCGGCTACAGGGGCCTGATTTCCAAAAAGTGCCAACCAACCTTTGATCACCCTGTAAACAATCCAGATAATGGCCAGCACGCCTGTCAACCAGCCAATGAAGACAAAAGTAGCTACGCCACTGAGCACAAGCCACAGCGCTCCCCACCAAAAGGTTCTGATGACCCAGTCAAAATGGGTGGCATAGACCGTACCTGCAGCGTCGGAACGTTTCAGATAGGCCAGCACGACAGCCGCAATGGTGGCAATACCGAAAAAACCACCACTGAGCAAACCGAGAGCGAACAAGCCATAAATCAAATGCGTGAGTTGACGCATCGACAAGCCACTGCCCTCTTCTGGCGGATAAGCCTGAGTCATTGATACCTCCGATATAAACTGGGATCCAAAAATCTGAGATCCATTTTACTGTACAGATCTGTTATAGGTATCGCAGTTTGTTTTTTCAAAGCAAAAACCCCGCACAGGTTATGTGCGGGGTTTTTCAGATAAGAGCCTGACGATGTCCTACTTTCACAGATGTACATCCACTATCATCGGCGCAAAGGCGTTTCACTGTCCTGT
>JAAYGT010000191.1 GCA_012727555.1 Alcaligenaceae bacterium | reverse complement strand
GCTTCACGGCCGGGAGGACGACGCAGCAACAGCGAAACCTGACGGTAGGCCCAGGCTTGCTTTGTAAGATCGTCGTAAATGATCAGGGCATCTTGGCCGCGATCACGAAAATATTCGCCCATGGTGCAACCGGAGTAGGCGGCCAGGTATTGCATGGCAGCGGAATCGGATGCAGCGGCAGCCACGATGATGGTGTATTCCAGCGCACCGTGTTCTTCGAGCTTGCGGACCACGTTGTTGATCGTGGATGCTTTCTGGCCGATCGCCACGTAAACGCACGTGACGTCTTTGCCTTTCTGGCTGATGATGGTGTCGACGGCAACAGCGGTTTTGCCTGTTTGACGGTCACCAATGATCAGTTCGCGCTGACCGCGACCCACGGGAACCATGGCGTCGATCGCCTTGATACCTGTTTGCAGAGGCTGGGAAACCGACTTACGGGCAATAACACCCGGAGCGACTTTTTCAATGATGTCGGTTTCTTTGGCGTTGATTGGACCTTTGCCATCGATGGGCTGACCCAAGGCATCGACCACGCGGCCACGCAGCTCGGGGCCCACGGGAACTTCAAGAATACGACCGGTTGTCTTGACGGAATCACCTTCCGATACCCCGGTGTAATCGCCAAGAATAACCGCACCGACAGAATCACGCTCGAGGTTGAGCGCGAGGCCGAATACGTTATTCGGGAATTCAAGCATTTCGCCTTGCATCACATCGGACAGACCGTGGATGCGGGTAATACCGTCGGTCACGGAAACGACCGTGCCTTGCGTACGGACGTCAGTCGAAGCACCCAGGCCTTCAATACGGGCCTTGAGCAGTTCGCTGATTTCTGACGGGTTAAGTTGCATGTTCAGACTCCTGGAATCCTGTTGGCTGGCCTGCTTAGGCGGCCAGCGTATCGCGCATGCGGGCCAGCTGGGCCTGCACGGAAGTATCAAGCACCTGGTCGCCAACCGCTACGCGCACGCCGCCGATCAAGGAAGGATCAACGGTGACTACGGGTTTCAGTTTGAGACCAAACTTTTTTTCGAGCCCGGACACGAGTAACTGCACCTGCTCGTCGGCAAGCGGGTAGGCACTGGTGATTTCGGCCAATGCGGTGCCCTCGTGCCGGTTCTTGAGCAGCTCGAATTGCTCGGCAATCTGGGGCAGCGCAAGAATGCGATTATTGCTGACCAGCAAGGCGATCAGATTGCGCGCCTTTTCGGGGAGCGGCGACTTGATGAGCCCTGTGAAAAGTTCAGTGCGTTGCGCCACATTGAGACGGGGGTCGGTCAGTGCATCACGCACGTTACCCAGGTTTGCCACCTGAGCCATTTCGGACACCAGCGCCGACCACGATGCCAGGCCAGCCTGGTCATCGCGAGCCGTTGCAAACAGCGCTTCGGCATACGGTCTGGCAATAGTCGATAATTCAGCCATGGCCTGCCCTGCTATTAAAGTTGTGCCTTGAGCTGGTCGAGCAGCTCGGCGTGTGCTTTGGCGTCGACTTCGCGCTTGAGAATCTGCTCTGCACCCTTGACAGCCAGCACGGCGACATCGGCACGCAGGCTTTCACGAGCACGCTGCACTTCTTGCGCGGCATCTTGCTGAGCCTGAGCGATGATACGGGCTTTTTCAGCTTCGGCTTCGCGACGGGCCTGCTCGATGAGGGCAGCCGCCTGTTTTTCAGCCTCGACCATGCGAGCATGGTTTTCAGTTTTTGCAGAAGCCTCGATCAGGCTGATGCGTGCCTGGGCCTGAGCCAGATCGGCTTTACCCTTGTCGGCAGCCGCAAGGCCGTCGGCAATTTTCTGGCGACGATCATCCATTGCCTTCGTAAGGGGTGGCCACACAAATTTCATTGTGAACCAGCCCAAAACGAAAAACACGATCATCTGAAAAAAGAGAGTCGCGTTTAAGTTCACGGTCGTTTCCCTTGATTACCACTTGCGTCAGGCAGCCAGGCTGCTTGACATTCGATGTTCATGCCGCATGCCCGCGCTGGGGGCTTGCGGCTACGTGACCCGCCAACCTGACGGGAAGCAACACTTAGCCGACGAAGGGGTTGGCGAAAGCGAACAGCATGGCAATACCAACACCGATCAGGAACGCGGCGTCGATCAGACCGGCCAACAGGAACATTTTGGTTTGCAAAGCATTCATCAGTTCAGGCTGGCGGGCCGAGGCTTCAAGATACTTACCACCCATGAGAGCAATACCGATACATGCGCCGATAGCGCCCAGACCGATGATGAGACCGCAAGCGAGAGCAACGAAAGCAACGTTGGTCATGACAACTCCTTGGTTAAAAACCGTGTAATCAAAAAGTCAAAGAAACTGCTTTGCAAGAAAACCTTGCACCCCCGGAACCGGGCAACATGCCCGGACCGAAAATTTTTAATGGCCTTCGTGAGCCTGACCCACATAAACGAGCGTCAGCATCATGAAAATAAACGCCTGCAGCAAGATGATCAGGATGTGGAAGATTGCCCACACCGAACCAGCCAGCACATGACCGATACCCAAGCCTAAGCTTGCACCATTAAACCCTGTCCATGCGCCACCCAGCAGGGCAATGAGCATGAAAACAAGCTCGCCGGCAAACATGTTGCCGAACAACCGCATACCCAGCGACACGGATTTGGCAGCGTACTCGATGCAGTTCAACAGGAAGTTGAAGGGAGCGAGAAAAAGGGCTGCAACGCCATGCGCATGGAAAGGTGCCGTGAAAAGCTCTTTCACGAAACCGCCCGGGCTCTTGATTTTGATACCGTAATACAGCATGAGCAGCAACACACCCATTGACATACCCATGGGAATGTTCAAGTCGGCAGTAGGCAGAATGCGATGGTAGTACAGGGGATCGCCGTGCTCTGCACCCAGACCGGATGTCTTGAGAAGCCAGGGCATGAGATCAACGGGGATGAGGTCAAGGAAGTTCATGAGGAAGATCCACATGAACACAGTAAGGGCAAGCGGGGAAACGAAACGACGCGTTGTTTCGTTCGGGATGATACCTTTGGCCTGCTCTTCGACCATGTCGATGAGCGTTTCGATGAACGCCTGAAAACGGCCTGGAACACCTGCAGTGGCACTTTTGGCAGCCCGGGACAGAACGAAGATCACGATCAGGCCCATTGCAAGGGACCAAAACATGGAGTCAAAGTTCAGGAGGCTGAAATCGGCAATCGAGCCCTGCTTTTCACCCGCACTATTGAAATGGACCAAATGGTGTTGGATGTAGTAAGACTGAGGAGAAACGTCACTAGCGGCAGCCATCTGAAACCTTATCCTGTGAACACTAAACCGGGCCCGAAAGCCCCCGGATTAACTTTTAGTTATGGCATCCTGCGAAACATGAGCAGAAGCACATAACCCTTCAATACACTTAACAAACCAAAAAGCAAGGCGGGCCACACCAGCCAACCCTTGCCATACCAGGCCACCAGACCCAATATGATCACAGCCGAACCCAATTTGAAGGCTTCGCCCAGAAAAAACGTGACCGGATTCACTTGCACCTGACCAAACAAACCCAGCAGCAACCGCAAGGCAAACAACGCGTTCGGCAAGAAATAGGCTATTCCGCCCACAAACGCTGAGACGCCGGCATGAAAACCTGCGACAACCCCGGAAACCACAACTGAGATTACAAGCATTGCAGCCTGGGCCACCAGAGCCCTGACAATGCCATTCCCCGAACGCTTGCGCAATGCAACCTGCTGTTCCGCAGTTAATTTGATTGGCTCAGTGGGGTCAACCCCGCCTAACTGGTGCTTCATGCAGTGCCTTTCGCTGCCATACCCCAAACAGGGCATGCTTGTTTAATGCAGTGCTTAACCAATATGCGCCAAGCGGCAAACCCGTAAAGTATAGCTTGATTTTTTAAAGCCTATCAAGTTGACCCGCCAAAAAATGCATCAGGCCGCTGCACATTGGTTTTATTGCAACAAACCCGTCAAGTTCAAGTAAACACAGGATGTTGCAGGGCAACAAAATGGGGGAGGAGACCGGCACCACCCCCATCTTTTTCTTTCAAAAACCGCGTGTTAACAACAAAACAAGGATTTCAGCGGTGCACAAAAGCGGGCGCACGCTTTTCGACAAAGGCTTTCATGCCTTCTTTCTGATCTTCAGTGGAAAACAAGGCATGGAAATTACGGCGCTCGTACATGAGCGTCTCGTTCAGACTGCCTTCGTAAGCCATGTTCACGCATTCCTTGGCCATGATGACCGATGGCAACGACATGGACGCAATGACAGTGGCTGCCTCGATGGCTTCGTCGAGCAACCGATCAAGAGGAACAATACGTGACACCAAGCCCGCACGCTCGGCCTCCTGGGCATCCATCATGCGTGCCGTCAGAATGAGATCCATGGCTTTCGCCTTGCTGATGGCACGCGGCAAGCGCTGCGTACCCCCGTACCCGGGTATGACGCCCAACTTGATTTCAGGCTGGCCAAATTTGGCGTTATCGGCTGCGATGATGAAGTCACATTGCATGGCCAGTTCGCACCCGCCCCCCAGCGCATAACCCGCCACAGCGGCAATGACGGGCTTGCGAATACGCTTGAGCGATTCCCAGTTACCCCCCAGGTAATCAGCCTTGTAGACATCCATGTAAGACCAACCCTGCATCGCCGCGATGTCCGCACCCGCAGCAAATGCCTTCTGACTGCCGGTCAGTACCATGCAGCCGATGTTGTCGTCGGTATCGAAGGCGCGCATGGCTTCAGCCACTTGATCGATCAGTTCGTTGCTGAGCGCGTTGAGCGCCTTGGGCCGATCAAGTGTAATAATTGCCACCCGGCCCTGCACTTCGGTTTTTATCATGGGTGCGTTCATGGAGTCTCCTGGATAAGTTTGCGCAGTACTATTGCGACATGAAAAAAAAACCTGCAAACCTGCTTTATACCGTATGCCCGGATGATCCGGGTGGGCATCGCTTCACTGTAAGCCTTGACATTACCACGCCCGACCCCGATGGTCAGATCCTGCGGTTACCCGCCTGGATACCCGGCAGTTACCTGGTACGCGACTTTGCCCGACAGATCGAAACCCTGAATGCTTCGAGCCGCGGCAAACCGGTTCCGGTACGCAAAATCGACAACCATTCATGGCAATGCGCCCCCTGCTCCGGGCCGTTGCACATTGTATGCACAGTGTACGCCTGGGATCTTTCCGTACGCAGCGCACACCTTGATGAAACACACGCCTTCTTCAACGGCACCAGCCTTTTCCTGTGTCCTGACGGACTGAGCGATCTGCCCTGCCTACTGGAATTGCTCCCGCCGCCCCACACCGACCAATGGAAGGTGTACACCAGTTTGCCGGAAGCGCGCCTGCCCCGCAAAAAAGCAGCGCCGCGCCATGGCTTCGGCATGTATATGGCACCCGACTACGATGCCCTGATCGACCATCCGGTGGAAATGGGAACACCACAGGCTGTCAGCTTTCTTGCACACGGCGCCACCCACGAACTCGTGTTCACCGGCGTGATCCCGAATCTGGATCTTGAGCGCATTGCCGCCGATGTCCAGAAAATCTGCGAAGCACAGATTGCATTTTTTGAACCGGAAACTTTGCAGGCCCCGTTTCTGGACAGCAGCAACCGCTACGTATTCATGACGCTGGTCACCGACGATGGCTACGGCGGGCTTGAGCACCGGGCATCAACAGCCCTGATGGCGGCACGCAGTCACCTGCCCGTTCGTGGCCAGCCCAACGCACCGGAAGGCTACACCCAATTCCTGGGGCTGGTCAGCCATGAATATTTTCACACCTGGAATGTGAAACGGATCAAACCCGCAGCATTTGCGCCTTACGATTTTTTCCGGGAAAACCACACGCAGCTCCTCTGGATCTTCGAAGGCTTCACGTCGTATTACGACGATCTGTTCCTGCTGCGCGCCGGGCTCATCACCCGGGACACCTACCTGAAGTTGCTGGGCAAAGTGATCAGCACCGTTCACCTGGGTGCCGGGCGTCACAAACAGAGCGTGGCAGAAAGCTCGTTCGATGCCTGGACACGGTATTACAAACAAGACGAAAACTCGCCCAATGCCCTGGTGAGCTACTACACCAAAGGCTCGCTTGTAGCGCTGGGGCTTGACCTGCTGCTGCGCAGTTCCACAAACGATGCGCACTCGCTCGATACCGTCATGCGTTTCCTTTGGAACCGCTATGGTCGCTCGTTCTACCCCGACGGCCGCAACGGCTTGCCTGAGGATGCTTTCTGCGCACTGGTTCTGGAAGCCACCGGGGTTGACGTTACAGAGTTCGTGAATCGCCATGCCTACGGCCGTGATGACGTACCCCTGGACACTTTGCTGGCACATGTTGGTGTGTCCGTGCACTGGGACACTCCGTCGGCACTGCCGTCGCTGGGCCTCAAATTGCGCATGCAACACGGCCAGACACAGATCGCCACGGTCTACGACAATGGCCCGGCCCACAAGGCAGGATTATCGGCCGGTGACACACTGGTTGCACTGCAGGGGCTTCGGGTTACCGATATGGCATCGATGGACCGGCTACTGGGCGCATTCAAACCGAACGATGATGTCGTGGTCCATGTATTCCGTCGCGATGAATTACGCGCATTTCAGGTGAACCTTGAGGCACCCGCACCCACACGCTGCACCCTCAAGCCGATTGCAGATCATGAGCCACGCGCTGATCACCAAGGCGCACGATCCTGAGTTGACGCGAAGCGCAACAACGACGAAAGCCCGCCCTTCTTGCGAATCAGGACACGGGGAGCAGATTGTGCCGAGCGCAAACCCCGGCCTCAAGCCGGGCCTGGATGGCCTTGGCTGCCGCAACGCCATCGGCCATGGCCGTCACCACGCAGGGATGCTGACGCTGGGCGACTTCACCCACGGCGTACACACCCGGAAAACTGGTTTCGGCGGTACGGGGGTGGGTGTCGATGAAGCCCTGCACGGTTCGTGCCAGCCCCAGAGCATCGGCAAACGCAGCACACGGCTCCCAGCCATAAAACACCATGATCAGGTCGAATGGCCGAGTATTGACCACGCGCTGGTACGGATCGACGGTATAGGGCCCCACATGCACCTGATGCGCCGGAAAACGGTTCCTGAACTGCGCCTGAGCCCGCACTGTACGTGCAAAAATTTCGACACGCCCGGCACCGTGATCGCAGGCATAAAGCGCATTTTCAAAGGCGTTGTCACCGCCCCCGAGAACAGCGACCGTTTTACCGGCAAACGACTGATCGACGATTGCCTGCCCCGGCCCGACCAGAACGCCAGGCAATGCGCTTACGGCTGAACCGGAGGGATCATGGAGCCCTCGGGCACGCACGCCTGTTGCAACGACAACATGACGGGCATAAACCGGAGACGCCAGCGCCGGCCCGTGCAGACTGAACCCCCCTTCAATGGGCTGCACCTGCTGGATAGGACAGGACAAATACACCGGCACACCCGCCTGCGCAAGGCTGGCTGCAAAGTTGTCGGCCACCTGGGGGCCTGTCATGCCGGGCAAGGACACATTCCAGTCATCGCGAAAGGGGTTGTGGCGACACAAACCACCAACCGCCGAATCGGCATCAAACACACACACGCTGAACCCCAGGCGCGCAAGCCAGGTGGCACACGAAGCCCCGGCGGGCCCCGCACCAACAATGACTGCATCAACCCAGCGGGGCTGCGCAGAAAAACCGGAATGATCAACAACCGCCATGTGACATCAACCCTGAAATAAGGCACTACAATTCGTTCAATTCTACAAGGTATCGAACACATGCCCACCCGCCGCATATTTTTCAATCAACTGGCTCTGGATGCCCGCATTGGAATTCTTGAGCACGAACTGAACGCCACCCAACCCTTGCATATCGATGCTGAATTCGATGTTGACATTCACCAGGACGTTGACGATCACACGCTGCACAGCGTGCTCGACTACCGCCTGCTGCGCAAAGCGATCGTGGACGAATGCACACGCACCCACATCAACCTGCTTGAAACCCTGAGCGAACGCGTTGTGGAACGCATACTGACCGACTTTCCCGATGTGCGCCTTGTTAAAATCCGGATCAGCAAGCCGCTGGCTTTTTCAGACTGCGCCGCCGTTGGTATCGAAATCGAACGCAGTCGCTGACACAT
>JAAYGT010000190.1 GCA_012727555.1 Alcaligenaceae bacterium | reverse complement strand
TCGACAAGCGTCGCGCTCAAACAGCTGGACCCTTGCATCCCCGGCCAGGGCCACAACAACGGCGTGCTCAAGCACCCGGAGCGCATGCACACCCCGACAGAACCTCAGGTTAACGTCACTCCAGGCAGGTTTCGCTCGTAGGGTTATGTGTCTCAGACAGAGCCTCGCGTAGATTTGACGGACTATTCCAGCCAACGAATCAGGCTCAAAAAGATGTCGGAGTGCCTTAGTGGGAAAATCTTTCCACCATCAGGGCATGCGGCCCAAGAACAAACAGTCTTGCAGTCAGTCGATTTGATCAGGTCGGTGGGGCTGGGGTGGCAAGGCGGCGTGCTTGAACGTGCCGTTGTTTCAGGGCGCAATGGAGGAGAAGGGGCCAGCTTGTTTGAGCGCGGGGCGGCCGGCCGCAGGCTGGATGAACCGTGCGAGTCCTGGACCCGCTCCATTGCGCCCTGAAACAACGGGAAGCCCGAAGGGCCACGTGATGCACGCCGCCTTGCCACCCCAGCCCCACCGACCGGGTTTAAAACAAACACCCTGCGCAAGAACTCACCGCCTGCGCAAGAACGAATCCCCTGGCAACCCACGCTTCAGCCAGCAAGAGCACCTTCAGATTCAGACATTGCACCGGGCCAGTTTGAAATGTACATCGGCATGCACTGGCTGTGGTTTCAGTTCGGAGTCTTGTTGGGCAAAACGCACCCAGATCACGTATTTGTTCGCACTCATTTCCGGAAAGACACCCAGCCGAGGATCGATCCAGACGCGTAGCAACTGGAAGACCTTGCCGCCCAGCATTTCCTGGTAAGCACCGTGGCGTGCCACGGCAGGTACGGTGTCGCCGGAATCGCGCAGCATGCGCAGGATGAGTGACAAGGCTTCATACAGGGGCATGAACGGTGCGATCCATTTTTTCAGGTCGCGATGGCGGGTTTCGGCGGGTTTGGTCTGCCATGCAAAGTACGAAGGCATGTCGACCTGCGACGAACCACCGGGGATGGCAACCCGGCCGCGCAGGCTGGCGAGCCATTCGTTGTCGCGAACCTCCTGGCCAATGCGGCCTTGTGCTGCCAGATCCGTGGTTTTTTCCTGGATGGTGGCCAGCATGGTGTCGAGCGCGTTGGTATCAACGCCCGGATGCTCGCGCAGGTTCGCGAGCGAGGCACGGTGGCGTTCAAGATCTTGCAGAACCGCACCTCGCAGGTCGGTGCGATCACAGAGTTCAAGAAGATCGAAGAGGGTATCAACGGTTATTTGGTGGTGGTGTACATCGGTGCCCTTGGCGAAGAAGAAAAGCCTTTCAAAAAGGTATTCAACCCGCAATAGCGCACGTATCCGTTCGTTGCAGGGGTACTCGTAGAGAATCACGCGGGACCTAAAATTCGTTAATTCGGGTGGGGAGTGCCGGGCCGCAGCAACAGCGGGAGCGCAGAGAATTCAATGCTGCGCTTCAACCTGCCTGGGCGGCCTGGCACCACTGTTCGTGGCACTGGCGGCTGCGCTGAACCAGTTCGTTCAGTGTGGTCGTGGCGTCGTTCACGATGATGTCGTCGGCAACCACCAACCGGGCCTGCCGTGAGGCCTGTACCTGCATGATACGCTCAATAGCGTCGGGCGTCAGCCCGCTGCGTGCCTGAACGCGGGCAATCTGGGTGGCCGGGTCGCAGTCAACCACACAGATACGATCAACCTGGTGGCGCCAGCGTTCGCCGGCCTCGACCAGCAGCGGTACGACAAAAACACAATATAACCCGCTTGCCGCTTCTGCTTGCCGGCGTGTTTCTGCGCCGATCAGGGGGTGAAGGATGGCTTCGAGCTGGTGCCGCGCCTGCGGGTTGGAAAACACATGCTGGCGCATGGCAGCGCGGTCCATGGCGCCGTTGGCCGCGATGAAGTCGGGGCCGAAAGCGGCGCGTATGGGGGCAATGGCTTCACCTTCGGGTGCTGTCAGCGCGTGCGCAATGGCATCGGTGTCGATCACGGTTGCTCCCCACGTGGCGAGAAGGTCGGCAACCTTGGTTTTGCCCGAACCAATGCCTCCGGTAAGCCCCACTTTGTACATGCTTCAGGATCCTTTGCCCAAAAAGGTCACTTTAACAGAGTCATCCCCTCGTGTTTCAGCGAGCGCGGCAGGTCAGGTGTCAGGCGGGCAGGTTGCCAGGCCAGGGGCGTTTGGTTAAACGGCAAGAAGCTTGAACGGCAAGAAACGCTTGAATGTGTAGACAAGCAGACCTGCTGCAGCCAGGGCGGGTCCAAATGGAAACGATTGTTCCGGTTTCAGGCTGTGCGAGCGTCCCAGTGCCCAGGCAAGCGAGCAGCCGCAGGCCAGCAGAAGCAGTCCTGGCAGGGCTTGCCAGCCCAGCCACGCGCCCAAGGCCGCCATGAACTTCAGATCGCCACCACCCAGGCCGTGAACGCCACGCCAGTGCCTGTAGATTTCTGATACAAGCCAGGGCAGGCTGAAGCCCAGCAAGATTCCAGCGAGCGCATCGTGAAGGGTTGGCAATGTGGGTGCCAGTGGACCGGCCCACGCAGTAACCAGGCCCAGCCATAGTAGCGGCAGTGTCAGGGCGTCTGGCAGATAACCCGTGTTCGCATCAATCAACGCTGCCAGTACAACCAGCACGACCGCCATGGTCAGTAGCAGCGGCAGGAGTTTGTGCCACGGTGGGTACAGCGTGATTGGGAATGGCTGCAGGCCCGGCAGGTTTGGGGTGGTTGTCAATGACGTTGCAAGCCCGGCAAGCAGGGTCAGCGCGATCAGGCCTGTGAGGAGTTTCGGGTAAGGATAGTGTGGCTGGTGTACCGTACCGCGCAGTGAGTGCCGGCAGGCCTGAAACAGGGTTGTGCAGTCCACCGCACCCCCTGCGTGCAGGCAATGGCCGTAGTTTGCGGCAACGCGCGGCAGTGTGAGCCAGAGAGCAAGCCCCAGCATGGCAAGGGCCAGGGGACGTTCAAATCCAAGGTCGTGCAGATAGGACAACAGGGGCCAGATCGATAAGCAGGCCAGGTCTTGTACCGGGTCGGTCGCATGCATGTGAGGGCAGTCCTGTGGTGGTTGCTCGGTCGGTTGAACGGGTTTTTTCAAGCTTTTCAACACGGCCCGAAAAGGTTGTGGGTCAGAAAAGTGCGGGGTGCATCGACTTGCCGTTCCCCGTAGTAAAATGAAAGGCCGTATCGGTGCGTCCGTGTCTGTCGGTTCGTTGCCGCGTGTGAATCCTGTATTCCTCCTCTTTATCCGAGCACTCCTCAAATGCTTTCCGCTGCCCGCACTGCCCTGGTTTCCAGGAAATCCGCCACTGTGTTGTTCTCGGCTTTGTTGCTGGCGGGTTGCGCCCAGCAGCAAGCGCCGGGTTACTACGATGTCCCGCACGACAGTACCCAGGCCGATGCCATGCAGCAGGCTCAGGGGCGTGGCAATGCCAGGGCCCCTTCACAGTTGCAGTTCGGTTTCGGGCAACTGCAAGAACAGGCCCAAGTGACAGCGCAGGTTGCCCCCGGTGTGCAGGAAACCGCTGTTGCGGCACCCGCCCAGGCCGACATTCCCCGCCCCTTGCGTGAGCCCCGAACCTTTCTGGGTACCGTTCCGTGCCTGACCGATGGCGGCAATTGTCCGGCCCAGCGTATTACGTTAACGCTTGCCCCCAGCGGGGAATGGCGTGCCCGTACTCAGTTTGTAGGCGCAGACGCCCGTGATAACCTCGTTCAGCAGGGCTGCTGGAGCCTTACGGGCAGGTCGCCTGTGCGCATTGCGCTTCAAACCTCAACGGGCGCAACACGCGGGGCATTCAGTTTTGTGAACGACAATGTCCTGAGGGTCGTATTCCTCGACGACATCTCCCCCAGCCTCGAGTACCGCCTCAGTCGTCAGGCCGATATCGATCCCATCAACGAGCTGCCCGCTGCGCCCTTGAACTGTCGGTAATCTGTTCACGATTTCCCGTGCGTATACATCGGGCGCCTTGAATCGGCCTGATTGTTGTTTGCAGGGCGCGTGGTTGATCCCCGATGCCGTTGTGCCGGGCAGGCTGCCGATGGCAGATGGCGTGCTCGGGCAGATACTGCGCAGGCAAGGCGTCCTGCTTGCCAGCCATGCCAGTTCAACCGCATTGCGTACGTGCAGTTTCCGGAATATGCGAGCCCGATGCGCCTCGACGGTGCGTCTTGAAATGGCAAGCAACCGGGCGATCATGCCGTTGCTTTGTCCGTCCACAAGCTGCGAAAACACATCGTGTTCGCGCTGGGTCAGCGGAAGGTTCACAAGCCCATCAGGTTGCTGGTGCGGGCAGGATGGAATTGTCTGGCGCCTTGTCATGGATGTCCCCTTTTCTGTTTTTGAAAAAGGCATTCTGGCAAGAAAAGCAGGTATTGTCTGCTACCTGTTCTGGTAATAATGACGGTTACTGCGTCAAAATTGCGCGCAATCCGAATTGCGCTGAATTCGATCCTTGTTGTTTCTGTTGTTCACTCGGTATAACTGCCCGCAACGTGCTGGCGATGGCCGATGCATGGGGCGCCGCTCCGTCAAGCCGTGCGGGTCTTGAACGAAGCGGCCTGGCTGGGGCAACACGGGTTCTGTTCTGCGATACGCCGTTTACCATGCCGGCCCCTGGCTGCTTTGGGTCAGCCTTTGATCTGCAGTTCCAGATTGTCGATCAGACGTGTGGCCCCCAGTTTGGCGGCTCCGAGCACCACCAGGGGTTCGCCGGCAGCAAGTGCGGCAGCATCGGGGATCGACAAGTCGCGCTGGCGGCGCAGTGCAATGTAATCGACCGCCCAGCCGCGATCAGTCAGGCGTCGCGCCGCCGTGCCTTCGATATCGGCCACCTGGGTGTTGCCGGACCGCACGGCGTCTTGTACCGCCTGCAAAGTGGCATACAGTTGGGGCGCTTCAGCCCGTTCGGCGGGCTGCAGATACACATTGCGCGACGACAAGGCCAGCCCGTCGGTATCGCGCACGGTTTCGTGCGCCAGAATCTGGACGGGCAACTGGAACTGGCGCACCATGTTGCGCACGACCATCAGCTGTTGGTAGTCTTTCTTGCCGAAGACCGCGACACGAGGACTGACACACGAAAACAGTTTCAGTACCACGGTGCTGACGCCTGTGAAAAACCCCGGGCGGAATTCGCCTTCCAGGATGCCGCCCAGGTCGGAGGGCGGCTGGATCTGGAAGCTTTGCGGTTCCGGGTACATTTCTTTTTCGTTGGGGGCAAACAGCACGTAGACATCGCGTTCGCGTTCCAGCTTTTCAATGTCGGACGCCAGGGTGCGCGGGTATTTGTCAAAGTCTTCGTTGGGGCCAAACTGCAGCCGGTTGACAAAAATACTGGCAACCACGGGGTCACCATGCTGGCGGGCCAGTTTCATGAGCGACAGGTGTCCCTGGTGCAGGTTGCCCATGGTGGGTACAAAAGCCACGTTCAGCTGGCCACGCAGCTGGTCGCGCAAATCTTCGATTGTGTGAACAACTTTCAAGAAAGTCTCCGGTTTTGTGAAATCTGTTCTGTTGAACCGTGCGGTGGCGTGTCAGGCCTGGGCCTGGGCACGCTGGAACGCAAGCCGTACATAAATGGGTGCATAAGGTTCCGCCTGGGTGATCTGGACCAGGGATTCCCGGGCCAGTTCCAGCATTGCCAGAAAATGTACCACCACCAGGGGAACGGGGTCACCCTGTTCGATGCGATCCATGAATAATTCGGTGAACTCCATGAAACGGACATCGGAAAGCCGACGCAGAATAAGCGTCATGTGTTCGCGTACCGAGAGCTGTTCGCGGGTGATTTTGTGGTGTGCGTTCAGCTGTGCGCGACGCAGGATATCCAGCCAGGCCTGACGCAGGTCTTCGGGCGAGACATCGGGCAGCGCTTGTTCAACGGTGATGTTCAGCAGGGCCTGGCCACGGTGAAAGTCGCGTCCCAGCTGGGGCAGGGCATCAAGCTTCTGCGCAGCCAGTTTCATCTGTTCGTAGTCAAGCAGGCGGCGCACCAGTTCAGCGCGTGGATCGCCCACATCGTCATCGCTGTCGGCTTTTCTGACCGGCAGGAGCATGCGCGACTTGATTTCAATAAGCATGGCGGCCATCAGCAGGTATTCACCGGCCAGCTCAAGGTTTTGTTCACGGATCTGTTCAATGTACGACAGGTACTGGCGAGTTACTTCGGCCATGGGAATGTCGAGCACATTGAAGTTTTGCTTGCGGATCAGGTAGAGCAGCAGGTCCAGCGGGCCCTCGAAGGTTTCCAGGAAAACTTCGAGGGCATCGGGCGGAATGTACAGGTCGTTGGGCAGGGAAAACAGTGGCTCGCCGTACAGGCGCGCAAAAGCAACGCCATCGACAGTATCCGGTGTGGTGTCGATGGCGGGTTCTTTCAGTGCATCGAGCTCAACCGGGGTTACAGCTGACACGGGAAAGCGGCCCGGGCAGGGGGCCGTGCAACATGATGAACGCCGACGGGTTTACTGTGTTTGATACACGTAGGGCTTCTGGGGAACACGTGCCGTCCGGTAGCCTTCCTGGAGTTCGGGGTCGATGTGTTTGTCCCAAAGGCGTGCACGGCCTTCGCGCTGACGTGTATCCGTGTCGGGTTTTTGGGCCTTGTACTGTTTCAGAAACTGGGTTGCTTCCGATTCGAAATTCTTTGCCATGATGAATAGGGTTCCTGCATGGATACGATGATGATGTCGTATTCTACTGCACTGCAAAACTGTTGCACTGCATTACAAAGATCAGTTCATTGCACTATCTGTCATCGCGATCGGTGAAAATAGGCGTTCATTCAGGTTCCAACAACGGGCATTGCCGTTTCTGTATCAAGCCCACTGCAAAGAAAAATCATGTCGGAAGCTCTTCCCGGTCAGTCTGCAGTTGCGCCCCGCCGCCGGCGGGGGGTGTGGATTCTTCTTGTGCTTGTTCTGGGTGCCGCCGGTTACTGGTGGTATGACAGCAAGCAGGCCGCCACGCCAGCTGGCGCCTCTTCAACCGGCAGGCCCCCCGCCATGGCCGCCATGATGGCCAATATGGCTGTGCCGGTGCGTGTGCAGCCTGCTGAAACCGCCGAAATCAGCCAGATCCTGCGCGCAGTCGGTACGGTTACGGCCTCCAGTACGGTCACGGTGCGCAGTCGTGTCGATGGTCTGCTCGACGCGGTGCTGTTTGAAAACGGTCAGGCGGTCAACGAAGGCGATGTCCTGGCGCGTATTGATCCTCGGCCCTTTCAGGCGCGTCTCGATCAGGTGCAGGGGCAGTTGAAGCAGAGCCAGGCTCAGCTGAAAAATGCCCGCCAGGATCTCCAGCGTTTCCAGACCTTGTTTCGCCAGAATTCCCTGGCACGTCAGCAGCTCGATACCCAGGCGGCACTGGTGATGCAGCTCGAGGGGCAGGTACAGGCCGATCAAGCCCAGGTCGACGACGCAGCACTTCAACTTGGTTTCACACAGGTCACGGCGCCCGTGTCGGGCCGCCTGGGGCTGTCGCGGCTCGATGCGGGCAACATGATCAACGCCTCCGATGCCAATGGCCTGGTGGTCATCACCCGTACGCGTCCCATCGAGGTCAATTTCTCGGTACCTCAGGCCAGCCTGCCCGATATCCTGCCGCGTTTCCGGGCCGGTGAAACCCTGGTGGTGGAACTGTATGACCGCACAGATACCCACCTGCTCACCACGGGCAAACTGACTGCCCTTGATAACCAGATTGATCTCACGACCGGTACGGTCACGCTCAAGGCGCAGTTCGACAACGATGACGAAAGCCTGTTTCCCAACCAGTTCGTGAATGTCCGCCTGCGTATCACAACCGAGTCTGCGCTCACCATTCCTGCGGTTGCCGTTCAGCAGGGTTCCATGGGTGCCTTTGTCTATCGCGTGAATACAGACAACATCGTCAGTCTGCAAACAATCAAAACGGGCTGGATCGATGGCGCGCGCGTGGTGGTCGAGTCTGGTCTTGAGCCTGGTGACCGGGTGGTCACTGAAGGGGTGGATCGCCTGCGCAATGGCAGCAAGGTCGAAATCGTCACGGGTGAACGCGCTGCGCCCCGTCGGCCTGGTGGTGCTTCCCCGTGAATCTGTCCCGTTTATTCATTCTGCGGCCGGTGGCCACCACGCTGTCGATGCTGGCGTTGCTGATCGCCGGCCTGTTGGCGTACCGCCTGTTGCCTGTGGCCGCCTTGCCCCAGGTCGATTACCCCACCATTCAGGTGTCGGCCCAGTATCCGGGGGCCAGCCCTGAAGTCATGACGGCATTGGTCACCTCGCCGCTTGAGCGTCAACTCGGGCAAATGCCGGGTCTTGTCCAGATGACCTCGTCCAGCGCGGCCGGCGGCACCCTGATCACGCTGCAGTTCGATCTGGACCTGAGCCTGGATGTGGCCGAACAAGAGGTTCAGGCAGCGATCAATGCGGCCGCGAATTTGTTGCCGAACGATCTGCCCGCGCCGCCCATTTATCGCAAGGTCAATCCGGCCGATACGGCCGTGATCACGCTGGCGGTCACTTCGCCCACCTTGCCGCTCTACCAGGTACGCGACCTGATCGACGTGCGCATGGCGCAGCGCCTGTCCCAGATTCCCGGGGTCGGGCTGGTGAGCATTGCGGGCGGGCAGCGCCCGGCTGTGCGCATTCAGGCCAACCCCCAGGCGCTGGCCGCTCACCAGCTGACGCTGGCCGATATCCGCTCGGCCGTACTGGCGGCGAACGTGAACCAGCCCAAGGGCAATCTGGACGGCCCGCAGCGTTCCACCACCATCAATGCCAACGACCAGCTGGGTTCGATCCAGGACTACGAGGCCCTGATCCTCAACTACCAGAACGGTGCGCCCTTGCGTCTGCGTGACGTCGCCGATGCGCGCTTCGATGCGGAAAACCTGCGTCAGGCCGCCTGGCTGGGCGACACCCCGGCCATTTTGCTCAATGTGCAGCGCCAGCCGGGCGCCAATGTGATCGAGGTCGTTGACCGTGTGCGTGCATTGTTGCCCGCCTTGCAGCAGTCACTGCCGGTCGGGGTCGAGGTTACGGTGGCCAGTGACCGCACCCAGACCATCCGCGAATCGATTGCGCATGTGCAATCCGAAATGCTGCTGGCCATTGGCCTGGTGGTGCTTGTCACCTTTGTTTTTTTACGCAGTGCCACCGCCACGTTCATTCCCAGTGTGGTGGTGCCGTTGTCACTGGTGGGTACGTTCGGCATCATGTACCTGGCCGGTTTCAGCATCAACAACCTCACGCTCATGGCGCTCACCATCGCCACAGGGTTCGTGGTTGATGACGCCATCGTCATGATCGAAAACATTGCCCGTCATCTGGAAGAGGGCGCCTCATCGTTTCAGGCGGCCTTGAAGGGGGCTGCCCAGATCGGATTCACCCTGGTGTCGCTTACGTTGTCGCTGGTCGCCGTCCTGATTCCCTTGTTGTTCATGGAAGATGTCATTGGCCGTTTGTTCCGTGAATTTGCCATCACACTGGCCGTGGCCATTTTGTTGTCACTGGTCATTTCGCTCACGCTGACGCCCATGATGTGCGCACGCTTGCTGCGTCCGGAAAGTGAACAGAGGTACGGCCGTTTTCAGCAGTGGGCTGCCCGCAGCATGGACAACCTGATCGCTGCCTATGATCGCGGGCTCACCTGGGTTTTACGCCATCAGGTGCTGACGCTTTGGGTGGCTCTGGGCACGCTGGTGTTCACGGGGCTGCTCTATGTGGTGGTGCCCAAAGGGTTTTTTCCGCAGCAAGATACCGGCCTGATCCAGGCGGTCAGCCAGGGGCCGCAAACGGTTTCATTTGCGTCCATGGCGCGTCGCCAGCAGCAGGCTGTCGATCTGATCCTGCAGGATCCCGATGTGGCTTCGGTGGCCTCGTTCATTGGTGTGGATGGTACCAACACCACCCTGAACACCGGCCGTATGCAGATCGCCCTCAAGCCGCTGGATCAGCGCACCGATACCGTGCACACCCTGATCGAGCGTCTGAATGCCCGGCTCCAAACCCTGCCCGAACTGCGGGTTTTCATGCAGCCGGTGCAGGACCTGACCATTGATGACCGGGTCAGCCGAACCCAGTACCAGATTTCGCTGTCGGATCCGGATACCGAGGTGCTGCAGCACTGGACCCCGCGCCTGGTCGATGCCATGCGCACTTTGCCGCAGCTCAGTGATGTGGTCGATGATCTGCAGGACGGTGGTCTGGAAACGCGTCTGGTCATTGACCGCGATGCCGCCACCCGGCTGGGCGTGACGCAGGCCGCCATTGACGATGCGCTGTACGATGCGTTTGGACAGCGCCTGATTTCCACCATTTTCACGCAGTCCACCCAGTACCGGGTGGTGCTTGAAGTGGCGCCACAGTTCAGGCAGGATCCATCCGCGTTGACGTCCATTTATGTCAAAACCAGTGGTGGCGTGCCAGTGCCCCTGAGCAGCCTGGCGCGTTTTGAAGACGTGTCCACCTTGTTGTCGGTGGATCGCATCGATCAGTTTCCGGCAACCATCATTTCCTTCAATCTGGCCTCCGGCGTTGCCCTGTCCGATGCCGTTGCCGCCATTCGTGCCGTGCACGACCGCCTGGCCATGCCCGCCTCTCTCGACCTGCGCTTCCAGGGGGCGGCCAGTGCCTTCGAGGCCTCGTTATCGAGCACCCTGTGGCTGATGCTGGCGGCTGTGGTGACCATGTACATCGTGCTGGGTATCCTGTACGAAAGCTACATCCATCCGGTCACCATTTTGTCCACCTTGCCTTCAGCGGCGATTGGCGCCTTGCTGGCCTTGTTGCTTGATGGAACGGCCCTCGACATGATGGGGGTCATCGGCATCATTCTGCTGATCGGCATCGTCAAGAAGAATGCCATCATGATGATCGACTTTGCGCTGGACGCGCAGCGTACGCAGGGCCTGTCACCGCAGGATGCCATTCACCAGGCGGCCTTGCTGCGTTTCCGGCCCATTCTCATGACCACCCTGGCGGCTTTGTTCAGTGCTTTGCCGCTCATGCTGGCCACCGGGGCCGGGTCGGAATTGCGTCAGCCGCTGGGCCTGGTGATGGTGGGTGGGCTGTTGTGCAGCCAGGTGCTCACCTTGTTCACCACGCCGGTCATTTACCTTATGTTTGACCGTCTGGCGCATGGGCGCAAGGTACCGCAGGCCGCACCGGAGTCCGCATGAGGTTTCTGTCGCTTTTCGTGCTGCGTCCGGTTGCCACGTCGCTGTTCTGTCTGGCCATGGTGCTGGCCGGTTCGGTGTCCTTGCTGTTTCTGCCGGTGTCTCCTCTGCCGCAGATCGACCTGCCCATGATCTCGGTTACGGCACGTCTTGCCGGTGCCAGTCCGGAAACCATGGCCTCCAGCGTGGCCATGCCGCTGGAGCAGTCGCTGGGCACGATCGCCGGCCTGACCGACATGAGCTCACGCAGCACGGAAGGCTCAACCCGCATTACATTGACCTTCGATACGGCGCGCCAGGTTGACAGCGCGGCGCGCGATGTTCAGGCCGCAATCAATGCGGCCCGGGCCCTGTTGCCCACCAGCCTGCGCAGTAATCCCACCTACCGCAAGATCAACCCGTCGGCCGCACCGATCATGGTGCTGGCCCTGACCTCGGAACGCGCTACGCAAGGCGAACTGTACGACCTGGCGTCAACCGTCCTGGCCCAGAAACTGGCCCAGGTCAAAGGGGTTGGCGAGGTCGAGGTGGGGGGCAGTTCCTTGCCTGCTGTGCGGGTCACGTTAAACCCGAATGCCCTGATCAGTGCCGGCATTGCTCTGGACGACGTGCGCCGCACCCTGGGTGATGCCAATACCTTGCGGCCCAACGGGGTGATTGAAAACGCTGAAACCCACTGGCTGGTCAGTTCGGGCGGGCAACTGAAGCACGCGAATGATTACCGCCCCCTGATCGTGGCCTGGCGCAACGGGGCCCCGGTGCGCCTTGGCGATATCGCCCGTGTCGAGGACTCGGTCGAAGATCTTTTCAACACCGGTTTCTTCAATGACCGGCAAGCCGTGCTGCTGATCATCCGTCGCCAGCCCGATGCCAACATCATCGAAACGGTTGACACCATACGCGCCCAGATGCCGGCCTACGAGGCCATGCTGCCGGCCCATGTCAGCCTGCATGTGGCGCAAGACCGTACTCCCAGCATTCGTGCAACGCTGGCCGAGGCTGAACTGACGCTGATCATTGCGGTTGCCCTGGTGGTGGTTGTGGTACTGGCCTTCCTGAAAAATGTGCGGGCCGCCCTGATTCCCGCCATTGCCGTGCCGGCATCGCTCATCACCACCTTTGCCTTCATGCTGTGGTTCGGTTTCACGCTGAATACCTTGTCGCTCATGGCATTGATCGTGGCCACCGGTTTTGTGGTGGACGATGCCATCGTGGTATTGGAAAACATCATTCGCTACATTGAAAAGGGCGTTTCACCAGTGCGTGCGGCCTTGCGGGGGCTGCGCGAGGTGGGTTTCACGGTCCTGGCCATGAGTTTTTCACTGGTGGCGGTGTTCATTCCCTTGTTGTTCCTGGGGGGCTTGCCCGGGCGTCTGTTTCGTGAATTTGCGGTCACGCTGTCGGTCGCGATTCTGGTGTCGCTGGTCATTTCGGTCACGCTCACGCCCATGATGTGTTCGCGCCTTTTGCGCAAGGAACACGTGCAGTCTGATAGACGGCAGGGGGTGTTCAGCCGTTTTTTCCGGCGGCTGGGGGATCTTTTGTGGCGGGGTTACCAGCGTTCGCTGCAGTGGGCACTGGCTCACGGTCGGCTCATGATGCTGTTGCTGGCAGCGACCATCGGCCTGAATTTTTATCTGTACGCTGCTGTACCCAAGGGGTTTTTCCCGCAGCAAGATACAGGCGTTCTGCTGGGTTTTTTTCGGGTTGATCAGGGCACATCCTTCACAGCCATGCGTCCCAAGCTCGAGCTGTTCCGGCAAACCGTGCTCAAGGATCCGGCCGTTGCCACGGTGGCCGGCTATGCGGGCGGCCGGGGGGGCAGCAATTCCAGTTTCATGATGATTCAGCTCAAGCCCAAAGATGAACGCAAGGTGTCGGCCACCGAGGTCGTCAACCGGCTGCGAGGCCAGCTTCAGGGCGTGCCGGGTGCGCGCATGTTCCTGGTGCCCCAGCAGGACATTTTTGTGGGTGGTGGCCAGGGCAGTAGTGGCTCTTACGATTACACGCTGCTGTCCGGCGATCTTGACCTGTTGCGTACCTGGGTGCCTCAGGTGCAACGCGCCATGGCTGCTTTGCCGCAACTGGTCGATGTGGATGCCGATGTCGAAGACAAAGGGCGCCGTATTGAACTGGTCATTGATCGTGATGCGGCTTCGCGCCTGGGGGTGGATATGGCGCTGGTCGCGGCTACCCTGAACAATTCGTTCAGCCAGCGTCAGGTCTCGGTCATTTATGAACCCTTGAACCAGTACCGGGTCGTCATGGGAATTGACGAAAAATATACGCAAGATGCGCAGTCGTTACGCGATGTTCAGGTGTTGACCGAGACGGGTGAACGCGTTCCCCTGGCCGCCTTCACCCGTTTCGAAACCGCCAATTCCCCCTTGAGCGTACGGCATAAAGGTTTGTTCGCGGCAGAGTGGATTTCCTTCAGCCTGGCGCCGGGCGTGGCACTCGATGAAGCGATTGCTGCGATCGACGATGCTGTTGCGCGTATCGGTCTGCCTGCCCTGCAGATCCAGGCGGGTTTTGACGGCACGGCCAGCGCCTTGCAGCAGTCATTGGCGCAGCAGCCTTGGCTGATCCTGGCTGCCTTGGTCACCATGTACGTGGTACTGGGTATTTTGTATGAAAGCTATGTGCATCCGCTCACCATTTTGTCCACCTTGCCCTCGGCGGGTATTGGTGCGTTGCTCGCCCTGATGCTGCTTGATGAGCCCTTTACCCTGATTGCCCTGATCGGCGTGTTCTTGCTGATCGGGATCGTGAAGAAGAACGCCATCATGATGGTGGACTTCGCCTTGCTGGCCGAACGGCGCGATGGCCTGTCATCGCGCGATGCCATTTACCAGGCGTGTCTGGTGCGTTTTCGGCCCATCATGATGACCACGGTCTCCGCCATTTTTGGTGCGTTGCCGCTCATTCTTGCCACGGGGGCCGGGGTTGAAATGCGTCGTCCTTTGGGGATCACGATTGTCGGCGGCCTGGTGTTGAGTCAGATGTTGACGTTGTACACCACGCCGGTCGTTTATTTGTACCTTGATCGTGCCCGTTGCTGGGTGAACCGGCGCCGTGCGGGCGCGTCCCGGCTTCAAGGGCAGGCAGCCTGAACCGTGCAACCGTGCGGTTTTCCGTTCACTGCTGTTGCCATTCATTGCGGCTCGTTGTCATTTATTGCTGATAAAACCATGCCAGTTTCTACCATGCACTTTTTTCGTACGGTTCGCTTGTCGCCACTTGCCCTGGTGTTGTTCTTGTCGGCGTGTGCGGTTGGCCCCGATTATCAACGTCCGGCCGTTGATATCGGCGAGCAGTTTCTGGGTGTGCGTTCGGTTGGTGCGTTCGACCCTGCCGTGGGGCGGGTGTCCATGGCGGCTCAAGGCACGACAGGGGCGGTCCCTGCGCCTGCTGATCCTGCCTTGCGTGGTTGGGTTCCGGTGGAAGACGGGCATGATGCGCTGGAGCCACGCTGGTGGTCCGTATTCGATGATGCTACGCTGAACCAGTTGATGACCCTGCTCAATGCCGACAACCTGACCATTGCCCAGGCCGAGGCGCAATACCGTCAGGCGCAGGCTGCACTGCAGCAGTCACGTTCGGGCTTCTTTCCCGTGATCGGTTCGGGCGCATCCGTCACGCGTTCGGGGCGCGGAACGGATACCGGCGGCGTGAGTGCCAATCCTTCGAACCAGTATTCGCTTAATGGCACGGTCAGCTGGGAGCCTGATCTCTGGGGGCGCGTGCGTCGCACCGTCGAGGGCAGTCAGGCCGGATTGCAGGCCAGTCGGGCGGATCTGGCCGCGGTGCGTCTAAGCCTGCAGTCCACGCTGGTGCAAACCTATTTCCGTGTGCTGGGTGCCGATGCCGAGCGGGACCTCCTGGTGCGTACCCAGGCAGCGTATGAGCGGTCTTTGCAGACGGTACAAAATCGTTTGCAGGCGGGTATTGCTTCGCCGGCTGATCTCGAGGTCGCCAAGACGCAGCTTGAGAATGTGCGCTCCCAGATTCTGGCGGCGGATCGCGAGCGTTCGCAGCTGAAAAATGCGCTGGCGGTATTGGTGGGGAAAACCCCTGCCGCCCTTGACGTTGTGCTGGCTGCTGATTTACCCGCCGTGCCAGTGACACCTGTGGGCGTGCCTTCCACCTTGTTGCAGCGTCGTCCTGACATCGTGGCCGCCGAGCGTCGTGTGGCACAGGCCAACGCCCAGATTGGTGTTGCCCAGGCGGCGTGGTTTCCGGATCTTACCCTGAGCGCACAGGGGGGCTATTCCAGCGGGCAGTGGGCCCAATGGCTTAGTGCGCCGTCCAGTTTCTGGGCTTTGGGGCCCATTCTGGCATTCACGATCTTTGACGGGGGCGCCCGTGAAGCACGTATCCAGGATGCACGTGCCGGTTTCGATGTACAGGTGGCGGGTTACCGGCAAACGGTGCTTGATGCGCTGCGCGAGGTTGAAGATTACCTGGTTGGGCTGGATTTACTGGGGCAGCAGTCGGTGGTGCAGGCGCGGGCTCTGGCCTCGGCACGCGAATCCTTGCGTTTGACACAGAACCAGTACGATGCAGGGTTGCTGGATTACCTGAGCGTGGTACAGGTGGAAACCAGTGCACTGGATGCCGAGCGTGTGGCCATTGGCTTGCGGACAGATCGCTTGCTGGCTTCGGTGCAGTTGATGGCCGCATTGGGGGGCGGGTGGACGGCTGAATGAGATCGGGTTCTTTTGCCGCTTTGTTGGGTTCTTAAGGGGTGTTTCGGGTTTCTTCAGACGGGTCGGGCGGGCTGTGTGCCGCCCGTGTGCGCATCGCACGACCCCTGCGGGGTTTCCCGCCACCGGCACGCTGACCGGGGCGGGTCCAGAACTCGCGCGGGCGATCCTGCGGATCGACAAGCATCGCGCTCAGACAACTGGACCCTTGAATCCCCGGTCAGCGTGCCGGTGGCGGCGTGCTCAAGCACACACGGGCGGCACACAGCCCTCCCGACCCTCGCGTTTTTTCAGGTTTGGAAGACGCCTTTTAAACAGTTAATCCGCGCATCTCCCGTATGCGCGCAAAGCGTGTTATGCACTGGCCAATCGGATCAGGAAGTGAGCTTCAACGGCTATGCGAATACGTCAGGGTCTCACGAAGAAAACCGGATTTTGCGATGACTGATTTTTGTACGCTATAACCCAGCTCTTGCAGATGGGCGAAAAGGTTTTCCAAGATCTGGATAGGGCAGGTTGGCGGGTGGGGGG
>JAAYGT010000189.1 GCA_012727555.1 Alcaligenaceae bacterium | reverse complement strand
TGGCCCTGACCAGCTCCTCGGTGCTGGGGTTCATGGTCTGGCCGCCGGTGACGATGGTGTGCGTGATGCGTTGACAGGCATCGAGCACAGGGACGGCGATGATGGTGATACCGGCGATATAGTTGCCTTCGTCGATGCTGTAGCCAGCCTGGCGTGCTTTTTCAACGTCGGCAAGCCAGTCGTTGAATTTCAGAGGCTGTTGCCAGCGCAGCGTTTTGAACTGGGCATGCAGTTCATCGGTGGTGTACTGGCCGAAGGCGGCTACCAATCGGCCCGTTGCGCTGATCAACGCGGGGAAGCGGCTGCCGATATCGACGTGAAGGCGAAACGGCAGTCGGGAATGGGCCAGTGCCGTAACGACGATGTGCTGGATGTCGATGACTTCAACGCCAATCGCGGTGACGCCCCATTTTTGCGCGATGGTGTCGAGCATGGGTTGTACGGACTGGGCGAATGTATTGGTGTCGAGTACGCCGCGCGCCAGTGCCAGCATGCCGGCACCCAGTCGGTAGCGTTTCGAGGCCGGCTCGAAGGTTAACAACCGTTCTGCGGTCAGTGCCCGCAGGATATGCAGGCAGGTGCTGGGTACCAGGTCGAGGCGGTCGGCGATGGATTTCACGTTCATGGGCTCTTTGGCACTGCCCAGCAAACGGAGTATGGCTACCGCCCGTGTGACGGCGGGTACGGGGCGAATGCGCGGACCTTTCGCCGCCTGGCCGGAGGGTTTTGTGGGGGTCATGAGCTTGCCTGTTTTGTAGCGTGAGGATGCTGCAGGCACCGTATCGGGGGCAGCCATGTTACCCAGATGCACGGGTGCGTGCATATGCATGATTGATAGCATGTTCATTTTAGCGCCTCACAGAGGGAAGGTCTGACCCTGGTTTTGTCGCACCTGGTCTGTGCTTGATCAGGTCGGTCATGGGGTTCGGATGTTCGTGACGGGCACCTTGCCGGATGGCGGGTGCCCGGGTCCTATGGGTGTTGCGTCCGTAAGCAGGGCGTTTTATTGCACTGCCAGGCCAGCTCGTTTGATGATGGGTCCCCACTTTTTCTGTTCGGCCTCGACCATGCGGGCCAGATCGTTCGGTGTACCACCGCCCGCGTCGTAACCCATGGCCAGCAGGCGTTGGCGTGTTTCGGGCATGGCCAGGAACTTTTGCAATTCAAGGTTCAGTTTGGTGATGATTTCTGCCGGTGTACCTTTTGGGGCGTATAAAGCGTTCCAGGCGGTGACTTCAAAGCCGGGTTGCCCCTGGCTTGCAACGGTGGGGATGCCGGGCAGCAGGTCGGTGGGTTTGCTGCTTGTGACGGCAACGGCCCGCAGTTTCCCCCCGTTGATATTGGCACGAGTGGCTGTGATGGTATCGATCGACAGCGCGATTTGCCCGCCGATCAGGTTGGAGATGGCCATGGCGGATCCCTTATAGGGAATTCCGAACAGCGGGGCCTTGCTTTCCTCCTTGAGCAATTCGAACACCAGGCGGGCTGTGGTGCTTGGCATACCGATATCGGGAGCCTTGGCCTCGTTTTTTGATGCCTTGATGATATCGGGAACCGTTTTGAAGGGCGAGTTCGGTGTGGTGACCAGCACCATGGGGAAGGATCCGGTCAGAATGATGGGTTCGAAGTCTTTGACTGGGTCGTAATTCAGATTCGAATACAGAAACGCATTCAGGTTGTGGGTGGCGTTGGTGCCCATGGTCAGGGTGTAGCCGTCAGGGGCTGCACGTGCTGCAGCCTGTGTGCCAATCACGCCACCTGCGCCGCCGATGTTTTCCACAATGAAGGTTTGGCCCATGGCTTTGGTCAGGTAGTCGGCAAAGAACCGGGTGGCGATGTCGGTGCCTTGGCCTGCCTGGTAGGCCACAATGATCCGTACGGGTTTTTCGGGGTAGCCGGGCGTGGCTATTGCAAGGCTTGTGCCCAGCACGGTCAGGGCCAGGGTGGTTGCCAGTTTTTTCATGTTCAGCATCGTTGTCTCCTTGGGTGGTGTTTGTGTTTCGATGTCATGAAGTGCTGCAGGTCAGGCGGTTTCGATTTTCGTTACTGCCTTCGATAGAACGTCTTTGATGGATGCGTGCTGATTGAAGGCCGGTGGGGGGCTTCCTGCCACCCCCGGTGTGGCATGCAGTCTGACAGGCAGGCCCAGTCCCTGATAGTCGGAGCGCTGCACGACCATGCCACGGTGGTGTGCGTGGGCTTGATTCAACGCTTCCGGTACACTATTGACCGGACCCGCAGGTATGCCGTTCTTCATGAGCACATCACAGAGTTCTGTTTTTTCCCGGCTCATGAAGGCGTTTTCTATTTCGAGCTTGAGTGCGTCCCGGTTGCGCAGGCGCTGCGCATTCGACTGGAACCGCGGGTCTGTTGCCAGATCTTCACGGTGAATCTGATGGCAAAGCCGGGTGAACTGGTTGTCGTTCAGTATGCCCAGGAATACATGGCCATCACGTGTGCGGAAACTGTCGTAGGGGGCGATGTTCGGGTGGGCACTGCCGAGCAGTCGGGGTTCAGTGCCGGAGGCCATCCAGTTGGCGGCATGGGGCACCAGCAGGCTCAGTGCCGTATCGAAGAGGGTAGCTTCAACGCGTTGTGCCCTGCCCGTTCGCTCGCGTGCCAGCAGGGCCATCAGAATACCGGACAATGCGGTGTAGGCCGTCAGGTGGTCAACGACCGGGATACCCACGCGGGTTGGCCCAGATTCCGGACTGCCATTGATGCTCATGATGCCGCAGATGGCTTGCAATACGGCATCGTAGCCTGGCAAGCCTCCGAGCGGGCCGGTGGTTCCGAAGCCTGTAATGCTGCAATAAATGAGTTTCGGAAAGCGTTGTGACAGGGTGCTTTCATACCCCAGGCCCCATTTTTCCATGGTGCCCGGCAGGAAATTCTCAACCAGAACATCGGCCTGTTCCAGCAGTGAAAGCAGAACGTCGCGATCTTCATCGGTTGCAAGGTTCAGCGACAGTGTCCTTTTGCCCCGATTCAGGGCGTTGAAGTAGGCCGCTGTGCCCTGGGTATCGAAGGGTGGCCCAAGTTGGCGGGTTTCATCGCCTTGCGGTGGTTCGATCTTGATGATGTCGGCACCATGATCCGCCAGCATTTGAGTGCAGAGTGGGCCGGCCAGAACTCTGGACAGGTCGACAATGCGTATTCCGCGCAGCGCGCCGCTTGACGCGGGTTGTGTGGACCAGATCGGTGGGACTGCAGGCTGATTTTCCGTAGTCATGAGGGGTGTTCCAGGCAAGTACGAGCAGCGTTGACAGGTGCCTTGCACCCGGCGACCGGGCCGGATGCAGCCAGAGGCTGTTGCCCCTGGCAATACGGATGGTGGGGTGGTCAGCCGCGTGAGGGCAGTTGCACAACGCCTGTGCCCAGTACTGACAATTCACCGTCCTGATTGTGGCCTTCCTGTTCGATCTCGACCAGATTCCGGCCGTTTTCCTGGTATTTGCGTTTGACTTTGCCTTTGATGAACAGCATGTCGCCTTCGGGGTTGTGGCGGCGGATCTTGCAATAAGATTTGTGTAGGAAGCCCGCATCACCCATCCAGTTGGTCAGGTGGTGAGTGAGCCAGGAGTTGCGTTCCGGGCCGTAATCGTAGGCACCCGGTGCGCCCACTTCCAGTGCGAAATCTTCTTCCCAGTGCACACGTTCGGGGACATCGGGAATACCGAATCGGTTCTTGATGCCAACGCCGGGGTGGGCGTCGATCAATTGCCAGGCCAGTTTGTTGGCACGAATGTACAGGCCGCCCCAGCCTTGGGCGAAGGCAATGAAGCCTGTGACGGTCATGGGGCCTTTGAACATTACGGGCAGTTCTTCGCCTTCGCGAACATCTTCCCAGTAGCGGGGTGTGCTGCCGCGCACTTCTTCATTCGCATACAGTTTGTACGCTTCTTGCAGTTCTTCTTCGGTGTATTTGCGGGGTTCGCGGGCCCGGACTTCAGCGTATTTGGAGCCCTTTTCACGCGCGTGGTCACGCTCGGTGCGGAAACACCAGCTGTCGGCTTCCGCAACCTTGTCACCGGACTGATTGAAGAAATCAACGTGATAGATCTGCTGGATGGCACGCCCGGCAAAGCGGGTTTCGTGCGGGATCAGTTCTTTCAGATAGGCTTCAGTGGAAATGACATCGTTGCGCTTCACATTTTTGTGCCAGGTCCAGTCGGCACCCGACCACATGGCATGGACACCGGGTAGCCCGCCCACGTAGCCGGAGACGATGCGGCTGGTGGTGAACAGGAAGCTGGGTAGCGCAATGATGCCGCCGTGCTGTGTTTTTGCTGCGTAGTCGGGATCGCACCACAGCGGGTTGTCATCGCCGATGCCGTGCGCGTAATGGCGGATATTGTCGCGCGTGGCCTCGTAGCACCAGGGTTCGGCGGTGGCACCGATTTTGACGCCGATACGACGGCTCAGGTCATCGAGATCCTGGTCGGTGATTTTGGGAAATGAGCGTGGGTTTGTGGTCATGATGGACTCCTCCGGTTTCTTTTCGGTTGGCCGGCATGTATGCCGTTGATCAGTTGTGCAAGTGTCTGGTGTAAAGGGGGTGTTCGGGTGCGTCAGGTTGTTGGCGCTGTTGCGTGGTGATTTGTCGTGGCGCGTTGTGCAGCTTCCTGATCACGCAGTTTTTTACGGTGAATTTTTCCTGCAGGTGTTTTGGGTAGCTCGTCGACAAAAACAAGGTGGCGTGGATATTCATGCTGACTGAGGCGAAACCGCACGGCGTCCTGGATTTCCTGACGTAATGCATCCGTTCCGGGGCACTTGGCCACGACAAAGGCTTTGACAACCTGGCCGCGCAGTTCATCGGGTACCCCGATGGCGGCCGCTTCAAGAACCTGAGGGTGTTTGAGCATGGCGTCTTCGATCTCAACGGCGCTCATGGTCCAGCCCGCTGAAATGATCACATCGTCGGCCCGGCCGGCATGGAAGAAGTAGCCATCTTCGTCTTGCTTGCCCAGGTCTTTTGTGGGGATCCAGACCCCGCGACGTTTGACTTTCATTTCACCAACCACACCTGGAAGGCAGGGGTTGCCTTCGGGATCCTGGACCTCAACGATGCCACCAGGTATGGGTTTGCCCAGCGACCCCCGTTTGACTTTGAAATCGGGCGCGCCGGGATACGAGACCAGGATGACACCGATTTCGGTGGTGCCGTACATGCTGCAGACAGGGGTTTTGAAGAGTTCTTCGATGAAGTCTTCGGTGGTGCTGTCGATGGGTTCGCCGGTGAATGAAAGTTTCTGGATGCTGTATGGGTGTTGCGTGGCTTCAGGGCAGTTGCGGATCATGCGGTAATGCGTTGCAGCGGCCGACATGACATTGAAGCGGTGCTGGCTGAGGGCCTGCAGCAAACGCCCGGCGTTGTATTTGCCGGAGAAGGCGCCAACGGTAAGGCCCAGGGCCAGTGGTGCCAATGTGCCGTGCCACAGGCCGTGGCCCCAGGCGGGTGATGACGGGCAGAAATAGCGGTCGCCCGGGCGTATGCCGGTGCCGTAGAGCGCGGCCACCATCAGTGTGACCAAGGCTTTATGGGTGTGGCGAATGGCATCGGGCAGTTCGCGGGTGGTTCCGGAGGTGTACTGGAAGATAGCGAGATCATCACCGCGTGTTACCGGTGTGAATGTGTCGTTGTACGCGGTCAGTGATTGCAGGAATTCCGGGTTGATGACAACCGTGGTCAGGTTTTTCAGGTTTTCGGCCGTTCCGGCCTTTTCGGGGTTGGTGATGAGGATGCGCGGTGCGCAGTCTTCTACACGCAGGCGGATGCCATCGGGCCCGAACAGGGTAAAGAGGGGGACGGCGATTGCGCCAGTTTTTATGACGCCGAACAAGGCAGCATAAAAGGCTTTGGAGGGTTCGAGCATGATGGCAACGCGGTCACCGGGCTGGATACCCTGTGCCACCAGGAAGTGCGCATAACGCGAAGACTCGGTGGCCAGTTCGCGGTAACTGAGAATTTCGTCAGTGCCGTTGGCGTGCGCCACGATGAGGGCGATACGTTGTGGGTCATCGGCATGGCGGTCGATGCATTCGTGGGCGATGTTGAAGCGCTCGGGAGCGCCGTCGAACAGGTTCCACAAGGCTTCCGGGTTCCAGTGAGCCTGTGCGTCTGTGTACGACGTGTAATCCGTGAGTTTGTTCATGGCGGTCTGCTCGGTGTCTTTCGTTTCGGGGTGAAGACACTATAGGAGCCCGGCTATTTTGTTGTCAAATACATTATTAAATTGTATATATACAATTATTATTTCTGGGGAACTGTTCTTTAACCGGGGCATTGGTGCAGTTTGGAACAGTGGCAGTGGTGAGAGGAAGCGTGGGGTGGTGCGAGTTACACCGGGGAGGGCGTCTCAGGATTGGTTTCTGAGTGCTTTTGGTAGATTGGTGTGCTTGCCGAGTCGGCAACAAAGCAGGGGAGGAGGCTGATCAACCCGGGCGCGTGCCAGGCACGCTGCCGGGGCGTATGGTTCAGTCGTTTCTTGCCATCAGCTCATGGCAGTGTGCAAGCTGGTCTTCAATTTCCGATAACGTTTGTTCCAGGTCTTTGCGTTGTTGTTGCAGGGTGCTGCGGTGCCGCTCAAGCACTTCCACATAGTGTTGCAACTGTGCAGTGGTGTCGCCGGGGGCGGCGTCGTACATGTTGATCAGGTCAAGGATTTCAGCCAGTTGGAAACCCATGCGTTTGCCGCGCAGCGCCAGCTTCAGCCGTGTGCGGTCGCGTGCCACGAACACCCGGTTCCTGCCCTCGCGCCGGGGGCTGACAATACCCTGGTCTTCGTAGAAACGAATGGTGCGCGGTGTGATGCCGAATTCTTCGGCAAGCTGGGAGATGGTCCAGGTGGTTTCTGTCATGGCAAGGTGAGAGTGCAGTTTACGTTAACGTCAATTTTAAATAATGCCATAATCAGGGGGAATCGCACCACCGCTTTGCAGGCTGTCGGCGGCTCTGCATGGGGTGGCGCCCCGATTTTTGCATTGCATCAATTTGTTTTACATGCATTTTTCTTGAGCCTATTGAGTTCACCCCAACGGAGACACAATGAACCCGAACGAACAGAAGCTTGTTTACCCTTTTGGCGATACCTTGCCTGAGCCTGGTCATGCACTGGCCGTGGCGGATGGCGTGCGCTGGTTGCGCATGCCGCTGCCTTTTGCCCTGGATCACATCAATTTGTGGTTGCTGCGCGATGAAATCGATGGCCGCGAGGGCTGGACGATTGTGGATTGCGGGGTTGGTCGTGATGACGTCAAGGCATTGTGGGAAAAAGTGTTTGAAACCTCGCTCGATGGTCTGCCGGTGCTGCGGGTGATCGTCACGCATATGCACCCTGATCACGTGGGCTTATCGGGCTGGTTGTGTGAACGCTGGAAAGCGTCGCTCTGGATGAGCATGACGGATTTCATGACGGCGCGGTTGTGGTCAACCCGCAGCGGTGATGAAGCCGCACCGGGCGGCCCCAATGGCACGGCGGCGGCCGAACATTTCGGGCGCCATGGCCTTGTGGATCCTGATGCGCAGGAACAGATTCGTGCGCGCGCCACGTACTACACGGGCCTGGTGCCATCGGTGCCACCGCGCTTTCGCCGTCTGATGGATGGCCATACCGTGACCATTGGCGGGCGTGAGTGGCGTGTGATTGTGGGGTACGGGCATGCGCCTGAGCACCTGTCTCTGTATTGCGATACCCTGCAGGTACTGATTTCGGGCGATATGCTGCTGCCCCGTATCTCGACCAACGTCAGTGTTTTCGACTTTGAACCGGAAAGCAATCCGCTGCCGTTGTACCTGAATTCCTTGCGTGCCTACGATGACCTGGCCGAAGATACGCTGGTGCTGCCTTCACATGGCAAACCCTTCCGCAATATGCATGAACGTATTCGCCAGCAGCACGAACACCATGCCGAGCGCCTTGATGAAGTCATTGCCGCCTGTGCCCAGCCCATGAGCGCGGCTGATATCGTGCCTGTCATGTTCCGGCGCAAACTGGATCTGCACCAGATGACCTTTGCCATGGGCGAGGCACTGGCGCACCTTCATGCCTTGTACTTCGATGGCAAGCTCAAGCGTAGTGTCGGTGAAGACGGGGTCATTCGGTTTCAGGTGTGCTGAACCCGGCTGATAAAGTCAGTGGCGTTCCGACACCAGCAGTCGCAGCGCCAACCCCAGAAACACAATGCCTGCGGTACGATTCAGCCAGATCTGGACCCGTGCCGATTCTTTCAGGCGCTCGCCCAGGGTGCCTGCAAACCAGGCGAGCAGACCGAACACCACAAACGTGGCCAGCATGAACAGGGCGCCCAGGCTGATGGTTTGCAGTGCCACTGAACCACGGGCCGGGGCGGTGAACTGGGGCAGGAATGCCAGAAAGAAGATCGACACCTTGGGATTGGTCAGGTTCATGAGGATGCCGCGCTGGTACAGTTTCCAGGGGCTCAGGGCCGGGGTGCTGTTTTTTGTGTGTTCAGTGACGGCACCGGCACGCAATGCGCCCCAGGCAAGGTACACCAAATAGGCAGCGCCGGCCAGTTTCAAGGCGTTGAAGGCCGTGGCGGATGTGGCAAACACGGTAGCCAGGCCCACGGCCACCGCCACCGTATGGCCGATCAGGCCGGTACACAAACCCAGCACCACCATCAGGCCGCTGCGCCTGCCCCACAGGGCAGATTGTGTCAGAACAAACAGATTGTCAGGCCCGGGCGACAGGGCCAGCAGGGTTGCAATGCCGAAAAAGGAAACGGCCAGTTCGAGTGTGAGCATGGTTCAGTTACTTGTGCGTCAGGGCGAGAGATCATTGGCTGCAGGCAAATGTCGTGGCAGATCCATACTGTCGTGAAGCAGCCTCAAAACATCGATGTCTGACCCGGTTGCGCGAAACACCACGAAGTGTCTGCCCGCACGCCCCTGTCGCGCGACGTGCAAGGTCCGAATGCCTGGTTGGATGTCGTCGCGTACTCTGGCACCCAGAATATCAGGTCCACGCTCCAAAGCTTCGATCGCCAGCGCCATCGTTTCAGCGTAGGTGCTGGCCTGGCCCTCACCGAAGGTCCTGGTTGTCCATTGCAGGATTTCAACGTAGTCCTGTTCAGCCTGTTGACCGAGTCGAACTGTCCAGGTTTTTCTCATGCGCCTGCGATGGCCTTGGACGCCACGGACGCCAAGTGACCTTTGAGTTGAGCGCCCGATTCAAAGGTGGCGTATCGCCCCTGCTCGAAGTCATCAACGCCAACACTGACTGCGCTGCGCAAGGCTTCGAGGCGTGAGGCATCCTCGGCTTCCCGTTGTTCCAGCATGCGCAGTCCCTCTCGCAAGACTTCACTGGCGTTTTGATACCGGCCCGTGCTGACGAGACGCTCTACAAAGGACGCCTGATAGTTAGTCAGCACAACGTTACGCGTAGGCATTCCAGTCTCCCCACTTAAAATGCATTGGCAGATTATGCCAATGGGTGTCTGGGCCGTCAATGCACGATCCACCGCCTGAAGTGGCCCGCGCAAGTCTGCACCCGTTGACTTCTGCTCGAACCTTCCAGAACACAGGCCACCTGCAAGATAAACCCTTCATTTGCTCACGATATTTTTGCAATAAAGCATAATGCAGCACAAAGCATAAGATGATGGCGATACCGCCAACCTATACTTCATTTCAAAAACGCCTTGATACCTGAAGGATGCCATGAAAACGACCAAGAACGTTCACCTTGACACGCTGTTGCAGCACACCGGTACTGCGCCTTTCGATCCCGATACGGGGGCCGCACCGGTCGCTTTGCCTTCCATGCGCACCAGTACAGTTCGTTTCAGGAATCTTGATGCCCTCGAACGTGTGCAGCAGGCCAAGGTCCGTGGTGAGCGTGCGGTTACCTACGGGCGTATGGGTATGGATACCCATGCGGCGCTGGAACAGGTGTTCTGCGATCTTGAGGGGGCCGACCGGGCGTTTCTGGCCCCATCGGGTTTGTCGGCCATTGCGCTGGCTTTTTTCAGTGTGCTGAGCAGCGGTGATCACATGGTGGTGGCCGATTGCGCTTACGGGCCGGTCCGTTACATGGATAAAACCGTATTGAATCGCATGGGTGTGCAGGTATCGTACACCCGGGGTACGGTGCAGGCCATGCGCGAGGCCATTTTGCCCACCACACGAGTTTTGTATGTGGAATCACCCGGTTCGCTGTTGTTTGAAATGCTGGATCTTCCGGCACTGGCGGCGCTGGCCCGCGAGAAAGGGCTGATCCTCATGACCGACAACACCTGGGGCTCCGGGTATGTGTACCGCCCGCTTGATCTGGGGGCACACGTTTCCGTGGTGGCGGGCACCAAATACGTGGGCGGCCATTCCGATCTCATGCTGGGGGCGGTCATGGCGTCTGATCCCGCACTGGTGCAGCGCATCAATGAAACCCATTATGCCTTGGGGTATTCGATCAGCGCCGATGATGCCTGGCTGGCCATTCGTGGCGCCCGTACGCTGCCAGTGCGTATGCGCACAACCGCCGATCATGCCTTGCAGGTGTGCCAGTTTCTGGCCACGCGTCCGGAAGTGGAACGTATTTTCCATCCCGCCTGGCCCCAGGATTCCGGCCATGCACTGTGGCAGCGTGATTGCCTGGGCTCAAACGGCATGTTGTCGATCGGCCTGAATCTGGATGCAGCAGCGTGCCGGCGTTTTGTCGATAACCTCACGCTCTTTGGTATCGGTTTTTCCTGGGGTGGCTTTGAAAGCCTAGTGCAGTGGGTTGATCCTGCCGCACTGGCTTCGCATGGCTACTGGCAGGAAACCGCCACGCCCTCGGTGGTGCGCATGCATATTGGCCTTGAAAGCCCGGATGACCTGATGGCCGATATTGCCCAGGCGCTCGACAACGCCCGGGCCTGAACGGGCCTCAGTTGCCGGCCAGCACTTTGTCGAGCAGTCGCTGTGCTGATGGCCCCATGGTTGCCGGTCCTGCATGCTTTCAGGTAGCTATGTTTCTTTGATTGCATCGAATAGAATTGATCTGTCGCGCAGCAGGCCCCGTCCTTCAAGTCGGGGAAGGATAGCGTACTGCGATTCAATTCAGGGTGTTATACTGTTTTTATGTACAGATGCGTGCGATTCCAACTTCGAACCAAGCCGTTACAGGAAACCCAGCTTCGCTGCTGGGCAGGGCATCGCGTAGCGCCGCCGGAATCCTCGTCCTTCCCGCCACCAGCGCGGCAGCCAGCGGCTGAGGGCGAGGAGGATGTCAAATCGATGCAATCAAAATGGGGTGCGAAATGAAATCCGTGACCATCCGAAATATTCCCGACGAGGTACATCGGGCCATACGGCTACGCGCTGCGCAATACGGACGCAGCGTTGAAGCTGAATTGCGCACCATTCTGGAAGCGGCTGTCAGGCAGCCGGGTCGGGTAAAACTGGGTTCGCTGCTGACAGACATCGGACGTCAGGTGAATCTGACCGAGGATGAGTTCGCTGCATTTGAAAGTGCGCGCGACACAAGTCCGGCGCGTGCAGCGAGTTTTGAAGAATGATTTTGCTCGACACGAATGTGGTTTCTGAGCAAGTGCGTCCGTCACCGGTTCCCTGTGTTAGTGAATGGCTGGATGCCCAGCCGCTGGAAACACTTTTTCTTTCGGCAATAACGGTTGCCGAGATTCGTGCGGGTATTGCCCTGATGCCTGCCGGCAAACGCAGGCAGCTTTTGCATGAACACATTGAAAAACGTGTTTTCCCTTTGTTTTCAGGGCGTATTCTGCCCTTCGACATGGCGTGCACGCAGGCTTACGCTGAAATTCTGAAAAAAGCCCGGCAGTCGGGTAGCGGAATTCAAACAGCAGATCCCCTTATTGCATCCGTTGCCCTGGTGCACGGGTTTTCAGTGGCTACCCGTGATGTCAGCCCGTTCGTTGCTGCAGGGTTGCATGTGATTAACCCCTGGGAAGTGCACAACTAGCCCGGCATCCAGTGCCGGGCCTGAACCGGCCTCAGTTGCCGGCCAGTACTTTGTCGAGCAGTCGCTGTGCTTCGGTAATCGTGGCTTCATAGCCACCGGCCATGCTGGGCGATGTCACGTATTTGCCGCCAACGGCCAGGCTGGGGGTGCCATTGATGTTGTACGCTTTGGTCAGTTCGTTGGCACGGCGCACTTTCGAATCAACGCCAAACGAACTGAAGGTGTTTTCAAAGGCTTGACGGTCAAGGCCCTGACCGGCGGCCCAGTCAGTGATTGTGGCCTTATCGAAGATGCGCTTGCGTTCATCGTGAATCGTACTGAACACCTTGTTGTGCAGGTCAAGCCGTTTCATGCTTTCCAGTGTGTAGAAAAGCTTTTGCAGGTCGGCCATGCCGGCATTGAATGCTACCGGCACAGGCTTGACCACCACGTTGTCGGGCAGGGTTTTGGCCCAGCGAGCCACCATGGGTTCCATGACCTTGCAATGGGGGCAGGTGTAGGCAAAAAATTCAAGCACTTCCACTTTGCCGCTGGTGTCGGATGGCTGGGCCGGATCGACCACACTGTAGCGATCCGCTGCGGCGGCACTGCCTGCGGGCAGCAGCAGCGTGCCCACGCCCAGCGTCAGGGCAAGCGATACATTTTTCAGCAGTTTATTCAGAGACATTCCTGTTTCCTTGTGTTGAGATCGGGTTCAGGGTCGAACCACCGAGGTCGTGATGTTTTCCTGGCCCAGGCGTGCCCGTGAACGGTTCATGTCGTCGAGCCCTTTGAACGGGCCTACGCGTACGCGATTCACGTTTTCACCATTGACCTGGGCTTTTTCAATGCTGACAGGCATACCCAGCAACACAATGCGTGCCAGCATGGCCTGTGCATCGGCTTCAGAGCGAAACGCTCCCGCCTGCAGATAATACGTGGTCTGGCTTGCTGGTGCTGCCGGGCGCGCTGGTTCAGTACCCGGTACGGCAGGGGCCGTTGGCGACGGGACGCGCGGGGTGGAAGCGGTATTACCGCTGCCCGGCCTGGTTTCGCCGCCCTGTGCGGGTGCCGATGGGGCAGGGGCTTTGCCCTGGACTGTTCCCGTGCCTTGAGCTGCACCTGTGCCCGGTGCCGCTGGTTCCAGCGTGGCGATCAGTTGGCCCAGCGTGTCGGTTGACGTTCCAGGCGGTTTGCCTGCGGGCGTTGACGCACCCGACAGGGTGTCTGGTCGTATGGTGGTATCGATGGGGGCAGATGGCGTGCCCGCACCATTGCCTTTGCCCAGCAACCCCAGGTTGGGGTCGGGGGCATCGCGCGCATCGGGCGGCAACAGTACCTTGGCCGGATCGCGGCTGGCTTTGTCGGCAAACGGCATGGGTGCTTTGGTCACGTACAAGGTGACGCCCACGGCCGCAGCCACACCCACGATCAGGCCGACCAGAATCCCGAACAGTGTGCTGCCGCCCGAGCGGCCCGATGACGATGTGCGGCGTGAACGAGCCATGGCGTTTTACATGCGTTCCGGTGCCGACACGCCCAGCAAGGCCAGGCCATTGGCCAGCACCTGGCCCGTGGCTTGCGCCAGACGCAGGCGGGCACGTTTCAGGGCAAGGTCGTCGACCAGAACGCGTTCTGCGTTGTACCAGGCGTGGAAATCGGCCGCGCAATCGCGCAACCAGAATGCCAGGTGGTGAGGCGCCAGTTCCTGGCTGGCCATGGCCAGCGTTGCCGGGAATTCGGCCAGGCGCTGCAGCAATGCAAATTCCGTGGGTGCAACCAGGCTGTCGACCGGGGCGTGTGCCAGTTCGGCAACCAGGTCGGACGACTGGGCCAGCATGGAGCACACGCGGGCATGTGCATACTGGATGTAATACACCGGGTTTTCTTCGCTCTTGGACAAGGCCAGATCGATATCGAACACAAATTCGGAATCGGCCCTGCGCTGGGCCAGGAAGAAGCGTACGGCGTCCTGGCCAACCCAGTCGATCAGGTCGCGCAGCGTAACGTAGCTGCCGGCACGTTTGGAGATTTTGACTTCCGCGCCGTTGCGTACCACCTTGACCATTTTGTGCAGAATGTAGGCGGGGTAGTCTTTCGGGATACCCAGTTCCAGCCCCTGAAGACCCGCACGTACGCGGGCAATGGTGCCGTGGTGGTCAGTGCCCTGGATATTGATGGCCTTGTGAAAGCCGCGCTCCCATTTGGTGATGTGGTAGGCCACATCCGGCACAAAATAGGTGTAGCCACCTTCGGATTTGCGCATGACGCGGTCTTTGTCGTCACCGGTGCCCAGTTCTGTGGTGCGCAGCCACAGGGCCCCTTCCGATTCATAGGTATGCCCGGCTTTGATCAGGGCCTGCACGGTCTGTTCAACGCGCCCGTCGGTGTACAGCGAGCTTTCAAGGTAGTAGTTGTCGAATGCCAGGCCAAAAGCCTGCAGGTCAAGGTCTTGTTCGCGGCGCAAATAGGCCACGGCAAAGTGGCGAATGTCGTTCAGGTTGTCGATGTTGCCGGTGGCAGTAACCTGCACGCCGTCGGAGCCGGTAACCGTCGCCTTAGCCAGAAAGTCGCGGGCAATATCAAGAATGTAGTCACCCTTGTAGCCATCGGCCGGAAAGTGTTCGGCGTCCGGTTCGATGCCGCGGGCCCGGGCCTGCACGCTGATGGCCAGGTTGTCGATCTGGTTGCCAGCGTCGTTGTAATAGAACTCGCGCGTGACCGCGTAACCTTGCGATTCGAACAGACGGCACAGGGAATCGCCCAGCGCTGCCTGGCGGGCGTGGCCCACATGCAGTGGGCCGGTGGGGTTGGCGGAGACAAATTCCACCATCAGTTTTTCACCGGTGGCGGGCTGATGGCCGTAGTTTGAACCGCGTTCGCTGATGACACCCAGTACGGCCTGGCGTGCCTGGGCGGTAAGCCGGAAATTGATGAAACCGGGGCCGGCAATTTCAATGGCGGACACCAGCTGGCTGACCCCGGGCGTACCGTTCAGTGTATCCACAATAGCCTGGGCCAGTTCACGCGGATTGCGCCGGGCGGGTTTGGCCAGCTGCATGGCAATATTGCAGGCGATGTCACCGTGTGCCGCCACTTTCGGGCGTTCAAGTGTGATGGTCGCCGTGGTGTCGGGGAGCAGACTGTTGACAGCCTGTTGCAGGAAAGTGATGAGCTGGAGTTGTTGCTCGGCAAGCATAATGTGGTATTTGAGGCAATGAAGAAAAGGGGCGGTCCGTGGGCCTGTCAGGCCTGGGATCGTTGGCGGAAAATAGACCGCAGCGGCTCGTGTTCGCCTTCGATGATCCTGGCCTGGCAGCCTGCTGGCGTATGACGCGGAAACGGGGTCAATGATAGCGTGATTTTGTGGTGTCATGCCGGACCAGGCCGCCATCCCAGTTCATCGTGCAACCAGCGTGCGTACCCATCCAGGTCCACGGTGCCTACTGTACGGCTGTCTTGCCGGCGCCAGTTTTCATGGCGCTGAATGATTGCTTCGGTTTGTGTCCGTGCTTCGGCGCCCAGTCGCAGGTGATCTTGCTGGTAGGCATGCTGCAGGTGCCCGGCGGCACCCAGCACGCTGCGATCACCATTGTGCAAAGAGCGTAACAGCGCAGAGCGTTCGTCGTGGATCAATGGGGTATCGATACTCCGGTCAGACTGTGCCAGATCCAGATTGACCTGCACGGCCATGGCCTGCCAGGCCATCCAGTTCAGCGTGATGTCCGATAAGTCACCGGCCTGCGTTCCTGGCGCGGCTGGCTCCCGTGTGACCGGGTTTTGCACGCCGCCGCCGATGTCGGCATGTGCCCCGACGAACGGCGCTTCCACAACGTTGGTGGCCCCGGTGTCTGCCGCACTGCTGACCGGAAACAGGTGGCGGTGCTCCTGCAACGCCACGGCATGGGCCACCCATTGCCACGCGCTTGCGATGGTCAGGTCATAATTGTGATTCTGAACCCCGTTCATGCCAAACTGGGCAACCGTATCGAAAAGCCCCATGAAACGCAGGTCAATGCACGCCGACAGCGTGCCGCGCAGTGGGTCGTTGTAGTTGAACAGGCCCTGGTTCACGTGCCCGTTGATCTGGTTGCCAAAATGGCGGGCCAGGGCAGCCCCCCGGGAAAAGCCCACAATATCAACCGTCAGGGTTTCGCGCGCCTGCTGGTGCCGTTCCACTTGATTCAGAAAGTGTTGCCACTGGTTTTCCAATAGCCGGCCTGCATTCACGGCGGTCAGGGCATCCCAGTCAATGTAGTACGAGTTGCCCGGACCGTTCTGGTAGTGGGTCGGACCATCGCGGTAGGCCTGCACCAGTTTCCAGACATTGCTTTGGGTGTGTGTGTCCTGCCGCGTGCCATCAAAGGCGAACAGCACCAATCCCAGCGGATCCACATGCGTTTGGGGTTGCTGGCGGGCGTAACCCAGTGCCTGGCTGCCAGGCAGGGGTCCCAGCGGGTCGGGTTCCAGATAGTGGCCGTAGTCCGGGTCATAAGTGCGCAGCAGATTATCGTGCCAGCCTGTATCCGGATCGCGTCGTTGGCCGGGTCTGCGCAGTTCCAGGGTCAGGTCGGCATGCAGGATCTGTGCCTGACCGGTGGGCGTGTAGTCGGCGGCCCAGCGGATGCGTTTGTCGGCATCGGTAACCAGGCGCGGTGCGCCGATCAGGTCGCTGTGCACGAAGTACAGTGCCGCTGAGCCGTTTTCGGCCGATGGCGCATAGTCAATCAGTCCGATCAAGGTCAATCCTGCGTAAAGATAACGGCGTGTAACGTGTTGATCCGCTGTACCCGCAATGGCCCCGTCATGTTCGGCCACCAACTGGTTGTTCAGGTAATGAAAGTGCTGCGTAGCGGTCGGTGAGGTGCGAATGATCAGGTGACCGAAGGCATTGTGCCGGTAGTGAAGCCGCAGGTGTGATCGACCGGCGGTTGCCGGGCGTTCTGCCTGGATCAGACGTTGCTGCGGTCCATAGGTCAGTTCCCACGCGCCTGCACGAGTGGGCAACCCCGAGGCATCGCGTTCCAGAACAGGCGTGGTCGTCAGGCCGTTGTACCGGCGTGCACGAAGGGCGCCGGTTGAGTCCCAGGCGTACCAGAGCGTGTGGGTATCGGTCGGTGCCGCAGGCGTGAGGCCGGTACGCCCGGGCCTGTGCGGTTCCGGTACCAGGGAGCCCTGCGCACCGTGCAGCCGATGCAGCGTATCGTGGGCATAGGTCCATACCTGATCGTGCCCGACGGCCGGGTCGTGCACGGTGCTGCGTTCCTGCCGTGTGCGGCCCTGGGTGTCGTATGTGCGTTCAAGAACCCATCGAGGTGCGGTTGAATCAGCCAGTAACATGTGCTGGACCTGCCCTTTTGCATTCAGAACCGTGTGCAGATGCAGCCCGTTTCCATAGGTGTAGCCAGGGGTGCTGGTTCGTGACGACAGGATGGTATGGGCCTGCCCCCGGGCTGTTGTCCAGATCAGTCCGGCCAGTCGTGGTGCGGAATGCCGACCCGTGGCATGCCAGGTGTAGTCCAGTCGCCCCCCTTCGGGTAGATGGTGTGTGGCAAGCCGGTCATGTTCATCGTAGTCGAAGCGTTCGTGCAAGGCGCGATGGCTCTTGGTGCTGTCCGATGGTGTACTGTCAGGGCGTTCCGTGCGGCGTTCGCGCAGCCGGTTCCGGTCATCGTAACGTCGATGCTCGGTTTCATGGGGGTGCTGTATTCGAACGACATGACGCCCCTGCCACCGTAGTGTGGTTTCAACTGGCGGTCTTGTCATGGCCTGTTGACTGCCGGGCAGGTGGGTGTCAACCAGGCGGATTGGCCGTCCGGCGGCATCGTACTCTACCTGTGTCCGGCTGCCATTGGCGCGTTGTCGCAGAAGCGGACGACGTTGCTTGTCCAGATGCAGTTGTTCCTGGCCGGTCAATGTGCTGAACCAGCCGTGGTTTTCATTTCCATAGGTAAAGTGCAGCCCTGGCCAGCCGTGCGCACGTGGTTTCAGGCTTGCCAGTGCTCCCTCGGGTGTGCGCGTGAGCTCCAGGCCGTTGAGGCCTGTCAATCTGCCGGTTGGGTCCAGTGTTGCGTGCAGTCCCGGTGCGGCGCAGCCTGCGCAGCCGGTTCCTTCGATGGACAGGATGTGTACGCGTTCACCGATTGTTTGTGCGTGAATGGTCGTGCGGGTACCTTCTGCCGATGTAATGTCGGTGCTCAGTCGGCCCGTGCTGTCGGGCAGGTTGCTGTAGCTGAAGGCCAGTGCGCTGCCGGCTAGGCCTGCTCCAGGTTCCCAGCGCGTTACGCGATTCATGGTGTCGTAGGTCCAGCTGCCCAGCCGCTCGAAAGGCCGGTCGTGGGCCAACAACGCACCGCTTGAGGGAGGTGCTGACGCATGGCGTTCAATGCCCGTGAGCGCGTGGACATTGCCACTTTGTAGTCCGGCCTCATACAGGTAGCGGTGTTTCATGCCATCAGGGCGGGTCATCGAGACAAGTCGGTGTGCATTCGTGTCGTACCGGTAGTTGAAGCTGCCCAAGGGGGTGTCCACCCGGACAAGCCGGTTGATCGCACCGTTTGTTTCGTAGTGAAAACGAAGTTGCGGGCGCCCGCGCAGATGGACTTCGTGCAGGGCGTGCTGCAGAGGACCATCCGTGTGCCGCACAATATGGACGTCGGCGCCGGGCCTGTGATTGAACTGAATGGCTGTCAGGTAGCCTTGCTTGTTGAAATGCAGTATTCGCCCGTCCGGCCAGATCCAGCGCCAGCCTGTGTCGTGGTGCACAAGCCGTCCGTGGGTTGCGTCTGGTGACACCCTGCTGCCGTCTGCCTGCACGATTTGCCATCGGCCACCGGCATGGTGCAGGCGGGTGTCGTACGAAAGGCGCCAGCCGGTACCCAGAACAGAGGGGCGGGTGTCCTGGCTGTTGTAATGCCGGATCAGCTCGATGCCAGGTGCTGCCGGATGGGCCGGCCAGTCGGGTTCAAACTGATACTTGTTGCCTGTGACGGCATTCACTGGATTACCTGCCCCTGCACTCAGGGTCAGTTCCCGTGCACCGAGGGTGGCGAGGCCACCGGTTGCGCACGGCGAACCCAGGGGGGACGGGTTGCACGTTTGTGCGCGGGTATGGGTTGCCCCTGAACCCAGCAGCCCAAGAATCAGGGCAAATACGGACAGAGCGTGCATGGCGGATTCACCTGTTGAGGGAAAGCTCCATCATGCCGCTTGGCAGCCCCGGCAAGTTGGGTTAGTGTATGGATAATGTCACACAAAAACGCGGGTCCGGCGCGGGCTGGCTCCCGTATTCTTCCCGGTAGGGGGCTCTACTCATGCTTATACTTTTTCATTCCAAGGCAGCTGCCGAAGTGCTCATGTTTGCCGAACATGCCTTGCCCATTCTGAAGGCGGCTGGCAAGCCCTACACCACTTCGCTACCCGAACGGGGTGTCATTACCAGCAATGAACTGCCGCAGGCGATTCAGGGTATTGAAAAGGCCATGGCCAATGATGTCGACAACGACTACATTCACGACGATGACGCCGAAACTCGCGAGCATCCCATCCAGGAGCACGTCAGTTTCCGTCGCCGGGCATTTCCGTTGCTGGCCATGTTGCGTTTGTCGAACGAACATCACGCTGATGTCACCTGGGAACCTGCCCCTGACTGGTAGTCGGTAGTATCATGCGTGCGCTGCCTTTGCAGGCTCGGGCAGATCACTGAAACACTTTCATTTTCAAGGACCACAGGAGCTCGAATGCGCGGAACCGTCACTTTTACCTTCAATGCACGTCAGTCCATCGATATCGACACCGATATTCATCCTGATGCTCAGGCTGCAATTCAGGCCCGCAATTGGCTCGAAGCTACCTGGGATCGCCTGGGGTGCGAGCCTTTGCGGCCCAGTGGCAAGGTTTTGTTGCTCGACAAAATCCTGGGTGTCACCGATGCCTTCGGCTACAGCGAACTCTCCGCCAACCAGGAACAGGCCACCGAACTGGCCCGCAATATTCTGCTGGCCGTCGATGCTCAACGCGTCACGGTCGATCTTCCCGGGCTCAGCGTGGGTTTCTGATCTGTCGCAATGCCCTGCTCGTATCCAGCCGTAGGGTCACGTGCTGCGGGGCGCTGAATCTGGCCAGAAAAAAACCTGCCCCGGCGCATTGGCCGGGGCAGGTTTTTTTCAAGTGCAGGTACCAGAATGGGGCTGATCAGGCGGCCACGGCTTCCTGTTTTTGTGTTTCAGCGTGACGGTTCACGGCGCACAGAATGGCCAGGAACGAAGCGGTGACGATGTCTTCGTGAACGCCGACACCAAAGCCGGTAGGGGAATCACCCACACGCAGTTCAACATAGCAGGCCGCACGGGTTTCGGTGCCGGTACCGATGGCGTGTTCGTGGTAGTCCATGATCTTGATGCCGCAGTTCAGCGCATTGACGAAAGCCGAGATGGCGCCGTCGCCCTGGCCAACCAGGTGATGCGTTGTGCCGTCTTGTTCAACTTCTGCTTCGATCATGAACTGCTTGCCTGTGCCGGCTTTGGGGTCGCCCGTGATGCGGTGACGCACCAGTTGCCAGGGAGCTGACTTCTGCAGGTATTCAGCCGAGAAAATGTTGAATACCTCGTTGCTGGTAACTTCCCGGCCGGTTTCATCGGTGACGCGCTGGATGGCGCGGCTGAATTCGATCTGCAGACGGCGTGGCAGCACAAGACCGTGTTCCTGTTCAAGCAGGTACGACACGCCACCCTTGCCGGATTGACTGTTGACGCGGATAACCGCATCGTAGCTTCGGCCAAGATCGGCCGGGTCGATGGGCAAGTAGGGAACTTCCCACAGGGCATCGGGTTTTTGTACTGCAAAACCTTTCTTGATGGCGTCTTGGTGTGATCCCGAGAAAGCCGTGAAGACAAGATCGCCTGCGTAAGGATGACGCGGGTGCACGGGCAACTGGTTGCAGTACTCCACGCAGCGACGCACTTCATCGATATCGGAGAAATCGAGGCCGGGATGAATGCCTTGTGTGTACAGGTTCAATGCCAAAGTGACCAGGTCAACGTTGCCGGTGCGTTCACCGTTGCCGAACAGGCAGCCTTCCACGCGATCGGCACCGGCCATGACGGCCAGTTCCGCCGCGGCAACGGCTGTGCCGCGATCGTTGTGCGGGTGCACACTGATGATGATGCTGTCACGCTTGTTCAGGTTGTTGTGCATCCATTCAACCTGATCGGCGTACATATTGGGTGTGGTGGCTTCCACGGTGGCCGGCAAGTTGTAAATGATCTTGTTGTCGGGCGTGGGTTGCCATTCTTCCGTGACGGCATTGCACACATCAAGCGCAAATTCCGGTTCGGTGGTGCTGAACACTTCGGGTGAGTATTCGTAGCCCCAGCGGGTTTCCGGGTGCTGGCTGGTGAGCTTCTTGATGAGACGGGTGCCTTCCACCGCGATTTGTCTGACTTCGTCTTTGGTCATGTTGAAGACGATCTTGCGGAATGCGGGTGCGCAGGCGTTGTACAGGTGGATGGTGGCACGTTTGGCCCCGATCACGGATTCAACGGTACGCTCGATCAATTCACTACGCGACTGAGTGAGCACGATGATGGTGACATCGTCGGGAACCCGGTTTTCGGTGACCAGTTTGCGAACGAAATCGAAGTCGGTTTGTGAGGCCGAGGGAAAACCGACTTCGATTTCCTTGAAACCAATTTTGATCAGCTGTTCGAAGAAGCGCAGTTTGCGCTCAACGCTCATGGGTTCAATGAGTGACTGATTACCATCGCGCAGGTCAGTGCTCATCCAGATAGGCGGATGCGTGATGCGCTTGCTGGGCCATGTGCGTTCGGAGAAGTCGCGCGTGAAAGGGACAAACGGACGGTATTTGTCGGAGGGGTTCTTGATCATGGTGTCACCTGTGGGTATCGCTGGAATTCTGTGCTGTGTATCGCCGGGCTATGCCGTGTATGGGCATGATGCGACAGTCAAGCGTTCTGGGTGCAGCCAGTGGCTACAGTTACAGTGTGGCTATGAGCGGCTGCCGAACTGCCACGGGACACTAGGCCCGGCAACCGGTCGGTAGCAGTAGGGATAGGGCGAGGGCGGGCGCAGCGAATGTGCGCGAGGCGGGGAGCACGGAAAAAGCAAGCAGCACACCAAACGCTGCAGTGCTGCCGCGCTTGAAAGGTGTATCGAAGTGTGCAATTTCCTGTTTCATACCCTCTAGTCAATCATGTTTTGAACATTTTGGCAAGCGTTTTCAGGCCTTGTTCGGGGTGTTGCTGTGTATATGCGACAGGCCAGGTTCACGATTTGCCGGCACGTGGTGTGGCGCAGCCTGTAATGCGGGGCTGGCGCGTCGGGCGGCGTCGGGATCAGCACCTGTTTCAAACCATTGAATTTGTTTTTCGACCAAGGTGATTTTGGCCGCCCGGTGTGCCCGCAGTTCGCGTGCTGCACGGTGAATGACGCCAACGCTGATCGGCTCACGGCGATTTTGCCAGGCCCAGGCCAGTACGCTGCGTGCTGGCGCACTGAGTTCGGTTGCGAGTTTGCGCGTGGTGTGTTCACTGACAAGCCGTGCCATGACCTGACGATGTGTGTGCAACACGAATACTTTCAGGAAATAGGCAATAATAAGCGTGCACAAGGCGACAAGGGCCCACCAGAAGAACGGGTTGTACTGCTGCAGCAGCGCCGTGGTTTGTGCGCCCAGCATGGTCAGGCCGCTGTAATCGACAGTGCGTCCGAAGGCCAGCATACGTTCCAGAGCCAGCAGCCAGGCAAATGCCACGGCGGCGATCACGCCCAGGCATAGCAGTTTTTGCGTGGCGGTCAGTTTCCAGAGCGTCTGGCGTAGCAAGGCCCGGTCGGCCCGGGTAGGCTGGTCAGTGTCGTTGTGTTTCATGGTTGTTCATTCTGTTGGTCATATATGCAATCGCGTCAGTCCCTTGAGCTTCGTCAGCAGCAGCAGCTGGCGCTTACCCCACAGTTGCAGCAATCGTTACGTTTTTTGCAACTTTCAACCCACGATCTTGAGCTGGAAGTGTCACAGGCCCTGCTTGAAAATCCGTTGCTTGAGGCCGAGGCCGAGAGTGCGACCGATGCGGGCGATACAGTAGCAGATATCGTGACAACGCACGATGAAAACTGGTCGGCGGCGCCTGTAACAGGTCGTCAGAGCGGCTCTTCGTCGGCTGAAGACGACACTGACCGCCCGGAAGCCAGCCAGTTTGTCAGCCTGCAGGCTCATTTGCTTGAGCAGTTGCATCTTACCCGTGCCCAACCGCGTGATGCCGCACTGGTTGAGTGGCTGATCAATGATCTTGATGAAAACGGCTACTTGTCCGAGTCGCTGGAAATCATTCATGCCAGTCTGCCTGCGGAATGGCAGGTTGACCTTGAGGAGCTGACGGCTGCCCTGAGTTTGTTGCAGTCGTTCGATCCTCCCGGCATCGGTGCGCGGTCCCTGTCGGAATGTTTGTGCCTGCAGTTGCAGCAATATGCGGATGCGCCGGGTACGGATCCCGCCAATGTCGCGGTACTGCAGTGCGCACAACGTCTGGCACATGACCATCTGGAATTGTTGGCCGGTGGCAACCTGGCCCGCCTGCGCGAGGTGCTTGGGTGTGATCAACAGACCCTGCGCGCCGCGCATGGTCTGTTGCTTAATCTGGAACCTCGTCCCGGCCGGCCCTGGGCGCAGTCCGTTGCCGATTTCGCTGTGCCCGATGTGCTGGTACGCAAACAGGGGGGGCGTTGGCAGGTCAGCGTGAATCCTGCGGTTATGCCTCGGTTACGTGTGAATCCCCAGTATGAACAGGCACTTGAGGAACTGACCCCGTCTGAAGCGATGCAAGTGCAGTTGCAGCAGGCGTATGGTCTGATCAAAAGTGTCAGTCAGCGGTTTGCCACCATTGTGCGGGTCACTCAGGCCATCGTTGATCGCCAGCATGCCTTTTTTGAACAAGGGCCCGGTGCCATGCGGCCGCTGGTGTTGCGCGACATTGCCGACCTGCTTGAAATGCACGAGTCCACTGTTTCGCGTGCGACCAAACAAAAGTTCGTGCAAACCCCATGGGGTGTCATCGAGCTGAAGCGTTTTTTTGGCACGGCTGTGCATACCGATGATGGTGAGTCCACATCGGCGACCGCCGTTCAGTCCCTGATTCGCACCATGGTGGCGTCCGAGCCAGTCGGCAAGCCGTTTTCCGACAGCCAGATTGCAACCCGTCTGGCAGAGCAGGGGGTTGTCATTGCACGCCGCACCGTTGCCAAATACCGCGAGGCTGCCGGTATTCAGCCAGCCAGTTTGCGCAAGGCCCGCAAGGCGCTTGAGGCCCTTTGAGGGATGATCCCGCCGTTGCCTCGCCGGGCAGGCGGTTCGGGTCAAACGTGTTGTGATTCGGGCCTTGCTTTTTTTTGCATCACAGATGATAATTATTCTCATGTTTATTTGTATCTGTAATGCCATCACCGAGCGTCAAGTCAAGGCGGCCGTTGCTGCAGGCGCTTCCACATTGGCCGACCTTCAGGGTCAGCTGGGTGTTGCCGCGTGCTGTGGCTGTTGTGCTGAAACGGCGTCCGATTACCTGCCAGGCGGGCGCTACGCGGAACACGTCACTGAAGTCCGGCGCACGGCTCCCGCTGTGGTTGCTCCGGCGGCGAATGATCCCTGCATTGATGTGCAGCGCGTTGCTGCTGCCCACTGAATCTCCACTGATGGCTTCTCTTTCGTGGCGCTGCTCGTGGTAGTCTTGTGGTCTTGGCGCACAGCCTGACACGGCTCGTTATCGGGTTTGTGCCTGTGCGCTGTCTACCAGGAGAAACCCATGAAAGGCGACCCCACCGTCATCAAGCATCTTAATGCCCAGCTCAAGAACGAACTGACGGCAATCAATCAGTATTTCCTGCACGCCCGCATGTTGAACCATTGGGGCTTCGATAAACTTGGCAAGCATGAATACGATGAATCGATCGGTGAAATGAAGCATGCCGATCTCCTGATCGAGCGCATTTTCACCCTCGATGGCCTGCCTAACCTGCAAGATCTGCACAAGCTCATGATCGGTGAAGATGTTCCCGAGATTCTTGCCTGTGATCTGAAGCTTGAAACCGCCGCCCAGGCAACGGTCAAGGAAGCCATTGCCTACTGCGAGTCAGTGCGTGACTACGTTTCACGCGATCTTTTCCTTGAAATTCTCGACGACACTGAAGAGCATATCGACTGGCTTGAAACACAGATCGAACTGGTCGACAAGCTTGGAATCCAGAATTATCTGCAATCGCAGGTCAGTACCAGTTAGCCGCCGGTAAGGTCCGGGCATGGTCAGGCTTGGCCTGACCATGCCCGGCCCGGATCAGAAGCTTTTGGCGGGGCAGTCGGGCGTACGGCCCCAGGCATTGTTCGGTTCACAATATTTGTTGCGCGCAGCCCAGGAACAGCTGGGTCGGTCGAAGAAGCCCAGCGCGCTGCAGGCCTGAAGCTCACGCTTCAGGGCGTCTTGCCAGTTGCCTGATAAGGAAGCGGAGGCCCCTTGCGGTGTGCTTGTTGCCATCGCCGGGGGCGGGATTTCCACCGGCTGAACGGGCTGCACGCCCAGACCCGGCGTATTCATGCCAACCAGTGCGCCGACATCGGCCAAACCCTGCAGGCCGTCCTCGCCGCGCTGCATGGCGGCAATCTGGAACGCTTCTTCCATGGAAATGGTCGTGGTTGCCAGCGCGATATTCGGATTCGACAAAATGTCATTCAGCGGTAGCGCGGGTACTTCCCAGGCCGTTTCAACAACCGGTTCAGGCAACCCCTGACGGCCGTTGACCAGCGGTTGTGGGGGTTGAGCCGTGAACGGTCGGCCGTTTGCATCGAGTACTGGCTGGCCGGCATCGGGAATATTGGCAACCGGTGGGGGGGTTGTTGGGCCGTTGGCGACCAGCCAATTACCCAGCTGCAAGCCACCCCAGGCTGCGCCGCCCGCAGCGATGATAAGAATACCGAAGATAATCCGCCAGGACATTAGGCCCCCCTTGCCGGCTGCTTTGTGGCAGCCGAAATTGCACGGCCACTCATGTGGCCGGTTGGAACAGCCAGGCAACGAGTACGCCTTTTACCCGGAAACATTACGTATTTTGCCCAAAAACCCGCCCGCCGTGTTCACGCATGGCGTGAAATTCAATGCCGGGATACAGTTCCTGTGCAACCCGAAGCTGGGCGGGTGATGTGGCCAGGAAAGCCGGTGCATCGACGACATCGTAGGCAATGTTGGCGGCGTTGGCATTCATGAATTTCTGCAGTAGTTTCGGGTCGTTGCAGGTGAACCAGCGCGCCAGCGTGTAACGTGACGGCATCAGGCGGGCCTCGACACCGTACTCTGTTTTAAGCCGGTGTGCCACCACTTCAAACTGCAGTTGTCCGACTGCACCCAGCAACATGGCTCCTGCCGAGGCTTCTGGACGAAACACCTGGATGGCGCCTTCTTCACCGAGCTGGGTCAGGCCGGTGCGCAGCTGTTTGGTACGCAAAGGGTCTTTGACCTCAACGGCCTGGAACAGTTCAGGCGCAAAAAAGGGCAGGCCGGTGAACTGCAGGGCTTCACCTTCGGTCAGTACGTCGCCCAGTTGCAATACGCCATGGTTGGGAATGCCGATGACATCGCCGGCATAGGCTTCGTGGAGTAGTTCACGCCTCTGGGAAAGGAACGACACAACGTTGTTTGGCCGGATTTCTTTGCCGGTACGTGAAACTTTCAGGCGCATGCCCCGCTCAAAGCGGCCGGAACTGACGCGTACAAAGGCGACGCGGTCGCGGTGGGCAGGGTCCATGTTGGCTTGAACTTTGAACACGACGCCGCTGAATTTGGGTTCATCGGGCTGCACTTCACGTTGCAGTGCCTTGCGTGGGCCGGGTCTGGGGGCCAGTTCAACCAGGGCGTCGAGCACTTCCTGGACCCCGAAATTGTTGATGGCCGAGCCAAAGAAAACAGGGGTCTGGCGGCCCGCCAGGAATTCGTCGTGGTCGAACTCAGGGGCGGCTTCGCGGATCAGTTCGATTTCGTCGTGTGCCTTGGTGAAGGCATCGCCAAAACGTTGTGCAATGACCGGGTTGTCGATGTCATCAATGATTTCGTCTTCATCGGAGCGGCGTTCCTGGCCGGCGCGAAAAACCCGCATGCGGTTGCGCCGGATGTCGAAGACCCCGCCAAACTGGCGGCCCATGCCGACCGGCCATGAAAAGGGAACGGCATCCATGCCCAGATGGGATTCGATTTCCGAGAGCAGGTTCAGGGGTTCCTGAACTTCGCGATCGAGTTTGTTGATGAAGGTGATGATGGGTGTGTTGCGGGCGCGGCACACCTGCAACAGACGGATGGTCTGGGGTTCAACCCCGTTGGCTGCATCGATGACCATGAGTGCGGCATCAACGGCCGTGAGTACCCGGTAGGTGTCTTCGGAGAAGTCTTGGTGGCCGGGGGTGTCGAGCAGGTTGATGACGCAGTCGCGGTATTCCATCTGCATGACCGAAGAGGCCACTGAAATGCCCCGTTGTTTTTCAATTTCCATCCAGTCGGATGACGCATGGCGACTGGCCTTGCGGGCCTTGACACTGCCGGCGATCTGGATAGCGCCTGCAAACAGCAGCAATTTTTCAGTGAGCGTGGTTTTGCCGGCGTCGGGGTGGGAAATAATGGCGAAGGTACGACGGCGGGCAACTTCTTCCCGTAGGTGGGCAGTGGACATCAGGGGTGCAGGTGTAAGGTGATCAACGTTCTATTTTAGCCTGTCGCGTCCGGTATTGGAGGAACAGGCGCCGGGGGTGCCCAAGGCCGATTGGCGTGCCGTGTTTCATGGGGCTATGGGGTTCAGTCCCATCGTTGCTGATAGGAAAAGGTAGGCAGTTTCCAGCCGTGTCGTATGGCCAGCAGTCGCAGGGCGAGTCCGCCGGTGAAACAGATGGCGGTGTTCAGATCAGGGTTGACCTGCAGCGCCCGCAGCAGCAGGAACAGGCCGCACACGGCCAGCGAGACACTGGCGTACAGTTCTCGCCGGAAAACGACGGGAACCTGATTACAAAGAATATCGCGGATGATGCCGCCACTGATGCCCGTCAGCAGGCCTGCCATGACCACGACGATCAGGGGGTAGTCGTGTTCCAGTGCAACGCCGCAGCCGATCAGGGAAAAGGCAATCAGTCCCAGCGCATCGAGCAGCAGGAAAATACGTTTCAGATGATGCAGGTAGGGTGCGATCAGGGTAGTGACCAGGCCGGCCGTGATCACGATGTAGATACGTTCCGGGTGTTGTGTCCAGCCGATTGGGTAATGCCCCAGGATGACATCGCGCAGTGTGCCGCCACCCAGCGCAGTGACAAATGCGATCACGGTGACGCCGAAGATATCCATGTTCCGGCGGCCGGCCGCCAGGGCGCCCGACATGGCTTCAGCGGTGATGGCCACCAGATAAATGGCGATCATCAGGCTGATATCGAAGATGACGAAGGGTTCGAGCAGGGATGTCAGGCGTTCCATGGGGTACTCCCGGGGGCGCTGCCCCGGGTGAGGTTAGCGCTGATGGCTGAATGAGGCCAGTACGGTACCGGCCAGAATGAACAAAACGCCGAACGTGCGGTTCAGCCAGCGAATATGCCGTGGGCTGCGCAGCAGGCGCAGAACGCGCGATGCCAGACCCGTGTAGCAACCCATGGCGATCAGGTCCGTGAAGCAAAGTGTGGCTGCGATAGTGACGTATTGAACAACCAGCGGGCGGGACAGGTCAAGGAACTGGGGTACAACCGCCATCAGGAATACAGTGCCTTTCGGGTTGGTGATGTTGATCAGACAACCCCGCAGGATCAGTTCACGGCGGCTGAACGGCGGCGGATTGCTGCCGGGCGCGGCGACGGGAGGCGCATCGGTGCGAAACTGCTTCCAGCCCAGGTAGATCAGGTAGCCTGCACCCAGCCATTTCACGATACTGAACGCCAGTTCAGATGCTGTGAGCAGGGCGCCCAGCCCGACCGCGACAATCAGGAACTGCACGATGATGCCGAGAATCAGTCCGACGGTTGTCCAGTAACCCCGCCGGAAACCGTAGCGCAGGCCTGACGCCATGGCTGAAATGGCACCCGGGCCGGGTGAAAATGAAATGGCCCAGGAGGCGGCGAAGAAGGCAAGCCAGGTGGAAAGTGCCATACGCCCGTGTCCGGTTACTTGGCCAGCAGTGCGGCCCGTGGTGATGACGAACCGCTACGGTTGCTAGTGCCGCGACGTGCGGCATCCGGGGATGACCGTGTGGCGCCGGCTGTATTTGTGGTGCCCGCATGGGGTGCCGCAGGCCTGCGGGGTGCCGCGCTGCGCGGTGCGCGTGCGGTGTCAGGGCGGGGGCTGCGCGCAGCCATGCCGGAGCCTGCTTCGGACGGCTTGCGGGCTGAGCGACCGGGGCTGCCACGGCGGTTGCCCTGGGGGCGGGGCGGGCGATCATCGTCGGCATCGGCTGCAGACGCGACGACCTGGGCCGGATTCCAGCCTTCGATCTGGGTGCGTTCAATGGACCGTTTGATCAGTTTTTCGATGGCGCTCAGCAGTTTGATTTCCGTGCGGTCGACCAGTGACAGGGCCGAGCCTTCGCTGCCGGCACGGCCGGTACGGCCAATGCGGTGCACGTAGTCTTCAGGCACATTGGGCAGTTCGAAGTTGACCACGTGTGGCAACTGGTCGATATCGATGCCGCGGGCAGCGATGTCGGTGGCCACCAGAACCGAGACTTTGCCGTCTTTGAAACCGGCCAGCGCACGGGTGCGGGCTGCCTGGCTTTTGTTGCCGTGAATGGCGGCGGCTGACAGACCGTCTTTGACGAGTTTTTCAGCCAGACGGTTGGCACCGTGTTTGGTGCGCGTGAACACCAGCACCTGATGCCAGCCGCTTTCACGGATGATGTGGCTGAGCAGGTCGCGTTTGTGGGATTGTTCGGTCAGTACCACACGCTGCTCGACCAGTTCCGAGGCCGTGTTGCGGCGTGCCACCGAGATTTCGACCGGATTGTGCAGTACACCCTTGGCCAGCTCGCGGATTTCATCGGAGAATGTGGCCGAGAACAGCAGGTTCTGGCGTGTTTTGGGCAACATGGCCAGCACTTTGCGGATATCGCGGATGAAGCCCATGTCGAGCATGCGGTCGGCTTCATCGAGCACCAGAATTTCTACGGCGGACAGATCAACGGTACGTTGCTGTGCGTGGTCGAGCAGGCGCCCGGGTGTGGCCACCAGAATGTCGAGAGGTTTGCGCAGGGCGCTGATTTGCGGATTGATATTCACCCCGCCGAACATGACCATGGAACGCAGCGAGGTGTACTTGCCGTACACGCGAACCGATTCTTCCACCTGTGCGGTCAGTTCGCGTGTGGGGGTCAGGATCAGTACACGGGGCTGGCCGGCTTTGCGGGCCTGGGCGGGGGGCGAATTCAGCAGACGATGCAGAATGGGTAATGTGAAACCGGCTGTTTTGCCGGTGCCTGTTTGTGCGGCAGCCAGCAGATCACCGCCCTGGATCACCTGGGGTACGGCTTGCGCCTGAATCGGTGTGGGATGGGTATAGCCTGTTTCTGCAACGGCACGCAGCAGCGAATCTGCCAGGCCAAGGTCGGCAAATGTGGTTTGAGTAGTCAAGAAAATGCTCCAGCGACAGCCTATCGCTCGAGTCGAGAGATACCAATCCAGGCAGACACGTGTGAAATTTGGAAATTAAGAACACCGGATCCGAACCTTGGCCTGTGAAGGCAGTGCGTGGTCGGACAACGGGGCAGGCGGCAAAGCGCCTGAGTGAACACAACGGACTGGTAGTGTTGTGCGTTGCATCATTGTATGCGATATAACGCTGTGTCGGGCAAGACAATTCATGCAATTCGCTGGATAATGTGCTTTGTTACGTGCTTCAGGCGCGCTTTTGGCTGTTTTCAGACGCCATCACGGTTTTGTTTTTTGAAATACTTCACTTTCAGGGTGTTGCCATGACGATTCGACGGCTTGTGTTCACACTGTTCATGCCCTTGCTGGCACTTATGTTGTCCGGGTGCGGTTACAACGAAATCCAGCGCCTCGATGAACAGGTCAAGGCGGCCTGGTCGCAAACACTGAACCAGTATGAACGGCGCGCCGAACTGGTCCCCAAACTGGTCAGTGCCGTTGACGCCTACATGGTGAACGAGCGCGCCGTACTTACCCAGGTTACCGAGGCGCGCGCCGCGGTGGGGCGTGTGCAGATCACGGCCGACGACCTGCAGAATCCGGCCGTCATGCAGAATTTTGCGGCGGCCCAGGGGGCCTTGTCTTCCGCGTTGTCGCGTCTTATCGCCGTTTCTGAAAACTATCCCCAGCTAAAGAGTGATGGCTTGTTCCGCGATCTCATGACACAGCTTGAAGGGACTGAAAACCGTATTGCCACCGAACGCGGCCGCTACGTGAAAGCGGTCCAGGAATACAACCTTATTGTGCGGCAATTTCCCACGCTGATCACCGCCAAGATCTTTGGCTACCAGACCATGGCGAACTATGGCATGGACCGTCAGGATCAGATCATGCGTGATCCCGAAGTGCGCTTCAGTACGCCGGCCCCCGCACCCGCCCGCTGATTTTCCGAAAGCACAGGCCTGACATGATCACGATGGCTGTATTCATCAACCGCTGCGCTTGGTGGGGCCGGGCTCGGGCCGTTGCCACCTGGTGGGCTCCCGTGTGCTGTTTTCTGGCCGTGTGTGTCCTTGGGTCCGCCGCCAGTCTGGCGTTTGCCTCCCGGGCGCAGGCCCAGACACAGACTGTAGCCGTGCCCGAATTGCGTACCTGGGTTACCGATCAAACCGGCACGCTCAGTGCCAAGGTGCAGGAAACCCTGAATGCGCGTCTGGCTCGCCTTGACCAGGAAAAAGGGGCCCAGTTAGCGGTTCTGGTGGTGCCCACCACAGGGGAAGACACCATTGAAAGCTACGCGCGGCGGGTTTTCGATCAGTGGCGTATTGGCCGTGCAGGTATCGACGATGGCATTTTGCTGGTGGTGGCGCTGAACGACCGCCGCCTGCGTATCGAGGTCGGTTACGGGCTGGAAGGCGCCGTGCCCGATCTTGTAGCGGGCCGCATCATCCGGGAACGCATCACACCACAGTTCAAGAACGGCGATTATGCCGCCGGCATCCTGGCCGGGGTTGATGCCCTGGAGTCCCTGGTGCGCGGTGAAACCTTGCCTGAACCGGCCGCCTCCTCATCCTCGTCCGATGACGACCCTTGGGCCATACTTATGCCCTTGGCCTTCATCAGCCTGTTCATTCCCACCCTGGCGGCGGCGCTGGCCAGCGGGGTGTTTGTCTTTCTGGCCTTTGAAAGCTTGCCGTTGGCGCTTGTGGCCGCCGTCGTGGCCGCCGTACTCAGCCGGATCGGGCGCACCTTCGGTGCCGGTGGCAAGGGTTCGGCCCGGGTTTCACGCCGCGGCAGCGCAGCTGGTGGTTTCGGTGGAGGCTTTGCCGGTGGCCGGGGCGGCGGCGGTTTTGGCGGCGGAGGCGGTATCGGTGGCGGCGGTGCCAGTGGCGGTGGTGGTGGCAGCGGTGGCGGTGGTGCCTCGGGTGGCTGGTAAAGCAGCCGGTCTGGTCAGCGTAGCAAAAAGTAAAAGGAGCCCCAGGTGCCCAAACAAGCCCTTTGGAAAACGGTCACTGGCCTGTCCGGCCTGGAAGGTCACTGGCTGCGTGCAAAACATTTCACGCCTGCCGTGCTTGAGCAGTTGGCAGCTCGCATTGCTGAAAGCGAACGCGACCACACCGGCGAACTGGTGCTGGCCATTGAAGCCGTCAGCCCCTTGCACGAACCTGACAGCCACGTGCGCGCCCTGGAAGTCTTCGGGCGCTTGCGCGTGTGGGATACCCCGCTGAATACCGGTGTGCTGTTGTATCTGGCGCTTGACCGGCATCACATCCAGATCGTGGCTGATCGCGGTGCAACCGTCAGCAACACTGACTGGGAGCGCATTTGCGTGCAGCTTGAACACGATTTTCGCCAGAAACGCTATGCCCAGGGTCTGGAAGCAGCCATTGACGCCATCGAGCAGCTATTGCTCACCCATACTCCGGCAGTACCCGAGGGAGGTGTTGACACCGACGATCTGCCCAACTCGCCCGTCATGCTCTAAGGCGTCGTGTTCTTCAGTTTGCCCCAGAAATTGGGGCGGCCTGCCGGACGTTGGGCTCTCTCTCCCGAGACTCCGGTGTTGCTTTGAGCTTCTGTCGATGTGAAGGGCATTCCAGCTATTTGAGAGCGCCATTAATTAAAGCCTTGACCACAGGTCAAGTCCCCCGCTGTTTGGGCGAACAAGATTCACCGTGAGGTTCTGTCGGGGTGTGGCGGCGCATCGGGTGCTTGAGCACGCCGTCGTTGCAGCCCTGACCGGAGGCACAAGGGTCCAGCTGTGTGAGCGCGACGCTTGTCGATCCACCGGATCGACCGCGCGAGTTCTGGAC
>JAAYGT010000188.1 GCA_012727555.1 Alcaligenaceae bacterium | reverse complement strand
CAAGATCAAGCGTAATCCGACAACGGCGGGCAAGAACACACCAGATTACGGTCACCGTAGGCATTGTCAACGCGCGCCACAGGAGGCCAGTATTTGGCATTCAGCAGCGCAGGCACCGGATACGCGGCCTGTTCACGTGAATAACCATGCGCCCAGTCCGTAGCAAGCAGCGTACGGGCCGTATGCGGTGCGTTCTTGAGCACGTTGTCTTCAGGATCCATGGCACCGGATTCCACCTGGACAATTTCCTGCCGAATGGCAATCATGGCGTCAATGAAGCGATCCAGCTCAGCCAGACCTTCCGACTCAGTGGGCTCCACCATCAGCGTACCTGCCACCGGAAAGCTCATGGTCGGTGCATGAAACCCGTAATCCATCAGGCGTTTGGCAATGTCTTCAGCAGAAATACCGCAACTCTCCTTGATGGGACGAATATCAAGAATGCACTCGTGAGCCACGCGACCATGCTGACCCGTGTACAAAACAGGGTAGTGATCACGCAGACGCGCCGCAATGTAATTGGCACTGAGAATAGCCACTTCGGTCGCAGTGCGAAGGCCTTCAGCACCCATCATGAGCATGTACATGAAAGGAATGGGCAGAATACTGGCCGAACCGTAAGGCGCCGACGACACCGGACCAACCGGCGTACCCGCAGGCAGGCTACCCGATGCATCAACCACGCCGGGCAAATACGGTGCCAGATGCGCACGCACAGCCACCGGCCCCACACCCGGGCCGCCACCACCGTGGGGAATGCAGAACGTTTTATGCAAATTCAAATGGGAAACATCGGAGCCGAAACGCCCCGGCTGGGCCAGGCCCACCATGGCATTCATATTGGCGCCATCCATGTACACCTGGCCGCCGGCCTGATGCACCAGATCGCAAATTTCGGTAATAGCCGTTTCAAATACCCCGTGCGTTGACGGATACGTGATCATGAGAGCCGCCAGGCGGTCACCCACCTGATCAATGCGCGAACGCAAATCCTGGACATCGACATTACCCTGGCTATCGGAAGCCACCACCACGACGTCCATGCCCGCCAGCTGGGCCGAAGCCGGATTGGTACCATGCGCCGATGACGGAATGAGACACACTGTACGCTGATGCTGCCCGTTAGCCTGGTGGTAAGCACGGATGGCCAGCAGACCGGCGTATTCACCCTGCGCACCGGAATTAGGCTGCAGGCTGATGGAATCGTACCCGGTCACCTCGCACAAACCGTCAGACAGGCGGCGGATCAATTCCTGATACCCCTGGGTCTGATCAGCCGGAGCAAAGGGGTGAATAGCCGTGAATTCAGGCCAGGTGATGGGGATCATTTCGGCCGTGGCGTTCAGCTTCATGGTGCATGAACCCAGCGGAATCATGGTGCGGTCGAGGGCGAGGTCTTTGTCGGACAACCCACGCAAATAACGCAGCATGTCGGTTTCGGAGCGGATACGCGAGAACACCGGATGCGTCAGAATAGGCGATGTGCGGATCAGACCGGCCGGAATCGCGGCCTCCGGCAGCTCGGAGGCGACCGGAACGCTGCGTCCGAGTGCCTGTGTGAATACAGCCAGCAAGGCGCGCAGATCCGTTTCCGTCACGGTTTCATCAAGCGACACCGCAAGGTGATCGGCATCGACCTGGCGCAGATTGATACGCGCCGCCTGGGCCACGGACACAATGCGCGCGGAATCGGCACCCGCCCGGATCAGCAGGGTATCGAAACAGGTGGTATTCACGACCTCAAGACCCAGATCAACCAGTGCCCCCCGCAGCCAGGCCGTGCTGCGCGCCACACGCTGCGCAATACGCCGCAGACCGGCCGGACCATGCCAGACAGCATACAAACTGGCCATGACGGCCAGCAAAACCTGAGCCGTACAGATATTCGACGTGGCTTTTTCACGGCGAATATGCTGTTCACGGGTTTGCAAGGCAAGCCGCAAGGCCGGTTGGCCCTGGGCGTCTTTCGAGACCCCGACCAGACGGCCGGGCATACTGCGTTTGAAAGCATCGCGACACGCCATGAAGCCGGCATGCGGACCACCAAAACCCAACGGTACACCAAAGCGCTGGGCGGAACCAATGGCGATATCCGCCCCCCATTCACCGGGGGGGGTCAACAGCGTAAGCGCGAGCAGATCGGTGGCCACGGCAACAACGGCGCCCTGGGCATGCGCCTGCTCGACCAGCGCAGTGTAATCAGGCACATCACCCAGGCTGTGCGGATACTGCAGCAACACGCCAAAGCACTCGGGCAGGCCGTTCGCTTCATTACCCACCACCAGATCAATGTCAAGGCATGCGGCGCGGGTACGCACTACCTCGATCGTCTGGGGGTGACAATGCTGCGACACGAAGAATACGGAACTGGCGGCACGACTGCTGCGCCGCGCCATGGTCATGGCTTCGGCAGCGGCAGTACCTTCATCAAGCAACGAGGCGTTGGCGATATCCAGACCCGTGAGGTCAGCCACCATGGTCTGGAAATTGAGCAAGGCTTCGAGACGCCCCTGGGAAATTTCCGGCTGGTACGGTGTATAAGCCGTGTACCAGGCCGGATTTTCAAGCACGTTGCGCAGAATGACATGCGGCACGTGCGTACCGTAATAACCCTGACCAATGTAGCTGCGAAACACTTTATTGCGACCTGCAATGGCCTTGAGTTCGGCCAGGGCATCGACTTCACTGCGCGGCGCAGGCAGTTTCAGGCCACCCTGCTTCAGAATGGACGCCGGCACCACCTGACGGACCAGGGCATCGAGACTCTCGGCACCAATTGCCGCCAGCATGGCCGCCTGATCGGCCGGATCGGGGCCGATATGGCGGGGAATGAAATCAGTGTGCGGATCAAGTTCACGAAACATGGCCAGGGTATTCAGATAGAAGAAAAATAAAAAAAGCCGGAAAACGCTGAAACATGCGCAAACCGGCCGATTGGGTCAGAAACCCGCCAGCGCAGTCAGGGGTTGGTCAATCAACCCGCATCAACACTGGCCAGATAACCGGCACCATCAAGCAAACCGTCGAGCTTGGACGGATCATTCGGACGAATCTTGAAGATCCAGGTGTCAAACGCAGCCTCGTTGATGAGGTTGGGCTGATCATTCAGCGCTTCATTGAACGCCACGATTTCACCATCGACCGGCGCGTAGATGTCGGACGCCGCCTTCACGGATTCGACCACGCCGGCGGTGTCACCGGCACCCAGACGGGCACCCGGCACGACATCGCCCACGAACACCAGATCGCCCAGTTGATCCTGGGCGGTATCGGTAATGCCAACAAGAAAGACATCGCCCTCGGGCTTGACCCACTCGTGCGTGCTTGTATATTTACGATCATCAGGTAGTGACATGCGTGAACCCCAAAAATAATTGAATTGAATGAGAATGTGGTCAGACGAGCGCCTTGCCATTGCGCACGAACGGCATTTTTACCACTTCTGCCGGCACCCATTTGCCACGGATATCGATTTGAATGGCATCACCTGGCTGCACACCGGCCGGCACACGCGCCATGCCAATGGAATAACCCAGTGTGGGCGACATGGTGCCGCTGGTCAGTTCGCCATCACCGTGCGCCGTACGCACGGCCATGTGGGCACGCATGACACCGCGTTCGAGCAGACGAACCCCCACCAGAATCTGGTCACGGGGGGCGGCTTCCAGGGCAGCACGACCCATGAAATGACGATCGGCATCTGCCAGTGAGAGCGTCCAGCCCAGACCGGACACCCACGGCGTGACCTGATCGTTCATGTCCTGGCCGTACAAGTTCATGCCGGCTTCAAGACGCAAAGTATCGCGCGCACCGAGCCCGCAAGGCTGCACACCCTGGGCAACAAGCTCTTTCCAGAGGTCGATCACCTGATCGGCCGGCAACATGATCTCAAGCCCATCTTCACCGGTATACCCTGTACGGGCCACCAGGGCATCGCCAAGACGAACCGCGCTGAAGGGCGACAGTGCCTGACCCGCCTCGCGCCATTGCGGGCGGGCCGACCAGACACGTTCACAGGCATTCGGACCCTGCACGGCCAGCATGGCAAGATCGTGGCGTGCCGTGATATCCACCTGAAAAGCGTGGTCACGGGCAACCTGCTGCATCCAGGCCAGATCGCCCTGGGCCGTACCGGCGTTCACCACCGTGCGCCAGTCGGTATCCGAAAAAAAGTAGGTGATCAGGTCATCGATGACACCACCCTGCCCATTCAGCATGCAGGAATACAGGGCCTTGCCGGATGCCTTGATTTTATTGACGTCGTTGGCCAGCAACATACGCAGAAAAGCGCGCGCATCGGCGCCCTGGATATCAACGGCCAGCATGTGTGAGACATCGAACATGCCGGCATCCTGGCGTACCGCATGGTGTTCGTTCAGCTGCGAGCCATAGGCCAGCGGCATATGCCAGCCACCGAAATCGACCATACGCGCACCGGATTCAACATGAACGGCGTGCAAAGGGGTTTGCTTGAGCGGGGAAGACATGAGAGAAGCTCCGGAAAACAGAAAACGATACGAACACCGGTTTATTGACCGGTGTGATCGCCCTTCTGTCCTTTTGCCTGAGAGTTAACCCGCCAAAAAAGACGAGTATTCACCTTCGGCGCCCGCAGCCGTGTGCGGGTCTCTCCAGAGAGCTGCCCTGCGCGCCCGGAGGGCGGCAATACGAAGGCGGTACCGGATGCCTGAGCGATTCTGGGCGAATTGCGCCTTCGGCGGCCGGCATGACCGGCTCTCTCCCGCACTGCGTAGTGACAGCAGCGCGTAGCATACCGTGAAAATTGTCGGATCACAACGCGAAAACGCGCAGCAGCGCTGCGAGCGAGGACAGCCTGCAACACCTGATCGGGTAGCCGATGTCAGCCCGCCACAGCCTGTGCCTGTACGGCACGGCCGCACGCCACACCCGAAGCCCAGGCCCACTGAAAGTTATACCCCCCCAGCCAGCCCGTGACATCGACCGCTTCGCCAATCACGTACAAGCCCGGTACGTCACGCGCTTCCAGTGTCTTCTGGTTCAGTTCGGCGGTATCGACACCGCCACGCATGACTTCCGCCTTCTTGTAACCCGCCGTACCCGTGGGCACCAGCGACCAGCCGTGAATACGGTCGGCCAGCGCCCGCAAGGCCTTGTCGGAAACATCGGCCAGGCGCTGGTCGCCCCGCAGCCCCCCGCCCGGTGCGGTATCGGAAGCTGCCCGGGCACCTGCAAGCAAGCGGCCCGTACCCGCACCAGCGGACGATTCGGCGTGCGCACCCAGCCAGACATCGGATAAACGCTTGGGCCAGAGCCCGGCCACTACAGTGGCGAGCTGCTGCCGACTGCCAGCCTTGGCCTGGATCAGGGCGCAGGCCAGATCCTGACCCGGTGCGAGATCAACGGTTACAGGTTCACCCGGATTCCAGTACGACGATATCTGCAGGATGGCAGGCCCGGAAAGCCCACGGTGCGTAAACAGCAAGTCTTCGTGGAACTGCATCGGCGCAGTACCTCGCCGTGCCCCAGGCGCGAATTCGGACTGTGTGCTGACCGCCACTTCCAGAGCCACGCCACTGAGTTCACCAAACGGTTTCCAGGCCTCGGCGTCGAAGGTGAGCGGCACCAGAGCTGGACGCGGCTCGACAATCTTCAGGCCAAACTGGCGGGCGATACGCAAGGCAAAATCGGTGGCACCCAACTGGGGAATGGCCATACCGCCTGTTGCCAGCACCACATTGGCCGCCGTCAGGCGCCCCTGTGATGTGTGCAGCGCAAAACCCGGCTGCAGCGCCTCAATGGCCTGAACGCTGCACGGCATGCGCCAGACGACACGGGCAGCATCGCATTCAGCCTTGAGCACACCGATAATATCTTCACTGGACTGGTTGCAGAACAACTGGCCCCGGTGCTTTTCATGCCAGCGCACGCCATAGGCGGAAATCAGGTCGATGAAGTCACGCGGGGTGTAGGCGGCCAGGGCAGAACGGCAGAAATGCGGGTTGCGCGACAAATACTGGGCTGGCGAAGCGCCCAGATTGGTGAAATTGCAGCGCCCGCCCCCGGAGATACGGATTTTTTCTGCCAGCCGTTGCGCGTGATCGATGAGCACAACCCGCAGGCCACGGCGACCGGCCGTTGCGGCGGCCATCATGCCCGCCGCGCCGGCGCCGATCACAATGACATCGGCGTGAGGGTCAGTCTTCCTTGAGGCAGTCAACGTAGTAGCGCTCGCGCCCGTTTTCGTCGGTATCACGGGCCAGACCGTGTACGTCGGTTTCAAAACCGGGGAAGTTGGCATTGAATTCGCGTGCAAACTTCAAGTAGTTCACGATACGCTGGTTGAAACGCTCGCCCGGGATCAGCAAAGGAATACCAGGCGGGTACGGCGTCAGCAGCACCCCGGTGACACGCCCTTCAAGGCTGTCGATATCGACACGCTCGGCCTCGCGGTGAGCCATTTTCGCGTAGGCATCGGACGGTTTCATGGCCGGTACCATATCACTGAGATAGACCTCGGTGGTCAGGCGGGCAAGATCGTACTTGCGATACGCTTCGTGAATCTGCTGGCAGAGGTCGCGCAGGCCCATTTTTTCATAGCGGCGATGCACCTTGCAGAAGTCGGGCAGAATGCGCCACAGCGGCGCATTGCGATCGTAGTCGTCCTTGAACTGCTGCAGGGCTGTCAGCAGCGTGTTCCAGCGGCCCTTGGTGATACCGATGGTGAACAGGATGAAGAAGGAATAGAGACCGGTCTTTTCAACCACGACACCGTGTTCTGTCAGGAATTTCGAGACCAGCGCAGCCGGAATACCGGTATCGGCGAAGGTGCCGGAAATATCGAGACCCGGCGTGACCACCGTGGCCTTGATGGGATCCAGCATATTGAAGCCTTCAGCCAGGTCGCCAAAGCCGTGCCATTCATCGCCCGACTGCAGCAGCCAGTCGTCGCGATGACCGATGCCATCGGAAATCAGGCGCTCGGGCCCCCACACCTTGAACCACCAGTCGTTGTGGCCAAATTCGGATTCCACCTTGCGCATGGCACGGCGGAAATCCATGGCTTCCTGGATGGATTCCTCGACCAGCGCCGTGCCACCCGGAGGTTCCATCATGGCAGCAGCCACATCGCAGGACGCAATGATGGCGTACTGGGGCGAGGTGGACGTATGCATGAGATACGCCTCGTTGAACACGTTACGGTCGAGCTTGCGAGTTTCGGAGTCTTGCACCGTGATCTGTGAGGCTTGCGACAAACCCGCCAGCAGCTTGTGCGTGGAATGGGTCGCAAAGATCATGGCGTCTTTCGGACGCGGGCGGTTTTCGCCGATGGCGTGCATGTCTTTGTAGAAACTGTGGAACGAAGCATGCGGCAGCCAGGCTTCATCGAAATGCAGGGTGTCGATTTCGGAACCCAGCTTTTCCTTGATCATTTCAACGTTGTAGATAACGCCGTCGTAGGTGCTCTGGGT
>JAAYGT010000187.1 GCA_012727555.1 Alcaligenaceae bacterium | reverse complement strand
TGAAGCGCCTGGCCGTATTGCGTCTAACGTAGGGGGAAACAGGCTGAAAAGGGCTTTTTTGAGCCAAAATAGCCTGTTTTTAGCGAATTTTTCCTGTTTGGCTTGATCAAGACCGACAGGCTGCTAGCCACTGCCAAATCTCCATTGGTCCGGCGCGCTTGACTAACGTCTGTGAATAATTGCGAACCGCATCACGTGTGCGGAAATACAAACTCTCAACCTGAGGCTGTACATATTTCAGTGCGCTCGGTGGCATGTTGTCGAGCGCAGCGTACACTGCACGAATGCTCTGTAAGGTTTCAGGTGAAAACTGCCATATGATGCCCTCATCTGTGGCGACCGGTTCAAGCGTGATGGCACCTAATGGATGCTCAAAATGAACATACGCCCCTATCGCCTTGGGATCATCAGGTATTTCCTGCCAGGTTAACACCCTAATACGCTGCAACGATCTATTGATATAACGAGTCAATCTGGGCGCCTCGTATTCTCGTGCAAGCCCTGAAAGCTGAGAGAGATTCAGCGTTGATAAAGCTTGGTCTACTGCGGGAGACTCATTGTCAAAGGCGCGCACGAGGGTTTGCATTGTGTGTCGTGGGGAAGCCAGTGCAGCGTTCTTGTCATCGATAAGCACCGGACGTTCATGTCGAGCACGCTGCACGCTGCTTTGCAGATCAGTGAAAGAGGGCGGAACAATAAACCAGTCCTCGCCCGACCGTTTGAAGTCAAGTAAAAAAGTCACATCCGTACCCGCCTGATGCAACTGCGCCGTATACTCCGCTGCCCCTGGTGCTGGCTGCAGGGACCAAATGCGAAACGTCATCGCATCAAGGACATTGAATAACGCCTGTGTGTAGTCAAGCTCGCTGACTTGTGATGGCACAACGCCGGAAAAGTCCAGGAACAACGATGCCTCGCTGAGCAGCTCCATACGGCCTGGCCCGATGGCATTCATGATATTAAGAAAATGGTGGGCAACCATCGCCGGGCTTGAGCGGTCAACAGGCTGTCCTTGAAACTGACCATCGGCCTCAACACGAATGCCTGTGAGCCACTCACCGCTACCGAAACGAGCAGTGAATGTTTTACCATCCGCGGCCATTACGGCAACAAAACTGCCATGACGACCACGCTCAGTCCAGGTCCCGCGCAGAACACGTTCGCTGGCCTTGGCCTGTATTTGCCCGCTTTTTAAACGATAATGACCCGTGACGTCATCGCCTGACTGCACAAGCTTGATGCGCGCCGTGCGGTCACGCCACGTACTGTCCCAATCGCCCGACCAGTCAGCCACGGCTGCAGACGCAGACGCAACGGACAATAGCAACAACGTTAAAACACCAAACAAACAACGCCACACGACAAACATCTTTTGAAAGCTCAAGGGTCCAGTCCCTGCAGCAAAGCGCCCATCAGCAGCTCAGGGCCATGACCATGGGCGCCGTGGCCGGACTGTTCTTCGGTATGCTGCCAATGGTTCAGCAGCCGGGCCAGCACATCACCGGCGGCGGCGCTTTCGGCGGCCGAACCCACGGACGCCGAGGCATCATTGTGCCGGTAGATGACCTTGCCTTTCTTGACGGTCTGCATCACCTTCAGCGTGTCGAGCGTTTCCGGGTCGACCGCCGTGGGGTCGGCCGACAGGATGACGAAGTCGGCCAGTTTGCCAGGCTCGATCGAGCCCTTGCTGTCTTCCTCGAAATGCTGGTAGGCCGGCCAGATTGTCATGGCCTTCAAGGCGGTCATGACATCGACACGCTGGTCGGGCCCGAGTATGTCGCCCGAGCGCGAACGCCGCGTGACCGTGGCCGACAGCACCCGCATGGAATCGGGGAACGCCACCGGCGCATCGTGGTGGGTCGAGAACATCATGCCGCGCTCACGCACCCAGCCGGTAGGCGATATGTTGTCGGCATTCACCGGGCCCACCGTGCGGTCGCGGTGCCAGTCGCCCCAATAGAACGTATGCATCGGAAACAAAGAAGGAAAGACATCCAGGGCATCGATGGTGGCAATCTGGTCGCGGCGCAAAAACTGCCCGTGAATCAGGACAGCACGGCGATCTTTCACGCCATGCTTTTCGCGCGCTGTCTTGATGGCAGCCAGCAGCATGTCGGAAGCGGCCTCGCCGTTTGCGTGGGTGAGAATCTGGATGTCGTTGGCAAACGCCCAGTCCACGGCGTCGAACACCTGGTCGGGCGTCGCGGCCGAGTAGCCGCGATAGTCGGCCCGATACCCTGCGGGCGGCTTGTAATAGGGCCGATCGCGGTACGCCGTGAACCCCTGGGGTGAGCCATCGATCGTCAGTTTTGCGCCGCCAACGCGAAAGCCGTCGGTGTAGTCACGGCTGACATTCTTCGCAATGAAATCGCGGTCTTGCAGCACGTCAACGTACGTGACGACATCGATGGGAATGTCACCCGCCTTCGCCGCCGCCTGCATGAACGGCACAATGCCCGACGTGGCGCGGCCTTCCTGCCCCGTGGTGTAACCGTAGCGGCTCAACAGGCCGGTACCCGCCACGAACAGCGCCTGTGCCTGGGTCGCCGTCATCTTCTTGAACTGGCTCGCCAGCGCGCCAAAGAAGGCAGCCTCTTCCAGCACCCCGTTCGGGGTCTTGCCGTCCTTCTCGCGCCGGATGACCCCGCCTTCCGGGTTGGCTGTACCTGGCTGAATACCGGCCGCCTGCAAAGCCTTGCTGTTCATGACACCAAGGTGGCCCGACTGGTGAATGATAAGAATAGGCACCTCGTTGGACACCGCATCCAGGTCTTCACGGGTGGGGTGCCGCTGCTCTTTCAGCTGGGCGTCGTCGTAGCCGAAACCAATGATCATGCCGATGCTCTTTTGCGTATCGGCATGCTGCTGCGCCCAGGCTTGCAGCGTTTTCTGAAGGCTGGCGATGTTAGTCACCTTGCCATCGGGCGGCGACAGCAAGTTGGCCGACATCGCCTGAATACCGATCATGAAGGCATGGCCGTGCGCATCGACAAAGCCCGGCAGCATCGCTCGGCCTTTCAGGTCCATCATCTGCGTCTGGTCGCCACGGTGCTTCTGCAGCTCTTCGCTGCTGCCCACGGCCAGAATGCGCCCGTCTTTCACCGCCACCGCCTGCGCCACGGGTTGAGCGTCGTTTATCGTCACAACCGGACCGCCAGACCAGATTTGGTCGGCCACCTGGCCCATCGCGGGGGAAACCATCAACAGGCCGGCGATCAGTGGTGCCAACGGGACGTGTCGTGTGAACTGCATACTTGATTCTCCTGGTGTGCGAGGTCGTTCAGCGCCTGGACGGCGCTCAACAGGCCAAAGCTGACACAAATTATCCGAACGCGTCAGTCTCAATCCTCTCGAATGTCTCAGTTATTGTCCTCAGCCTATCTTATTAGACGTTTACCAAATGCCGTGCACAGTGGCAGGGATGACGTTTTCAGTGCGTACGGCGTTTCGCAAATAATCCAAGGAGTGCTGAGGGCAACTTCGAGCAGCCCTTATAGTACCTTGTAAATATTTGCACCATTTGACAGAAATTCAGTGGGCTTTTGTTTCATGCCTTCATGGATGGGTTTTTCAACGCCTATGTTTGTCTCTGTGAACTCACGCACGTGCTGCGAAATTTTCATCGAGCAAAACTGGGGACTGCACATGGAGCAGAAGTGGGCAACTTTTGCTGACTCTTTGGGCAGCGTTTCATCATGAGATTCGCGTGCTTTGTCGGGATCCAGACCCAGATTGAACTGGTCTGTCCAGCGGAAAATTACCGCATGCGAGTCTTGGCCCAGTGCGGTTGGAACGGTGTGATTAACCGTGTCTAGTGAGTGCGTGTCCCCCGTACATGGACGCTCCCGTTTTGCCAAGCCCTCTACCCATCTGACGATTCGGGCATTTCGGTTTGCCAGGGCGACAGTCACGACATTCTTGTGACGCCGCGTCAGGATTCGAGTAAGCCATGAATTGGCCTGAGGTGGCTTTTGCTCAGCACTTCGAATCACTGCACGTCTACCGTGAATCAGTAAGGTGCGCAAATAGGTGTCGCCACGTTTACTGATGCCCAGCAAGTTCGTCTTCCCGCCCGTTGAGTGCTGCTTGGGAACTAGTCTCAACCACGCTGCCAATTGCCTTCCATTAGAGAAGCTTTTTGCATCGCCGATTGAGGCCACTAGCGCACTGGCTGTGATGGGTCCAATGCCCGGGACCTTCTCCAGCTTTCGAGACAACTCGTTAGAGCGGTGCCAGATATTGATTTGTCGCTCCAATTCGCTGACCTGATGATCCAAATCCTTCAGATGCGTCAACAAACGCAAGATCAACTCTCGAAACATGCCCGGCAGCTCCTCTTTAGCCTGATCGAGCAACATTGGCACGTGTTGATAAACAACGTGGATTCCTACGGGCAAGACCAGACCGAACTCACTTAACAAACCACGAGTCTGGTTGGCTTGGGC
>JAAYGT010000028.1 GCA_012727555.1 Alcaligenaceae bacterium | reverse complement strand
GTGACCTGCGGATTAACAGTCCGTCGCTCTACCGACTGAGCTATCGGGGATCAACTTGCTAAGCCATGAACTATAGCACGGTGATTTTTGCTTTGCAAGCGGTGTTGGGCATTATTTGTGGTGTTGGGCAGAAAATTTGTGGGTGGTTTGAAGTACTGTTTCTTGCCTGGTTTCGGGTGGTTTTTTGCGGGTAGCCGGTTTGTGGCTGCTGGTTTCTTTTGTGGCGTTGCGGGTTTCTTCTGGCGGTTCTGTCGGGGGTGACGTGTGCGGTTGTGCATCACCCGGCCCTGCGGGCTTCCCGCGGATCCGACCCTGCCCGGGGCGGGCCCAGGACTCGTGCGGATCGACCAGCCCCCAGCTGGTCGAAAGCGCCGCACTCAAACAGGCTGGGCCCTTGTTTCCCCGGTCAGGGCCGGATCCGCGGCGGGTTCAAGCACAATCCGCTCCCGTCACCCCCGACAGAACCTCGCAGCAAGGCGTGTTTGAACAACGCTTCGTGGCCGATTCTGGCCAAGCTTGGCCAACGAGTACGACCTGCTTTGGCGTCCATGACGACAGGCGCTGGCCAGCCTGCAACGCTCAGGTCTGTGCCGGGGTGCGATGGCGGTGGCTGTGCTTGAACACGCCGGTGCCGGCAGGCTGACCGGGGGTTCAAGGGGCCAGCTGTTTGAGCGCGGCGCTTGTCGATCCACCGGATCGACCGCGCGAGTTCTGGCCCCGCCCCGGGCGGCCTGCCGGCACCGGGAAGCCCCGAAGGGGCCGTGTGATGGACAGCCACCGCCCTCGCACCCCGGCATAGACCGGCTTCAGAACCTGCCCCCACAGAAGAACCTGCCACGCCAGAATCTACCCCCGCAAAAGAACCTGAAAAGCGCCTGCATGAATCGCTTGCAACAGCCAAGTCGCCTGACTTGTATATTAGATTATTCTAATATAATATTGAAAGAACGAATCAAACAAAAACTACCTTGACTCAAAAAGAGGACATCATGACCAAAGAACTGCAGACAGATATTGCCATTATCGGCGCCGGAACGGCAGGCCTGTACGCCATGCGCGAAGTCAAGCGGGCAGGGCGTTCCTTCCTGCTTATCGATGGCGGCCCGTTGGGTACCACCTGCGCCCGCGTTGGCTGCATGCCCTCGAAAGTAGCTCTTCATACCGGTGCCCAATGGGCTGCCCGAAAAAGCATGGCCCAAGCCGGTATTGCCGGGGCCGAGGCCCTGACACTGGATCGCTCCCGCGCCTGGCAACATGTGCGCGAACACCGCGACACGTTTGCCGCCAGTGCTGCAAAAAAAGCCATCACGGGTGCCGGTGAATACCTGCTGAACGGCCATGCTCGTTTTCTTGAGCCTACGCTGCTGCTCGTTGACCTGCCCGACGGCCCAGTTCACGTACGCGCCAAAGCGGTCATCATCGCCAATGGCTCGCGACCCGTCATGCCGGGCTGGCTCGAACCCGTCAAAGAACGCGTTGTTACCACCGATCAACTGTTCGAACTGGCCGCACTGCCCGACAGCATCGGCGTACTTGGCCTGGGTGCAATCGGTCTGGAAATGGGGTTGGCGCTTTCACGCATGGGCATTACAGTGGTCGGGGCCGACCTGGCCCCCACAGTGGCCGGCATTGGTGACCCGGATCTGGCCCGTCATGCCATCGACACCTTTGGTCAGGAAATGGCCATCTGGGTTGGTCAGGCCACGGCGGTTGAAGCCGCGCCCGATGGCGTCATTCTGAAGGCGGGCGACAAACACCAGAAAGTTGAACTGTTGCTGGCGTCACTGGGCCGTCGTCCGAACACCGATTCGCTGGATCTGACGGCCGCCGGCCTGCCGGTGAACGAGCGTGGCACACCGCTGTTTGATGTCCAGACCCTGCAAATTGAAAATCAGCCCGTTTTTATTGTGGGTGATGCCAATGCCGATCGACCCCTCATGCACGAAGCGGCCGATGAAGGGGCCATTGCAGGATTCAATGCCGCTAAATTAGTCGCGGGTGATACCGTTGTGCCCTTCCGGCGCAAGGTGGCGCTGGGGATCGCCTTTTCCGATCCGGATGTCATCAGCGTGGGGGGCCGTTTCGATGCTTTGCCTTCGGATCACTTGGTGGGCAAGGCATCGGGTAGCGGGAATGGCCGGGCCCGAATCCTGGGCGCACAAAGTGCGTTACTGCATGTCTATGCGCAGGCGGGTACAGGCAAGTTGCTGGGCGCCGCCATGGTGGGGGCCGGCGGCGAACACATTGCCCACCTGCTGGCCTGGGCGGTGCAACGCGGTGAAACCGCGGCGTCGTTGCTGCAATTGCCGTTTTATCACCCGGTGCTGGAAGAAATGCTGCAGACAGCCTTGCAGGATATTGTTCGCCAGTTGCCGGCGTTGCCGTTTCCGATGGGCGTGGAGCCGGTCTGAAGACAGGGGCTCGAACAGGTAAAGCCGGTCTGAATTCAACGCAGCAGTTTCATGCGTTGTGGTTTGCCCTTGAAGGCAATGGTGCTCAGGTGCCGGAAGGCGCTGTGTGCAATGGTGCGATCCAACGCCACGTAACTGACCTGATCGGTCACGGTGATTTTGCCGATCTGTTCGCGGGTCAAACCGCCATCGCCGGTCAGTGCGCCCAGAATGTCGCCCGGGCGCAGTTTGGCTTTTTTGCCACCCAGAATCAGCAAGGTCACCATAGGGGCCTGCAAAGGGCTCAGGCGGCCTGAAGGCAGTTCGCTGATCCGGTGCCAGGCCAGGGTCTGGCCGGTGGCGTGTTCAAGCGTGTCGGCCAGCGGGCGTTCGTGCGCCGTGCACAATGTAATGGCCAGCCCGCGCGCATCCATGCGGCCTGTGCGGCCAATGCGGTGGGTGTGTACGTTGGGGTCGCGCGCCAGATCAACGTTGATCACGGCGTCCAGGGCAGGGATGTCGAGCCCGCGTGCGGCGACATCGGTGGCCACCAATACGGCGCAGCTTTGATGGGTGAACTGCATCAGTACGTCGTCGCGCTGGCGTTGGTCCATATCGCCGTGCAGGGCCAGGGCACTGAAACCGCGTTCGCGCAGGTGTGCGGCCAGATCGGCGCACTGGGCACGCGTGGTGCAGAATACCAGGGCCGAAGCCGGCCGCAGGTGGGCCAGCAGGCGCATGACCACGCCCGGTTTGTCCTCGTTTTCAACCACGTAAAAACGCTGTTCGATTTGGCCCTGGCTGTGCTGTGTATCGACCTGTACCCGCTCCGGGTTGCGCAGCAGTGTGTCGGTGTCGCGTTCGATGGTTTCCGGGAACGTGGCGGAAAACAGCAGGGTTTGCCGTTCTGCCGGGCACAGGCGGGCCAGGTGCAGCACATCGTTGAAGAAACCCATGTCGACCATGCGGTCGGCTTCGTCGAGCACCAGCGTGTGTACGGCCGACAGGTCGAGAATTTCCCGGTCGGTCAGGTCGATCAGGCGCCCCGGGGTGCCTACGATGATGTGTGCCCCGTGCGCCAGCGATTCGATCTGCGGCCGTGCCGTGGCGCCGCCTGTCAGCGTCAGTACTTTCACATTGCCGATAGGGCGCGCCAGACGGCGCAGTGCCGCTGCAACTTGTTCGGCCAGTTCGCGGGTGGGGCAGATGACCAGAGCCTGAACCACCCAGCGCGCAGGGTTAAGCCGGTTGAGCAGCCCCAGCCCGAAGGCTGTGGTCTTGCCGCTGCCGGTCTTTGCCTGGGCGATCAGGTCGCGCCCCGCCAGAATAGGGGGCAGGCTTTGCGCCTGGATGGGCGTCATGGCGCTGTAACCCAGCTGGACCAGGTTGTCGAGCTGCTCAGGGGGTAAAGGCAGCGTTGAAAACGCGGTGTCTGTGGTGGTGTTTGTTGTCGTGGGGTGTTCAGAGGGCATGGTGGTGTTTGTTTTGTGTGTTCTGTATGGGTTCGTAGTCTAGCACCCCGACAGAACCTCAAGGCAAGGTTCATCCCTAAAGGTCTTGGCAGTCATGCTTTTGATTGCGTTCAGAGTCCACCTCAACGCTGCGACTGTTTTCAATACGTGAATCTGCACGTGTGACAGGTTTCGGGACGCTTTTTAACAGGCGTGGCGTGACTGGAAAAGCTATGCCAAAACAGTCACATAGCCTGGTTTTTCGGGTTTTTAGGTCGTTAGAATAGGTTCATGAAAAATGAACCTTCACCCCATCCCGAACGTCTCGAACGTCTCGAACGTCTCGAACGTCTCGAACGTCTGGAATCAGCCGATCCGCCCGCTTCACTCGCCCCTAAAACTGACACTTACGATTCCCCCTGGAAAGAGGCCATCGAACATCACTTCCCGGAGTTTCTGCTGTTCTATTTTCCGCAGGTGCATGCCTTGGTGGATTGGCAGCATGCGCCTGTGTTCCTGAACCAGGAATTGCAGGCCACCGCACGCGATGCGCAGTCGGGCAAACGCTACGTTGACAAACTGGTGCGGGTGATGGCGCAGTCCGGCCAGGCGCTGTGCCTGTACATTCACCTGGAAATTCAGGGTGCCCGCCAGCGCATTTTTCCCGAGCGCATGTTTGTGTACCACTACCGTATTTTTGACCGTTACCGCGCGCCGGTGGTGAGCCTGGCCGTGCTGGCCGACCGAAGTGCAGCGTGGCAGCCGCGCCATTTCGGGTACGCGTATGCGGGCTGCAGTTTGCGCCTGGATTTCCCGGTGGCCAAGCTGCTGGACTGGCAAGACCGGCAGGCTGAACTGCAGGCGCACGACAACCCATTTGCGCTGGTTACCCTGGCCCACTTGCTGACCCAGGCTACACGGCGCAACCTGCCGGCGCGGTTGCAGGCCAAGTGGCATCTGGTGCAATTGTTGTACCGCAAGGGCTGGACACGCCAGCAGGTGCTGGACATGCTGCATGTGCTGGACATGCTGCATGTG
>JAAYGT010000186.1 GCA_012727555.1 Alcaligenaceae bacterium | reverse complement strand
GGGCCACCCGCCTGTGCACGAACCTGCACCATGCAAGCGGCTTCGAGTCGGTGCATGGCCTGGAATGCATCTGCCGGAGTTTGACCGATCGTCAACAAACCATGATTTCGAAGAATCATGTAGTTAGTCTCGCCCAAATCACGAACAAGGCGTGGCTGTTCGTCTGGATTAAGCGCAAGACCTTCATAATCGTGATAACTGAGCGAGCGCATTACAATAAATGCGAACTGTGACAGCGGGAGCAACCCCGATTTCTGCGCAGAGACAGCCACCCCATTGATGGAATGGGTATGCAGTACACAAATGGCATCCTCGCGAGCAGCATGGATACAACTGTGAATCGTGAACCCTGCAGGATTGATGTCGTACTCTGACGCCATGACTTTCTCGCCCTGCAAATTGATTTTCACAAGACTTGACGCAGTGATCTCATCGAACATCATTCCATAGGGGTTGATGAGAAAGTGATCTTTACTGCCAGGCACCTTGGCCGTAATGTGCGTAAAAATCAGATCATCCCAGCCAAAAAGGGCTACAAGACGGTACAGTGCTGCCAGATCGCAGCGCATCTGCCATTCTTCGGGTGAAACCTGCAATTTTACAGAGGCTACTGATTCATCGTTTTGGCTCATTCAAATCTCCACTATTGAACAGAGTGTATCCAGAAAAAAACGCGGCAACGGGCTCGATGTGCATGAGGAAAAATTACGTTACCAATGCAGCATCAAGCATTAAAAATGCTTTAATTTTGATTGATTGTAGCCATGCGAATCTGATCAAGAAACCAGGAAAAGATCATCTTATTAATGAGTTTTATGAATGTTTTTACGCAAACTGACCCCGTCAATGCCGCAGCTGCTGGCTTTTGAGTCTGCAGCTCGTCTGGGAAGCTTTACCCGGGCCGCCGATGAGTTGCATCTGACACAAAGTGCAGTCAGCCGACATATTCAGGGACTGGAATCCTCGCTGCATACGCAGCTTTTTCAACGCATAGGGCGCCAGGTCAGGCTCACCCGGGAAGGAGAACGCTATGCACATGAAATTTCGGCTGCACTGTTCCGCATACGTAGCGCAAGCATGCAGATCTACGATGCCCGCAACCGCAACAAGGCGCTTCAGCTCGCAGTACTTCCAATTTTTGGATCAAAGTGGCTGATGCAACGACTGACGCGCTTTTACGACAAACATCCTGATCTGCAGATCGATATCCACACGCGTATTGGCGAATTTGATCTGGCATTATCAGGGATGGACGCCTACATCACACTGGGTGACGGGCATTGGCCGAACCTTGTCAAACATCATCTGATTGATGCAAAAGCGGTTGTGATCGCAAGCCCTTCGCTGTTGCAGCGAAAGCCCATCAACACAGTGAGCGATTTACTCAAGCACCGCCTGCTACATGTCACATCACCTCATTCGGGATGGAAGGACTGCCTGCTGGCCAACGGAATCGACCCCAGTGACATCAAACTCGGAGCACAATATGAATACACGGCCCACCTCATCCAGGCCGTGATTGCAGGCTTGGGCGTTGGTCTGGTTTCCGATATTTTTGTACGAGAGGAATCCAGTCTGCGCACACTGATCTCCCCTGAAATTCCAGATTTTTTGGCGCCCAAGAAAAGTTACTACCTTTTATACCCACCCGATCAGGAAGAATTAGCACCGTTAAAGCACTTTCGGGAATGGCTGCTGGACGAATGTCAGCTCGATATGCGCACTTAGAGAGGCAAAAAGGACTGAAAAAGATCAGTGACTAAGCCGGAACCAGTTCAAAATGGCGTCCAGCGGGCTGACATTCAACGCATAGTTTGCCTGGGCACGCACAACCGGCTTGGCACGATACGCCACCGAATACGCTGCATGCGCCATCATGCGCAGGTCGTTGGCCCCGTCACCCACGGCAATGATCTGCTCGGGTGAAGCACCCAAAGAGGCGGCCAGGGATTGCACATGTCCTGCTTTACCAGCAGCATCAACAATGGTACCCAGCACACGACCAGTCAGCACACCGTTATGCACTTCCAGCACATTGGCATGGCACGCATCAAGCCCAAGACGCTCTTTTAGACGCTCGGTGAAGAACGTGAAGCCGCCCGAAACCAACAGGATTTTCACGCCATGCTGACGCACCACATTGACCAGGCGTTCAGCCCCCGGATTCAAACGCAAGCGCTCGTCATAGACGCGCAGCAAAGCGGCTTCCGGTACACCCTTCAACAACGCCACGCGACGTGTCAGGCTTTCCGCAAAATCCGTGATTTCACCACGCATGGCGGCTTCAGTGATAGCCGAGACTTCAGCCTTGCGGCCCACCATGTCAGCAATCTCGTCGATGCATTCGATATTCACCAGGGTTGAGTCCATGTCCATGGCAAGAACACGGCATTCGCGCAACAAACGAATGGCATCCAGGTACGCGTAGTCAAGACCTTCCTGATCGCACAGGGCAGCGACGTGCGCACGCGAATCGGGATCCACGTCGATCAGACGTACTGCCGTCGGACCAAGTTCCTGAATACCTTGCGCGCTGGAAAGAACAGCCAGTTTTTCAAGCGTGGAAGAAACCAGGTGAGGAGCCTGAAGAATCAATTGTGTCATGACACAGAGTTCCTGAACAAACGAATCGGAGGAAAAAGGGACCGAGGATGGGGGGGACCATCGAAAAGAAGCGGGCAATGGCCGGGGAAACGTGCGGCCGGACCAGAAACAGCCAGTGACCCGAACAAAACGTGGGGCGAATCAAACGGGTGAGGTAGAAGGCTTGCGACGACGCATCATGTAACGATACACAAAACCGGGATACGCAAGCACCAGGAAAAGACAAAGCGTAATGGCATAGAATTCCCAGGTTTTGGCAAAGGGGTTGCCCAGACTGGATTCAATGGCAAAACCCAGCACCCCGACCAGTGCGTAGAACACCAGCAACTCAGCAAGACGCACAACGAACGGCTTGTGAGCCGCGTCACCCTTGACAACACACACGCCCGGCACCCAGAAGATCAGAACTGCCAGCAAGCCGACAAGCGACAGGCTGAGGAGCAACACGCCACCGCCGGCAACCCCCAGGCCTACGAACAGCAAACCGCCCACCAGCCAGTCAATAATGAAACCAAAACCGACCAGAACGGCAGCAAACAGCACGGAAATAACCCAATTGACAGCAACAGAACCTCCCCGCTCCTTGCCGGGTATGTACCACGGCAAAAGCAGGAAATGGCGCTCGGAAACAAAAGGCAGATTAGCCGTGACGAGCGCCAGCAGAATCAGAAGCCAAGTGGCCAGCGACTGATCCATGCGTCAGAACTTGAGTGAGGACTCGATGACCTGTACGCACAGCGACATAAGGCCACCCGGCATGACACCCAGCACAATGATCAACAGACCATTGACCGACATGACACCTTGGGCAAGCGCCCCACCCTGAATGGGATGAACCTCACCTTCAGGCTCGTCGAAGTAGGCCATTTTGACGACACGCAGGTAATAGAACGCACCAATCAGCGAAAAAATAACGGCAACGATGGCAATGCCCACATAACCGGCCCCCACCAACGCCTGCAACACAGCCAGCTTGGCATAGAAGCCAGCCAACGGAGGAATACCGGCCAACGAGAACATGGACAACATGAGAATGCCGGCCAGCACAGGATTACGACGATTCAGGCCCTTCAGGTCGGAGAGTTCTTCACATTCGAAACCGGCACGGCTCATGAGCAGAATCAGGCCGAAGGTAACCAGCGTGGTCAGCACGTAAATAATGACGTAAAACAGTGCAGAACCATACGCCTGGCCAGCCAGAACCACCTGATTATCGAGAACCCCTGACAACAGCCCCAGGAACACGAAGCCCATGTGGGAAACCGTTGAGTAGGCCAGCATGCGCTTGAAGTTGGTTTGTGCAATGGCCGCCAGGTTACCGATGATGAGCGACAACACAGCCATGATCAGCAGCATGGGCTGCCAGTCAAGGGCAATACCATGCAAACCTTCAGCCAGCAGACGCAATGTGATGGCAAACGCAGCCAGCTTGGGAGCCGCACCAACGATCAGGGTGACTGCCGTGGGAGCCCCCTGGTAGACATCGGGCGTCCACATATGGAAAGGAGCCGCAGTCAGTTTGAAGGCCAGACCCGCAACGATGAACACCACACCGAACACCAGTGGCAATTGCTGCGCTTTGCCCGAACTGATCACCTGGGCGATCTGTGCAAGATCAAGGTGGCCTGTTGCGCCGTAGATCATGGACATGCCATACAGCAAAATACCGGAAGCCATGGCACCCAGTACAAAGTACTTCATGGCGGCTTCGGTGGACTGCAGGTTGTCGCGACGCAAGGCAACCAATGCATACAGCGCGAACGACATCAGTTCAATGCCCAGATACACAGTGAGCATACTGCCCGCAGAGATCATGACCATCTGACCCAGCAGGGCAAACAGGGTCAGTGAATAGAATTCACCCCCATGTTTGAGCATGTCGCGCTGGAAAGCGTATTCACGACCATAAATGAGCGTGACGGCAACCGCGATGTAGGACACCACCTTCAGGAAATGAGACAGCGAATCGACGACATAGAGATCGCCGAACGATGAGCCCTGCACGCCATCGCTCCATTGCCACAAGGAAACAACCGTGAGCAGGACCAACGTAGCCATGCTCAGGCTGAATGTGGTTTGCCGTGATTCCGACTTGTCGAATGCATCAAGGAGCAGTACAGCACACGACAGGATCAGGAGCAGAATCTCGGGCGTAGCTAAAGCGAAATCGAATGAGTTTTGCATAGTAGTTCAGGTCTACAGTTTCGAGATTGAGACGTGCTGCAACAAGGCTTCCACCGACACGTGCATGACATCTGTAAACGGTTTCGGATGAATACCCATGTAAAGAACGGCAATCGCCATGATCCCCATGATCAGGAATTCCCGACCGGAGAGATCCTGCATTTCAGCCACATGCGGATTGGTGATTTCACCGTAAGCAACGCGCTTGACCATCCAGAGCGAGTACGACGCACCAAGAATCAGTGCTGTGGCAGCCAGCAAGCCGATCCAGAAGTTGTACTCGACGGCGCCCATGATCACCATGAATTCGCCCACGAAACCACTGGTGGCCGGCAAACCGGCGTTGGCCATGGAGAACAGGACGAAGAAGGTGACAAACCGGGGCATGACATTCACGACACCACCGTAATCAGCAATGCGACGTGAATGCAGACGATCGTAGAGCACCCCGATACACAGGAACATGGCACCGGAGACGAAACCGTGCGAGATCATTTGCACGATGGCGCCCTCGACACCCGCTGTGTTGAACAGGAAGAAGCCAAGCGTGACGAAACCCATGTGGGCAACCGATGAATAGGCCACCAGTTTCTTCATGTCGTCTTGAACGATGGCCACAAGGCCAATATAGATCACGGCGATCAGGGACAACGCGATGATGATACCGGCCAGACTGTGCGAGGCATCGGGTGCGATCGGCAACGAAAAACGCAGGAAACCATAGGCACCCAACTTCAGCATGATGGCTGCCAGCACAACCGAACCACCGGTAGGTGCTTCAACGTGCGCATCAGGCAACCAGGTGTGCACCGGCCACATGGGCACTTTCACTGCAAAAGCAGCAAACAAGGCCAGGAAGATCAGGATTTGTGGTGTGTAGCCCAGCGGCAGCGTGTGCCATGTCTGGATATCGAAGGACCCACCCGACGCATGCCAAAGGTAGATGAAAGCCACCAGGGTGAGCAGCGAACCCATGAGCGTGTAGAGGAAGAACTTGAATGCCGCATACACACGGTTGGGGCCACCCCAGACACCTACGATCAGATACATGGGGATGAGCGTAGCTTCGAAGAAGACATAGAACAACATGCCATCAAGGGAAGCAAACACACCAACCATAAGCCCTGAAAGAATCAGGAACGCAGCCATGTACTGCGAAACGCGACTGGTGATCACTTCCCAGCCCGCCATGACCACGATAATGGTGATGAAGGCTGTGAGCAAGACGAACCAGAGCGAAATACCATCAACACCCAGATGGTAGTTCACGGCGAACGCTTCGATCCAGGATGCTTTTTCAACAAACTGCATGGCTGCAGTGGATGAGTCAAATCCCAGATACAGAGGAATGGTGACCAGAAAACCTGCCACCGCACCCACCAGGGACAAGGCCCTGGCGGGGCCGGGATTGTCATCACGACCCAGCAGCAGAACAAACAGCCCGGCAATGATCGGTACGAAAATCGCAAGCGTTAACCAGGGAAGAGTAGAAGACGCCATATCGCTAGCCATTATTGAACCGTCAGCACGAAAAAGGTTAGTAAGACCATGATCCCGATGATCATTGCAAAGGCATAGTGATAAATGTAGCCGGACTGCAGGTGACGGCTGATGGCCGACACCCAACCGACGACACGCGCACTGCCATTGACCAGCAGGCCATCGATCAGACCGCGATCACCCACCTGCCAGAAACCACGGCCAAGGGCACGGGCACCACGGGCGAAGATCTGTTCGTTGATCCAGTCGCAGTAGTACTTGTTTTCAAGGATGGTGATGACACCGGACAAGCTGCGATGAATGGCCGCCGGGACAGCGGGATTCACCATGTAGCAGTACCAGGCCACCACCAGACCAGCGATCATGAGCCAGAAAGGCACAGTAACGAAACCGTGCAGGGCATACCCCATCCAGCCACTCCAGTGGGCGGCCAGTTCAGCCATGACAGGATGCGACGCCATGACCGTGATGACACCGTTGAAGTAGCCATTGAAGAGCAAGGGGTCGACGAACCAGATACCGGCAAAGATGGAGGGAATGGCCAGCAATACCAGAGGCAGCGTAACAACCCAGGGCGATTCGTGGGGTGTACCGCCATGATGACCGTGATCATCGTGGGCGTGGTCATCGTGGCCATGGTGCGCGTGACCCGAGGTATCGAAACGCTCTTTTCCGTGGAAAACCAGGAAGTAGACACGGAAGGAGTACAGCGACGTGACGAACACACCGATCAGGGTGGCATACTTGGCAAAACCGGCGCCCCACACATTGGACAAAGCAGCGGCTTCGATGATGTGCTCTTTGGAGTAGAAGCCCGAGAAGAACGGCGTGCCCACCAAGGCCAGTGTTCCGATCAGGAAGGTGATCCAGGTAATGGGCATGTACTTGCGCAGACCACCCATATTGCGGATATCTTGATCGTGGTGCATGCCGATAATGACGGAACCGGCCCCCAGGAACAGCAGCGCCTTGAAGAAGGCGTGGGTCATGAGGTGGAAAATAGCCACGGAATACGCCGAAGCGCCCAGGGCAACGGTCATGTAGCCCAGTTGCGACAGCGTGGAATAGGCCACCACGCGCTTGATGTCGTTCTGGATGATGCCCAGGATACCCAGGAACAATGCACCGATGGCACCAACCACGATGATCAGCGACAGCGCCGTATCGGAGTATTCGAAAACAGGCGAGAAACGGGCCACCATGAATATGCCGGCGGTCACCATGGTGGCCGCGTGGATCAGGGCTGAAATGGGTGTAGGACCTTCCATGGAGTCGGGCAGCCAGGTATGCAACGGCACCTGGGCCGATTTACCCATGGCCCCGACAAACAACGAAATACAAGCCACTGTGAGCAACTGCCAGTCGGTGCCGGGGAAACCCAGCGTGGCCAGCTCGGCAGATTTGTCGAACACTGTGCCGTAATGCATGCTGCCTGTGTAGGCGAACAGCAGGCCGATGCCCAGCACAAAACCGAAGTCACCCACCCGGTTGACCAGAAAGGCTTTCATGTTCGCAAACACGGCTGTTGATTTCTTGAACCAGAAACCGATCAGCAGGTACGACACCAGGCCCACGGCCTCCCAGCCGAAGAACAGCTGAACCATGTTGTTCGCCATGACCAGCATGAGCATGGAAAATGTGAACAGCGAAATGTAGGCAAAGAAACGTTGGTAACCGGGGTCGTCGGCCATGTAGCCGATGGTGTAAATATGCACCATCAGCGACACGCCAGTGACCACAACCATCATGAGTGCAGACAAGGGATCAATGAGAAACCCCAGCTGCAGTGGCGTTGTACCGATCACGCTCCAGGTATAGAGAACGCCATCGTAGGTGTGGCCGTCGAGCACCTGAAACAGGGTGATGACCGAACCAATGAAAGACACCATCACACCGGCAATGGTGATGCGGTGCGCGGCCTTGCGGCAGACGAAACTGCCCAGAAAGCCTGTGCCGAACAAACCGGCCGCCAAGGCGCCAAACAAAGGCGCCAGAACGATAAGCAGGTAAAGATTTGGTGATTGCATTTTCTTTTACCCCATCAACCTTTGAGACGGTCAAGTTCTTCGACGTTGATCGTATTCAGGTTGCGGAACAGCAAGACCAGAATCGCCAGGCCAATGGCAGCCTCGGCAGCCGCCACGGTAAGAATGAAGAACACGAACACCTGGCCGGCGGTATCGCCGAACCATGTGGAAAACGCCACGAAATTCATGTTGGCCGCCAATAGCATGAGCTCGACGGACATGAGCAGAACGATCAGGTTACGACGATTCAGGAAGAAACCGAAAATACCGATCGAAAACAGTATGGCCCCCAGAATCAGGTAATGCGCAAGTGTCAAGGTCATTTGGAGTCCCCTGCAGTATTGTCGGTTTTCTGTTGGGCAGGTGCTTCGAGCTGTGAAGGAATATTCACCAGACGAACACGATCTTTGGCACGCGCACGAACCTGCTCGGACGGCACATTGCGGCGCACATCGGTGCGGCGACGCAGTGTCAGTGCAATAGCGGCCACCATACCAACCAGCAGAATGACACCCCCGACCTGTACGCCGAACACGTAATCGGTGTACATGGCGGTACCCAGCGCCAGGGTATTGTTGTAATGCTCACCCATGGCAACCGCAGGACCCGCATTGAACCAGGTTTTGGCCAGCACGAAACCCATTTCCAGCACCATGACCAGGCCAATGACCATGCCCAGAGGCAAATAGGCACGCATGCCGGAACGCAGGGTTTCCATACGCACATCGAGCATCATGACGACGAACAGGAACAACACCATGACCGCACCGACATAAACCAGTACGAGCAAAAGCGAAAGGAACTCAGCTCCCAGCAGCATCCAGAGCATGGAGGCCGTGAAGAACACGAGAATGAGGTGAAGCACACCTGTGACAGGACTGGTTGCGGTGATGACTCGGAAAGACGCCACCACCAGAACCAGAGCCAGCAGGTAAAACAGGACAGTTGTAAAAATCATGGTTCTGATCCGGCATCAACGATAGGGGGCATCTTCGGTACGACGACGGGCGATTTCGGCTTCGTAGTGGTCACCGATAGCCAGCAGCATATCTTTGGTGTAATAAAGATCGCCGCGCTTTTCGCCGTGGTATTCGTGAATGTGGGTCTCGACGATGGAGTCGACGGGACAGCTTTCTTCGCAGAAACCACAGAAAATGCACTTGGCAAGATCGATGTCGTAGCGCGTGGTACGACGGGTACCGTCGGCACGCTCTTCCGATTCGATGGAAATGGCCATGGCGGGACACACGGCCTCGCACAGCTTGCAGGCAATGCAGCGTTCTTCGCCATTCGGGTAACGACGCAACGCATGCAGACCACGAAAACGTGGTGATGCCGGTGTTTTTTCTTCCGGATAACGCAAGGTAACCTTGCGACGGAAGAAGTACTTGCCCGTCAGGCGCATGCCCTTGAGCATCTCGGTCAGCATCAGGCTGCCGAAAAAGTCTTTGATTGCTTCCATAATCCAGCCCTTGCCTGTTATTGCCAAATGTTCCAGGGTGTCTGCATCCAGATCGCGACGATCAGCAGCCAAACCCCGGTGAGCGGAATGAAGATCTTCCAGCCCAGACGCATGATCTGGTCATAGCGGTAACGCGGAAATGTTGCGCGAAACCAGATGAACATGGAGACGACCACGAACGTTTTGATACCCAGCCACAACCAACCCGGGATCCAGGTAAGCGGCGCGATGTCGAGCGGGGGCATCCAGCCACCCAGGAACATGATGGACGCCATGGCCGACAGCAGGATCATGTTGGCGTATTCACCCAGGAAGAACAGGGCAAAACCCATACCCGAGTATTCAACCATGTGACCCGCAACGATTTCGGACTCGCCCTCGACGACGTCGAAAGGGTGACGGTTGGTTTCAGCGACCGCCGAAATGACGTAAATGACGAACAGGGGCAACAAGGGCAACCAGTTCCAGGACATGAAGGTAATACCCTGATCGGCAAACCAGCCCTGCCCCTGACCATTGACGATGGCGCTGAGGTTAAGCGAACCAGACACCAGCAAGACCGTAACCAGCACGAAGCCGATGGCCAGCTCGTAGGAGACCATTTGTGCAGCTGCACGCAGGGCGCCCAGGAAGGCGTACTTGGAGTTCGATGCCCAACCGGCAACGATCACGCCATAAACACCGATGGACGTAATGGCCATGATGTACAACAAACCGGCGTTGACATCGGACAAGACCACTTCAGGACCAAAAGGAACCACTGCCCAGGCCGCCAAGGCAGGCATCAGGGTGACCACGGGTGCAAGAATGTACAGCACCTTGTTGGCCTTGCTGGGCATGATGATTTCTTTCGTGAGCAGCTTGAAGACGTCGGCAAACGGCTGCAGCAAACCACGATAACCCACGCGCGTGGGCCCCAGGCGCACGTGCATGGCGCCAATCATTTTACGTTCCCAATAGGTAAGATAGGCCACACACAAGATAATGGGCACCGCAATGACCACAATCTTGATCAGGGACCAGATCACCAGCCATACCGTTGGGCCGAGGAGATCGGCACCGAATTGATCGATACTGTTAACCCATTCCATCATGCACGCTCCACGTTCAGCAGGCCAGCCCCGCTGCCCAGTGCCAGCGTTTCATCGAACGCAGTGGCCACACGGACACAACCAGGGGCTACAGTGTCATCGAGCAGGCAGGGCACAGTGACGCTACCCTGCGTGCTGGTGAGTTTGACGTTGTCGCCATCATTCAGACCAAGCTGGGTCAGCAACGAGGCGGCCATACGGGCAGCTGGTGCACGCGATGCATTGGTTTGCTGCAAGGCGTGGGCACGGCGCACGATGGCATCGGAACGGAAGATGGGGACATCGGTGACGCGCTGGATACCAGCCTGGACCGACACCAGAGCAGGTTCACGGCGGATTTCGTTGGACAGACGTGCATCGACACCGGCAGCCAGAACGGCATCACGAACCGACTCAGAGGTTTCGTCGTCGAAACCGGGCAGTTCGAGCAGGTTACCGAGTACACGCAACACCTTCCAGGCCGGACGTGTATCGCCAAATGGTGCCGCCACACCCTTGAAACTTTGTGCCGTACCGGCGGCATTGACGAATGTGCCGGATGTTTCAGTAAACGGCGCCACAGGCAGCATGACGTCGGCCCAGTCCTGGGCTGCGGAACGATAAGCGGTAAGCGCAACCTTGAAACCGGCCGCCTTGAGTGTATCGAGGGCACGCGCACCGTTGTCGGCATCGTGTGCTGGTTCGGTGTGCAGCACAATGTACGCTTTGAGCGGATTCTGCAACATTTGTTCAGCAGTCAGGCCGCCCTTGCCCGGGGTGGCACCCGCCAGGTAACCACCCACAGTATTGCCACCTTGGGTCAGGAAACCCAGACGCGCATTGGCGGCTTTGGCCAGCGCGGATGCATTCGCTGCCAGTACCGAGGCATGGGCAGACGACACAACCGCATTGCCCAGCAGCACAGCCACACGCTGCCCAGACGCAAGGCTGGCGGCGATGGCCATGGCTTCAGCCGAAGGCTGAACGCCGGCAAACGCGGCAGGAACCGGTTTTTGGGCAGACTGCAACAGCGCGACCAGCACCTCGATGAGTGCATTGGCGATGTTCTGCGGGTTGGTGGTGATACGTGCAGCCACCGGCATGAGCGGGTTGTCGGCACAGGCGTCGATGAAAGACACCTGGGTACCGGCTTTGGCTGCCTGACGCAAACGCTGCGCCATGAGCGGGTGATCTTTGCGCAGGAAAGAGCCTACAACCAGTACGCGATCGAGCGTGGCCAGGTCGGTGACGGGCATGCCCAACCAGGGGGTACCGGCCAGCGCCTGATCGAACTCGGGATCGATGGTGCGCAGACGGAAATCGATGTTTTCCGAACCCAGCGCGCGGGCAAGACGTGCCAGCAGCGCAAGCTCTTCGGTTGTAGCGGTGGGTGACCCAATGGCGCCGATCTGCGCGCCGCCGAAATGCTCGCGCACTTCGGACAAACCATGCGTTACGGCACGCAAGGCATCGGTCCAGGAGGCTTCACGCCACTGGCCATCACTGCCCTTGACCATGGGGTGTGCCAGACGGTCTTCGCTGTACAGACCTTCGTAGGAGAAACGGTCACGGTCACTGATCCAGCACTCGTTGACAGCATCGTTTTCGAAAGGTACGACACGCATGACGCGGTCCATTTTGGTCTGGACAACCAGATTGGCCCCAAGGCTATCGTGCGGGCTGACCGAAAAACGACGGGCCATTTCCCAGGTACGGGCGTTGAACTTGAACGGACGCGACAGCAAGGCCCCGACCGGGCAGATGTCGATCATGTTGCCAGACAGTTCGGAATCGACCGATTTGCCGACAAACGTCGTGATTTCAGAGTGTTCGCCGCGGTTGAGCATGCCGATTTCCATGACACCGGCAATTTCCTGACCGAAACGTACGCAGCGGGTGCAGTGAATGCAGCGCTGCATGGCTTCGGTGGAAATGAGCGGGCCCATGTCTTTGGTGGGCACCACGCGCTTTTCTTCGTGGTAACGGGATTCAGAACCGCCGTACCCTACCGCGAGATCCTGCAACTGGCATTCCCCACCTTGATCGCATACCGGGCAATCGAGGGGGTGGTTGATGAGCAGGAATTCCATGACGCTTTTCTGGGCGGCCACGGCACGTTCTGAACGTGTGTGCACGACCATACCGTTCGTGACCGGTGTGGCGCACGCCGGCAAGGCCTTGGGGGCCTTTTCGACATCGACCAGACACATGCGACAGTTGGCCGCAATGGAAAGCTTCTTGTGATAACAGAAATGAGGCACAAACACGCCGATCTTGTGTGCAGCCTGGATGACCATGCTGCCTTCGGGCGCTTCAACTTTGATGCCATCGATGGTGAGTTCAACCATGAGCGTGTCCTGACCCTACAGATATTTGGGAACCACGCAGCTCTTGTGCTGGATGTGGTGTGCGAACTCGTCGCGGAAATGCTTGATGAAACTGCGCACGGGCATGGCAGCGGCATCGCCCAGCGCGCAGATGGTGCGGCCCATGATGTTCTGGGCGACGTTATCGAGGACATCGAGGTCTTCGGGACGCCCCTGGCCGTTTTCAATGCGCAACAGCATGCGATAGAGCCAGCCTGTGCCTTCGCGACAGGGTGTGCACTGACCACAGCTTTCTTCGTAGTAAAAATAGGAAAGACGCAACAGGGACTTGACCATGCAACGGGTTTCGTCCATGACGATCACCGCACCTGAACCCAGCATGGAGCCGGCCTTGGCGATGGAATCGTAGTCCATGTTGGTTTGCATGATGATGTCGGCGGGCAACACAGGCGCACTGGAACCCCCGGGAATGACGGCCTTGAGCTTGCGGCCACCGCGCATGCCACCAGCCAGTTCCAGCAGCTTGCTGAACGGTGTACCGAGGGGTACTTCGTAGTTGCCGGGCAACTCGACATCGCCCGACACGGAAAACAGTTTGGTGCCACCCGCATTGGGCACACCGATTTCCAGGTATTCCTGGGCGCTGTTGCGGATGATCCAGGGAACCGCAGCGAAGGTTTCGGTGTTGTTGATGGTGGTGGGCTTGCCGTACAGACCAAAACTGGCGGGAAAGGGCGGCTTGAAACGTGGCTGGCCCTTTTTGCCTTCCAGGGATTCCAGCAAGGCGGTTTCTTCGCCACAAATGTAGGCGCCATAGCCATGGAATGCATGCAACTGGAAGCTGAAGTCGGAACCCAGGATTTTATCGCCCAGGAAACCGGCTGCACGCGCCTGCTCAAGCGCTTCTTCGAAGCGTTCATACACTTCGAAGATTTCACCGTGAATGTAGTTGTACCCTACGGTGATACCCATGGCATAGGCGGCAATGGCCATGCCTTCGATGACGATATGCGGATTGAAACGCAAGATATCGCGATCTTTGAAGGTACCGGGCTCGCCTTCATCGGAGTTGCAAACCAGATACTTCTGGCCCGGCAACGTGCGCGGCATGAAGCTCCATTTGAGCCCGGTTGGAAAGCCTGCGCCCCCGCGACCACGCAGCGAAGACGCCTTGACTTCAGCAATGACGTCTTCGGGTTTCATGCCAGTGGTGAGAATTTTGCGCAGGGCCTCGTAACCACCACGCTTGATGTAGTCGTCAATTCCCCAGTTGGAACCATCAAGGCCCGCAACAATTTGCGGGTTGATGTGCCGATCGTGGAAGATCATGCTGTTCGACAGATTGGCGCCGGGATCGGGCTGCAACCCCTGGGTGAATTTGTTCAGTAAAGCCGGAGCGTTCATGCAGATTCTCCGTGCTGTTTGAGTTCAGTGATCATGGCATCAATGCGTTCAGGTGTCATGCGCACGCACATATGACGGTTGTTGACCAGCATGACGGGTGAATCGCCACAGGCCCCCATGCACTCGCCTTCGAGAAGAGTGAAAAGGCCATCGGGCGTTGTTTCGTGAAAACCGATACCCAGTTTTTCCCTGAGGTATTCCGCGGTTTTCACGCCATCGCGCAGGGCACACGGCAAATTGGTACACACGGTGAGCTTGAAACGCCCGACCGGTTTATTGCTGTACATGTTGTAAAACGTGGCGACTTCCTGGACCGCGATGGGTTCGACGCCAATATAAGCGGCGACATCGGCGATGACGTCGGGGGAAACCCAGCCTTTTTCTTCCTGGGCGATGTGCAGTGCCGCCATGATGGCGGACTGACGCTGATCGGCCGGGAACTTGGCAAGTTCCCTGTCGATCTGTTGATAGGCTTTTTCGGAAAGCAGCATAGTTTTGTCCGGTTCTTACCTGGCCGTGGCCAATTAACGATCGATCTCGCCAAACACGATATCTTGCGTACCAATGACAGTGACGGCGTCGGCAATCATGTGGCCACGGGTCATTTCGTCGAGGGACTGCAAGTGCGCGAAACCCGGGGCACGGATCTTCATGCGATAAGGCTTGTTGGCACCATCGGAGATCATGTAGATACCGAATTCACCCTTGGGGTGCTCGACCCCGGCGTAGACTTCACCGGCAGGCACGTGCATGCCTTCCGTGAACAGCTTGAAATGGTGAATGAGGTCTTCCATGCTGGTCTTCATGCCTTCACGACTTGGAGGCGCGACCTTGTGGTTGCCTGTGATGACCGGACCGGGATTATTGCGCAGCCATTCGACGCACTGACGAATGATGCGATTACTTTCGCGCATTTCGGCAATACGCACCAGATAACGATCGTAGCAATCGCCGTTCACACCCACCGGGATGTTGAAATCGAGGCGATCATAGACTTCGTAGGGCTGGTTGCGGCGGAGATCCCATTCGACACCAGAACCACGCAGCATGGGGCCGGTAAAGCCCAGTGCCTTGGCGCGTTCGGGCGTGACGATACCGACATCGACCAGACGCTGTTTCCAGATGCGGTTGTCGGTCAGCAGCGTTTCGTATTCATCGACGCACGTAGGGAAGCGATTGGTGAAATCTTCGATGAAGTCGAGCAAGGAGCCGGAGCGCGCCTCGTTCATGGCCGACAATTCTTTGTTGCCACGGTATTTGCTGGTTTCACCGTATTGCGGCATGGTGTCGGGAAGATCGCGATAGACACCGCCCGGGCGATAGTAGGCTGCGTGCATGCGCGCACCGGAAACCGCCTCGTAGCAATCCATGAGATCTTCGCGTTCGCGGAAAGCATAAAGGAATACCGCCATGGCACCGACGTCGAGCGCATGGGAACCAAGCGACATGAGGTGGTTCAGGATACGTGTGATTTCATCGAACATGACCCGGATATACTGGGCACGCAGAGGCACCTGCACACCCAGAAGACGTTCCACGGCCATGACGTAAGCGTGTTCGTTGCACATCATGGACACGTAGTCGAGACGGTCCATGTAGGGCAAAGCCTGCAGGAATGTTTTGTGTTCGGCCAATTTTTCTGTGGCACGATGCAGCAGACCGATGTGAGGATCAGCGCGCTGGATGACTTCGCCGTCGAGTTCGAGGACCAGACGCAGTACGCCGTGCGCAGCCGGGTGCTGCGGACCAAAGTTCAGTGTGTAATTCTTGATTTCAGCCATGATGTCAGCGCCCTGCTCCGTAACCTTCTTCACGCACAACACGCGGTGTAATTTCACGCGGCTCG